>JADFGN010000021.1 GCA_022567695.1 Candidatus Poribacteria bacterium | reverse complement strand
ACCCTCAAAGACGTCCTTATCACTTATGTTCCGGGAATGACTTTCGTGCAAGATCAGAATGAGGTGAATGTTGCCGCACGTGGGATTTTCGGGTCTGCCCAGCAAAAAATGCTGGTCATGTTAGATGGGCATCGATTGAACAATCGATCTCAATCCTTAGCAGATCCAGATTACAGTATTAGTTTAGAGAAGATTAAGCAGATTGAAGTCTTGCGTGGGCCAGCATCCTCTTTGTATGGCAACGTCGCTTTGACCGCTGTTATCAATCTTGTGACCAAATCCGGTAAAGATGTCAACGGTGCTTTAGTGAGCGGAGGTACAGGAAACAATGGTCAACAGAAGTTGAGCTTTATTTACGGAAAAGAGTTTACGGAGGAAAATGACCTCTTGATCTGGGGAACAAGCTATCGGGCAGGCGGTGAGATAGTTGAAATACCAAAGGCTAAAGATTATTCTAAATTTCATGAAGCGGATGCGTCCGCAATTCTAGATGGGTTTAAAGATCTCCCGTCGTATGATGTTGGGGTAAAGTATCGGTTCGGTCATTTTACACTTCTGGGCAGTGCTCGGTACAGCAAATATATAGAGCCTTTTTCTGCCGGCGGGGAAAATGGTCAAACGTATAAGTACGATGAATACAGAACTTTGTTTGGTCTCGGTCCTGGCCAGGCATCTCAATTCTCTCATCTGGGGCTTAAGTACGATTACGACTTTTCTGACGATTTTACGATACAGGCTCATGGGTATTATGATCAGAGCACGATTCAGGCTCACGTCATCATTGACCCATTCAAAAAGGAATCCAGGGCGCTGATCTGGAACGATAGAGATTTAGGCTTTGTCCTCCAATTGAAGCAAGCCTACAGGCTGGAGCATCTTGGTGAAGGGAATATTATACTTGGAACTCAGTTAGATGGGATGGAGGTTTATGATAGCCAGAATGCGCGTGCAGTTAATGGCAAGTGGATCGATTTTAAAGAGGGGGAGGAAGGCGGGCAAGAGTTACTCGACCAAGGACGGGAGACTATTTATTCCAGCTTTTCTCAACTCAAGCACAGGCTGAATGATAATTTAATTCTGAACTTAGGTTTACGATATGACTACAAAGACCGAAACAAAGCCGATGACGTTCAGAATCTCGGCCTACGGCTGGCATTGATATACTTACCAAACGAGAAATTTGAGACAAAGGTTTCCTATGCGCAATCTTTTGTGGATGCTGCATACTGGTACCGTTACAATTCTTCGGACACTTTTCGCGGAGGAAGCGGGCTTAGCCCCGAGCGTCTGAATTCATTTCAGATTACCCCAACGATTAACCTGGTAGGTGGCAGATTGAAAAATACTTTGAATTTTTTCTACAATGACTTTAGTAATTTTATTTTTCGAGATAATAATGCGATAGCACCTGACCCGATTTACAAAAATACCGGCGGATTGAAGAGTTGGGGCTTGGAAAACGAAGTTGCTTTTCTTCAAGATGCATACACCGCTCGGGCAAATCTGACCTACCAAGAAGCCCTTGATGCGGATAGGTATCCGATAACGAATAAGCAAATTAACAATGTTCCAAAGTGGACAGCAAACGCGATTTTTGATTTTAATCCATTCTATTCAACCCAAAAAAATACATGGTTCAATCTTACGGCGAGATACATAGGTAAGCAATCTTCCCCCATCGATATAGTTTTCAAAGACGATGAGACCCAAGAAATTATAGCAGATTTTCGAGATGCTGATAACGAAGTGGGTGCCGCTTTGATATTCAACGCGGGGTTTTCGTTGCGCAACATTCTGTTTAACTGGATCTCTTTGGATGCCAGAGTCTATAATCTGCTGGATACAGAATACGAACAGGGCGGAAGCGTTAGACACCCCTATCCGCAGCCAGGACGTTGGTTTCTGCTGCGAGTCACATATCACCTGAATTAACAATCAGTAGTCCTCAACCATGCACGATGTGTCATTCCTTCGCTGCGCTCGAGGACAGGCCTGAGCGGGAGTTGAGCCCTTCGGGTGGGAGGGAAGACCCTACGGGTGGTGGGAAGAACCCAGCGCACCTCACGCATCCGGAGACGAGTAAAAGATCTTGTTTTGGCAGTACTTGAAAGATTCTTCACGAAGCCTGTCCGTAGCCTGTCCTCGAACGCAGTGAAGGAAACGCAGTGAAGGGTTTAGAATAACATTTTGTGGACTACTGACAATAGTAAAGAACAGAAGATAATGATGAACCTCACTCAAGATACACGGAAGATTACTACGGCTCTGGTATTGTACTTCTTCGCTTATGCCAGTAGTACCATCTGTGACACCTATATCGATGAGTTATTTCTTTCGACTTATCCGAACTTGATACCCCATCTTTTTTTGAGTAAGACAGTTGTTATTTTTTTATTAGTCTTTGCCGTTACACCCATAATATCCAAAGGATCTCAGATTGCAAATTCCTCGATATTGATGATTTTAGCCTTAACAGTTATTATATCGAGAGGGCTTTTGGAATATCGAATCCCTGGATTTCCTTTTGCGCTCTGCCTGTGGTTAGAAGCATTAATCGTGCTTATACGTGTCATTTCACTAAATACTATTACTGATGCATTCGATATCCGGAAGTTTAAATCCCTGTTGAAGTGGATAGATAGTAGTGGAGGTGTTGGCGGACTGCTGACTGGTTTATTATTAATAAAATTTATCATCCGCGTCTCTAAATTAGAGACCCTTTTATACGTTTTATCCGTGTCTATGTTTATTGCTGCGCTATGCGTTTGGCAATTAAAGCCGATAGCTGTTACACAAAAAAAATCTGAGGGAAAGCAACCACTCCTAAAGTATCCGCTATTTATATATGGCGCCATAGCCGTCTTTTTTAAGATGATTGTTGATACGTTAGCCAATTATGCACTGAAATCAGAAGTTAGCATCGCTTATAAAGCAGAAAGTATTGGATCGTTTATGGGGCCATTTTATGGGATATCAAATGCTCTTATCCTGATTGCCCAGATTGGGGGAACCAATCTCTTGTTGAAATATTTTGGGTTGGCAGGGCTATTATGTACTCTCCCCGTGTGCTGCGCCTTAGCCGGGGTTGGCATGATGGTTTATCCAGGGTTCTGGATGGCAGCAGTTTTCAGAATGAGTGAGCGGGTTTTTTATAGCAGTGTCGATAGATCTGGAAGTACAATATCGCTAGGCCCTTTACCGAGTCAAATCCGCAGGTCTGCCAAACTCTTTCGCAACGGAATGGTTAATCCATTAGGGGCAGGTGTCGCTGCATTAATTTTGCTTTTCGCTGAGTATTTTGGGTTGCGTGGTGTTGGAATCATTACAATTTTATCTTGTGTTGCATGGTTTTTCATCGCCAAGAAAATCACAAAATCGTATCAAACCACACTAACAGAAGCTGTAAGAGTACACCGTTTTGACATCGCAGAAGAATCAGCATTGCAGAATACACGAGACGTTGTTATCCATGCGCTTCAGGATAGCGATCCTGAGGCTATTCGGTTCGGGTTGAAAATGCTGGAAGAGATTAAAGATGAGAAATTACTTGAAGTAGCCTTACAACACTTAGATTCAGAGTTCCCCGACATCCGAGAAATCGTCGTTAGGACAATTGCTCAATTTAATGATAAAGAAATAGCACCTCGCCTGGCTCAAAGATTAGAAATCGAAAAAGATCCTGAGGTGCTCTGGCAACTGTTAAAAGCATTATCTATTATTGAACCCGCTTCTGCCGTTCCGGTGGCAAACCAATTTTTGAAAAGTCCCATCCCTTCTGTACGAGCAGGCGCCATACTTGTGCTTTTGTCCGGTGGTGACCTTGATTCTTGGATTGAAGCAAGCACGAGGCTAAAAGCGATGCTCTACAACTCTGACCCGAAGATGAGAGAAGGTGCAGCCTATGTGCTAGGCGCATTCAAGACGGGGTGGCTTAAAAAAGAATTACAAATTTTGCTTGAAGACACCAATGAAAATGTCTGCATAAACGCGATTCTAGCCCTCGACGAACGCCTGGATATCGAGCTGGCTGAAGAACTCGTATCCAAATTAGGATATGGCAGAGTCTCCTATTTTGCAGGTCGTACACTGGTAAAATATGGGACATCGGTTATACCATATCTCGTTAAGACGATAAGACAGCATTCTCAGTTCGGGCATGAGTACAAGTCTGAGCCTGTTTTTCGTGCGGCCATCAAGACGCTTACGGCGATTCCAGGTGAGGAGGTTGAAGAAGCAATTAAAGCGGTGAATCAATCTGAAAGTTTCATTGCTCGTGCGATTCTGGCCAAGGAATATGCGTGGCGAAGCCGGTGTCAACCCGTTAGCCATAATTTTCAGGAAGATGTGCATCGATTTGTGTTGGATGAGGCAAACATGATAAATATACTCAAGTCTGCAAAAATAGCTCATTCACTATCAGATTCTGTCAAATCTGAAATCTCGGCAAGACAACACATGGCTGAAACGAGATTTTTACACTGGTTTGCTGTCTGTACACAACCCGCTGAAGTGATGGGCCTTATTCCGATAATCCTATCTACGAATTCATCACAAGAAAGTCAGTCCAGTCGAGCAACGGCTTTAGAAGCACTCGAAACTCTTGCTGATGACCGTAACTTGAAAAAAGCCATAACCGCACTTGAGAATCGAATGACAGTTGCCCCTGATCAGGCGGTTGCACAACTGAGTACGATAGGCGATCCCTGGCTTAAAAACGTTCTTCACACTGATTTTCACAGTTTTAAAGAGGGAGAAAAAATGGAGACAACACATAAGGCGATACTTTTAAGAGATGTGGAACTCTTCAGAGATTTACCCGGTGAGACATTGTTGGCTATAGCTGAGTCGGTTGAAGCCAGAGAAATGGTAAAAGATGAAGTGATATTTGCAGAGGGGGATGCACCAGATGGATTATATATAGTCGCTTCGGGTTCTGTGAAGATCATCGCTCAAGATAACAGTGTTATTGCTGAACTCAAAAAGCAGAGCGCTTTTGGTGAATTGGCCTTAATCGGTGAGCCGCGACGAACGGCAGGGGCCATAGGCGGAATGGATGGAATGCTTTTATTTTTGGAAAAGGAGACATTTCGTCGCATTACTGAAGACCTGCCCGAAGTCCTGCAACCGGTTATTCGCCTCGTTATCAGATATTACAATGATTGGCGTAATAGAGCTGAAGAGCTAAGAAAACGGGTCAATCTCTTAGAGCACCAGATTGCCGAAAACGTGAGTACGGCCCGGTAGAAATACATAGACGGTTGGGTGAATCAAAGACTTCTGCATCTAACCCCATCGATGAAAATAGAGCCATACGGGTGAAGAATCTACTGGAAGCGTTGTTGCATGTTTCTCCCAGGTTTATTGGTCTAGGCCGTATCAAATTTGGACCTATTATGTCGCGCCTTTGTCTGGGAACGGGTCAGAAGTCCTCTGCATGAAGTTGTCATTGCAGGTTTAATACCAGACATCCGATATACCTATTGCATTCAATACTCGGATGACGGCGGAAGTAAGCTGGCATATTCATTTTGCACAGCCTCACGCCGGGAAGCCAAGCCCTCTAAATTTGAGTTCATGTCAGATAGACGGGGCGAAGTAGATTGAGGAGAAACCAGTGGTGGAATCTAAAGTCAGCCAAACGGGAAATAAAGATCACTCTTTAGCCTTGGAAACAGCCTGGCAACATTTCGCCGAGTTTGATTACAACGCCAATTTAGCTAATAAGCAGTACCTGAGTTTGCGCGACTGGATCATTATTCTGGGAGCAGCCACTACGCTATTGGCACTTCTTACCGAGTCATCTCGTGAACTTACGCTGATTGGGATACCTGTTGGAAACGCGCTTGGCGTTTGCCTGATTCTCGTGCCCATCATCGGGGCTACCGTTTTAGCCTTTGCGAATAAATTTCAACAAGGAGAAAGCTGGCTCGCCTTGCGAAGCGGTGCTGAGGAAATTAAAAAAGAGATTTACCTGTACCGAACAATTTTACAGGAGAACAAGAGACGGCACAAATGGCTCAATGAACGGACGGAAGTCATTCAGCGCCGGGTATTTGAAAGTAGTGGCGGCGAACTGGTGCTAAAACCCTACACCGAAAAAATTCCGCCCTATTATTACCCCGAGGATGAAAATAGCGATCCAGGATTTGGAGATCTGCTGGCTGACGAATATCTTCGTTATCGGTTAGAAGATCAGCTCAATTGGCATTCCAAAAAAGTCAGAGAACTCCAGAGAAAAAGAATGCGTTTGCAGGTGGCTATTTTTTGTTTTGGTGCATTAAGCACATTTATGGCCGCGCTAGGTGTAAAATTTGCCGGGCAAAGCATTAGCATGTGGGTCGCCTCTACAGCCGCAATTGGGGCAGGGGTAAACTCTTGGTTGGATCTCCGGCAATATGACTCGACAATTAGTAGTTATAGCCAACTTATTCTAGACCTGAAAATCATTAGAGATTATTGGCGAAGCTTAGCCATAGAAGAACGCACTGGTAATGAATTTTTTAAGTTAGTTCAAGCCACAGAAAGGGCACTCTGGAGTCAGCATCAAAGCTACATCTCCGAAATGCGTCAGGCGATTGCTGATTTAGAAGAAAAAAAGGGGGAGGATATGCTATCCCAAGTGATGGAGACTTCTGCCCCCGCCGAGATTGATGAAGCACTACGGAAAGAGAATGAAGCTGAAACAAACGAGCACACCGAAGATTCAGAAAAGGATATCAAAGTGGAAACTGTTGAAGAAGAAGCAAAACTAGAAATCCAAAATCCACAACTCACAACGAAAAAAGGCTTGCCACACGCTTTTGTCATTATGCCCTTCGGCCAAAAACAGGTTGCTGATGGCCATTGGATTGATTTCGATGCCATCTATAACGAGTTGATTAAGCCTGCACTGGAGGCATCTGAGTTTAGAACGATTCGGGGCGGTGAAGAAACCATAAATGACGATATCACCGATACGTTCCAGGAACTTCTACTCGCAGATCTAGTTATTGCAGATATGAGTATTGATAACGCAAGTATATCTTACAAGCTGGGTGTTCGACACGCCATACGTAAACGAGGACTAATTCACATCCAGTCGAGTCGATCTTACATACCTGAAGGTATTCCCAAGATTCATATTATTTCTTACCATTGTGACAATAATGGTAAACCAGATCCCAAACACCTAGAAAAAGATATGAAAAACATCGTCAAGGCGGCTAGTGCAATTCGGGATTCAGGTAAAGAACGGATTCAGAGTCCTATTTTTGAGTTGCTTACGGGTCTAGCCGAACCGGATCTCAAATCGCTACAGACCCCCTTTGCCACTGATTATTGGCAGGAGTACAAAGAGTGGAAGAAATACTTAACTATTGCTGAACTACAAGGACGCATCGGTGATATATTGCTGCTAACTCAAGAAATCAGAAATCCCCTCATTCGGGAGAAGGCGATTGAGGAAGCTGGGTTAGCCTTAAGAAATATGGAGTGCTATGAACTAGCTCTGGAACAATATCAGCAAGGGTTAAAGATTAATCCAAATAATTTGGAGTTCCGGCGATGGGAGGCTTTTCACTTGGGAAGGCTTAAACGGTACGATGAGGCCATTGCAAAGTTAGAGCAATTACTCAAGGATGAGCCGACTTACATTGATGCCATTACCCACTTGGCACGCATTTACATTGACACATGGGAGGCGGAATGGGAGGGTATCAGTGATGATCAGGAGCGATTAAAAGCCGCTTATGATGCCTCCTCGTGGTTAAAAAAGGGGATTGAAATTTTCTTGTACGGTTATCGCTTAGATCCGAATCATATCTATTCGGGGATAATGGCTCTCATTTTTTCAATGGTATTAGATAACTTGGTTGATCAGGTTGGTATGGCGGGTGATTCAGAAATGGAAGCCATCCGGAAACAGTTGCCCACGCTGATGGGAGCCGTTCAATTTTCCCTCGAAAGTGTCCTCCAGAAGAGTTCAATCCTGGGAGATGACGAGGGCTTTTGGGATTTCTTTTCCCTCGGTTATCTCGAAGCTATTACCGCGGAAGATCCCGCAATGGTGACAAGGGCTTACAGCAGAGCAATAACCCGAACCAGAAAAAATACATTTGCCCTGGGATTTACACTTTCACAGCTAAAATTATTAAATCGGCTAGGGTTCCGCTCTGAGTATATTAAACCCAGTATAAACTTGCTCGAGGAGGAGTTGAATAAACTCAAAGAAGAGAAAACCGCTAGATACCAAGTTTTCCTTTTCTCTGGCCACATGATTGACCACCCCGATCGGCCAGAACCCCGTTTCCCACCTGAAATGGAGAGCGAGGCCAGTGAAAAAATTGAGAGGGTACTGGATTGGTTTAAGGCAGGTAGTAACGATTTGGCCATTATCGCCGGTGCTGCTTGTGGAGGAGATATCCTGTTTATCGAAGCCGCTTTGAGACGCAATATGAAAGTCGAGGTACTTCTCCCGTTCAGTGAAGCAGAATTTATTCAGAACTCAGTGAGCTTTGCCGGAGATGACTGGGTTGAGCGTTTTTATAACCTGTGCGATAATCCCAATGTCACCGTCTATCGACAACCAGACCAACTTGGACCTGTCAAAGATGAGGACAACGTTTATGAACGCAGCAATCTTTGGGCTCTCTATTCAACGTTAATCTACCCCATGAATCAGGTTCGGCTCATTGCCTTGTGGGATGGAAAAGGCGGCGACGGTCCTGGTGGCACCCGCCATATGGTTGAAGAGATACGCAAGTATAGTGGTGGGGTAAGACATTTGGATACGACGAGGTTTGATTATTGGTCTTCACGTAAAGAAGGTAATGAAAATGTGGCATCAGATGATGCCACTTAATTCTCAACTTTAATGGGCCACAGTCAATGCAAATGATTGATGTCAAACAAGTGGAGCTCATCCGCCGCCGTTTGAAACGCACATGGCTTCCGTTCTTTACCCGATTTGGTCGATTGACACCAGTTCAGGTCGAAACGATTCCCAAGATCTTGGATGGTGCCAACGTTGTTGTGGCATCCCCCACAGCGTCCGGCAAAACAGAGGCGGTCGTCGCACCCGTCGCTGAGCGGTTTGCGGCTGAAGGCTGGCGGGGGTTGGCGATTTTGTACATCGTCCCGACCCGTGCTTTAGCCAACGATACACTTGAACGCATTGAAGGGCCTCTTGAAGACATGGGAATCACGGCGGCACTCAAGCATGGAGACAAGCCATCTTTGCCGCGGGGTCAATTGCCCAATTGTCTAATCACGACGCCGGAATCATTGGACTCTCTAATCTGCCGTCGTTCACACGCATTCGGGACGTTGCGCGCTGTGATTTTGGATGAAATTCATCTATTGGATAATACCTACCGAGGCGATCAACTGCGGTTGCTTTTATGGCGATTGCGAAAACTCACCTCACTGAAACCGCAAGCATCCGATGGAAATTTCTCCATCCATCTGCTATCAGCAACCCTTTCTGAGCCAGACCAAATTGCGCAAAGATACATATCCCCATGCCCATACGAAATTATTGCAGTGGAAGGCGGACGGGAGATCGATTACTGCATTCTCGATTCTTACGAAGAGGTCTACCACTTAGCACGGAAACGAGGTTGGCGGAAAGTGCTTGCCTTTTGCAACCTGCGGGAGTCTGTTGAGGCTGTGGCGGCTATCCTTGCGCCATTGTGGCAACCCTATCCGGTCGTGACCCATCATGGGAGTCTCAGCCGAACGGTTCGGGAAGAGGCGGAAACTGTCATGAAGGAAGCAGGGGTTGGCGTATGTGTTGCGACGTCCACGCTGGAAATCGGCATTGATATTGGTGATATTGATCTCATTTTACTTGCCGAGCCGCCTCGGAGCCTCTCCACGATGCTTCAACGGATTGGGCGTGGGAATCGTCGAAAAGGACTTATTCACGCTGTAGCCGTTGTAAACGCTGTAGAAGAGAAACCCCTGCTGGAAGCAATGTTTGAGACCGCCGATAGCGGCGTGTTGCCAGCAGAATCTTATGCGCCCGACCTGTCGGTTGCGGTTCAACAAATTCTATCCTACCTGTATCAAAATCCTAAAGGTGCACCGGAGACCGAATTCCTTGAACTCCTATCTCCTTTATGTTCAAGCAGGGAAGCCAGACGAATTTTGAGAAATTTGCGTCAGCGCAGTTGGATTGAGTCGCGCTTGGGACACTGGCTTGCATCTTCAAGGCTGATGGATTTCGGGGAAAAGGGACACATTCACTCCAACATTCCAGACTCTCAGACCTATAAAGTATTGGACATCGCTTCAGGAGGGGAGATTGGAACAATTTCTGGTGTATTCGATGATGTGTTTATTCTCGCTCAAAGTGCTTGGCAGATTGTTTCTCAAGCAGGCAACATCATCAGGGCACGTCGCTTTCAGGGAACGGCTTCAGCGCCTGTGTTTCAGAGGCATAAGAATGCTGGTGCCTTCCATAGCCTCTTGCCCTCCGATTTGAAGGGAGTCGGGTAAAATCCTACAGATCCCAAGATTTCAGCGATTAAGGTCAACACGGCTTTGAAATTCAGTCACCGCGTCAACAACGAATTCATTTTGTGCGTTAAGCATGAGTAACCTCCCGCCTAATCCTGTCACACCAATTTGAGGTTGACATCGGCTCACCAAACTGTTATTATTAGCTCGATTTACCTGTCGTGGTTTCATCGGGGAAGATGGCGAATTTATCGATTAAATCAAATGAGGTGAACGTTTTGAAAAAGGTCTGTTTCTTGCTTATAAGCAGTATGTTATGCTTGGTTGCGCTTCAGGGGTATGCAGAGATTAAATGGGACACAGAGAAATTCATGCCCCTGTCAGAGATTAAGCTTGGCATGGAAGGAGTGGCTAAAACCGTTTTTTCTGGAACAACCGTCGAGAGTTTCAATTTTAAAGTTATCAGTATTGAGTACAATTGGGCGCCGCAGTGGCATGTAATATGGATTAAAGCCAGTGGGAAAAATTTTGAAGCAACTGGCGGTGCCGGTGGCATGAGTGGAAGTCCCGCCTATATCAAAGGCAGGCTCATTGGTGCGCTTTCTCTCGTATATTGGGATCAGCGCGAACATGCAAACCTTGCAGGAATTACACCGATTGAATCGATGGTCGAAGTCACGCGCCGAGGGATGCACCCCAATTTAAGCTACCGGGGTGGAAGCCTATTCAACTTTGGCTCCGATACCGCATGGCAGGGGATTGATATGTTGCCCCTATTGTCCAACGGGGCCTCTACGCAGAAGAATTTTGTGGGCACGCCCTTACTACCTTCCGCCGATACAGCGTCGGCACTCCTACACACTCCCGTTGTTCTCCCGCTAATCAACCCTCAAATGATGGCATTTCTCAAACCCCTCTTTGACAAATACAGACTGATGCCAATCCAAGGGGGTGGTGGCGGTGCGCCCGTCAGAGAAGCTCCCATCGAGCCAGGACAAATCCTCGGTATCGAATATGCACGTGGCGATTTCACCGCTTTTGGTTACGGGACAATGACTTACATTGATGGCGATCAGATTCTTGGCTTTGGGCATCCGATGTTCGGGGAAGGCAACGTCAACCTACCAATTTCAGGCGGTTACGTTCATTACATTTTGCCCCGAATCACTCGATCTACCAAAATGGCATCTCCCACCCAACCCATTGGCACATTGGTACAAGATCGGCAATCCGCAATTGCGGGTCTCCTTGGATCCCATCCAAGCTATATTCCGGTAGATGTCACCGTCGAGACGACTGATGGGAAAATCCATCAAGTACACTATGAAGTCATGCGGCATCGTAGTATATCGGCGGCATACATAACCCTCGGAGCGTGGAGTCATATTGATGCCCTTGAGATCAGTGGTGGAGATAATACCGTAAATATTGACACGACAATAACCATAAAAGAGCAACCCAATTTGATGTCACGGGAGATCTCCCGAAGGAATGTTTACTCCTCAAGTTTTTCGCCTGGATCGGTGACAATACAGGAACTTTTTAGGCCGTTACTGAGCTTGGTTGGCAATCAATATACGAAGGTCGCGTTGGAAGCCGTCAAGGTGAATGTCAGATTAGAGGATAAACGTAAAACTGCTGTGATTGAAGCCATGCGGATTAATAAAGACCGCTACCGGCCGGGTGAAGAGATTGAAGTAATTATGACACTCCGTCCATACCTTGAAGAACCGGTCATCCAGAAGGGGCGTATCACGATTCCAAAAGATGCTCCCGAAGGCTTAACGACCCTCCTCGCCGCGGACGCCGCTTCTCATGAGGCGTTTCAACGAACACGCGCACCTTTGAACTACCGTCCGAAGAACATCAACCAACTGATTAAACTTCTACAGCGGGGTGAAAACAACAGCGATATTGTTATGGCACTTTCTGTTCCCAAGCGTGGTATGACAATTCAAGGTGTTGAATTTTCTGGACTCCCCTTATCCGCGATGTCAGTGATGAGTTCACCAACGCAAGTCGGGGAAGGTGGGTTTACCCTTAGTACCACGTTACATATTGATAAGATTTCAACGAATTATGTCATATCGGGGAGCGGATTTGTGCGATTTACCATTGACCGCGATGCACCGTAGAAATTGCCAATTGTCGATTTAATAGGAGGATATTTTTTCATGACGTTTCGTCGGATTTTGGGCATTATTGCCATTTCATCTATTATTTGTGTTGGACCTGCTTCAGCCGTCACAACATCGATTTGGGAGCAACATCGGCAGAAAGATTTTGAAGCTGGTACCTCCAAAGATGTTTCGATTACAAGTCGAGGCAAGGTCATATTAGCGTCCAAAGTGGACAACTTTTTTGAAGAAACAGAAGAAATCTACATCTGGTGCCTTGCCGAAGATTCAAAAGGGAATATCTATGCCGGCACAGGAAACCAAGGCAAGATTTACCAAATCACTCCAGATGGGCAATCCTCACTCTTTTATGATTCGCCGGAAGTCTCAATTCTGAGTCTTGCTGTAGATGCCAATGACACGCTTTACGCTGGCACGGCGCCGGATGGTTTAATTTACAAAATTTCCGATAAAGCAACTCCGCCGAAGACAATTCTAAGTGCTGAGGATAAATATGTTTGGGCGATGACGTTTGACGATGCCGGAAATCTCTACGCCGCAACAGGCACAGACGGAAAGATCTACAAAATTACGCCTGATGAAAAAATGAGCGTCCTCTTTGATTCGGAAGAGGGCAATATCATGTGCTTGCTTTACCATCAAAATGCTTTATACGCTGGCAGTGAAGGTAAAGGAATCATCTATCGAATTACAGACGACGGTGCAACTTCTGTAATCCGTCAGACCGCAGAAAAGGAGGTTCACGTACTCGTTGGAGATACACAGGGAAACATCTATGCGGCAGCGATTACGTCCGCCCCTCCAAAACCTGGCAGTCGTCCGAGCAGTCCTCCGCCTTCTAATGGCGGATCGACAGAGGAGAAAAAATCACACATTTATCAGATTCGACCGGATGGAATTGTCTCCAAAATTTGGACATCTCCCGAACCATTGATTTTGTCGATGGTCCTTGACACGGATAATCAACTACTGGTCGGTACCGGGGATAAGGGAAAAATCTATCGAGTCAATGCGAATGGGGATTCTGCCTCGCTAGGCAAATGCGATGCAAACCAGATTCTCGCCATGCACCATGCGGCGGAGGCTAAAAAGTTGTTTTTAGCGACCGGAAATTCAGCAAAAATCTTTGAATTGAAAACTGAATATATCACGGAAGGTACGCTTGAATCAAAACCACGTAATACAAAAGGTATCTCCCGGTGGGGGAAATTATCGTGGGAAGCTGAGTTACCAGAAGGAACGTCAATTGTCTTCGCCACTCGATCTGGAAATACCGAAAAATCAGATAGCACATGGAGTGATTGGTCGGAGGAATTAACAACGTCCGAAGGATCCCAAATTACGAGTCCTTCCGCACAATATATCCAGTGGCGTGTGACGCTAACAACAAGCGACCCCGCTGCAACACCTGTGCTAAAAAAGGTCTCCCTTGCTTCTGCTCAATCGAATATCGAGCCCCGGTTCACCTCAATTGAAGTCGGTAAAGGAAAGGGAGCCAAGAAAGGAGGAGGTTCTTCTAGTTCCGGTGACAGTAAACCTCAGAAAAGTTCAGAAACACCCTCTAAGCAGTGGACAGTCCAGTGGAAAGTGACGGATGCGAATAAGGATACGTTGCAATTTACGATTTACTACAAGGCAGTGATGAAACGAATTGGAAGCTTCTCAAAAAAGAACTGAATAAATCCAGCTACGATTGGGATACAACACCGATGCCGGATGGTCGTTACGTCATCAAAGTCGAAGCAACAGACAAACTCAGCAATCCGGTCGGTTGGGCAAAGTCTGCCGAAAAAATAAGCGATCCTTTCGATATTGATAATACACAGCCAACTGTGAACAATATCACTGCGACCGCTAATGGAAATGGTACGTATAAGATTACTTGTGCCGTTGAGGACTCTAGCAGTCACTTGCAAAGAGCGGTTTATAAAATCGATAGCGATGAACACTGGAAAGTGATTTTTCCCGCCGACGGTATCTTCGATTCTAAACGCGAGGAACTCTTGCTTGAAACCGAAACACTTCCTGGTGGTGATCATTCGATAACAATTCAAGCGACCGATGCCGCAGGAAACATGGCTTCCGGACGTCAGAGTTTTTGAAGTTCATCAGTGTCCATTAAAAAAGGCGTTAGAGATTTATTTCTCTGACGCCTTTTTTGTTGAACTCGTGTTCTAAAAACGCGATTGCCAACGCACAAGTGGTACATCGGTTGATCGAGGAGACAGCGCACCGAAGAAGTTGGAGGTCTGAATCTGTCCTCTCAATCCGTCGAGAAAATTGTCCTCTTGCTGACGATTAAAAATCTTCGCTAATTGGACACTACCAAAAATGTTGCCAGCATAGAAAAACAGCCCAACTATTCCCACGGGAATTGCGACCTCGTACTGTTCCTGATCGATGTAATACGCTGTGCCTGCCGCCAGTCCTCCAACGACGATAAGGGATTGAAGACCATCAGAGAAGCGTCCGCTGTATGTCTGACCGAGTCCCGGAATCAGTGCTGAGAATAAACCAGCTATTGCTAGAGAACGTCGAGGAAGAGAAGTACCATGTTGCACTGTATGAGCAAGCCGACTGCTCATCTCTGCAAACGGCGTTTGCGGATATTTGATACTCACCTGTTGCCACGCTCGTGATGCTGCTTCCCACTCTTTATTCTCCATGTGAATCATCGCAATTGTAAATTGGGCGCGAGGTGCAAGATCGCCCTTTGGGTAGTCTGATTGAAACTGTTGCAGTGATGCAATCGCCGTAGATTTATCGCCCTGTAACAATTGACATTGAGCGATATTAGATTGAGTCTTGGGAATTAACGAACTTTGGGGATAGGTATTGATTAACTTTTGGTAGGTTTCTATTGCTTCACGCAATTTACCCGCATTCTGGTAGGCAGCAGCTAGGCTAAATTGAACAAGATCGCGGTTATCCGCGTCGGGATGGAGAAAGAGATAGCGTCTATATTCGTGGGCGGCGTTGAGATAATCCCCCTCTTGGAAAAGTGAATCGGCGAAACGAAGTAGCTGTTCTGTCTCAAAACTTTGGGAATATGCGGTAGGAAGTACGGATAACAAAAGGCAGGAAAAACCAAAATAAAAAAATGGAAGAACAATGAATTTTTGCATTCTGTGTATTGGTCTACATGACAGTTTACATCTGCGTAACATGTGACGGCCTGCCAACCCCCTCTGTATCTCCCCCTTCGTAAGGGGGAGACCAAGAGGGGGTTGGCGAACCGTGAAGGGAGTCAGTGTAAATCATCTTCCTCACTATGCCAAATTTTTGCATTTTGCAAAGCTATTTCGATTTTCTGGTTTGCTTAGTCTACTTAGGAGGCACAGGATCGTAGGCGATTGCATCAAAACTAGAGTAGTATTTGTGATTTCCGCTGTAACACCGCAAGAGCCGATTGCTCGCCATCAACAGGCCTTGCAAACCATGTCGCCGAATGGCTTCCAAACCATAGTGAGAACAACTCGGTTCAAAAGTACAAACGTTGTCTCCATCTTGGTTGGTGATGAATTTTTGGTGTAGGCGGATAGGCATGAGCAACAACCACCGGATACCAATTTGCATTGCGTTGTGGTTTGAGCTTGATGCACGCGGCTCCATATCGTTAATATTGAGTTGGGGTTGACGGATTAGATTTTCTGAAAGTGCTTTGTTCAATAAGCTTGCCCTGAGTTCACTGGATACCGCCGGGGTCACAGCGGCAGTGAGAAACAGGAGAGAAACTAGGGTAGCATAAAACGTGAAATATGAAACGTGATGGGTACTCAGAGATTCAAATGCATCCTTGCATCTCTGTTTATGAGTTGCCAATTCGTAGATCTGTTTTCGCGCCACTAGCTGCCCCCTTTTTCTTTTTCAAATTCACATTTTATTAACCTGCTCTTTGATTACCTCTTTCCCAAAATCGAAAACCCTGTGTCCAATTTCCACAAACGTCGGAGCAAAACGCGCGCTAGCAATCGCTTCCTGGAGCGTTCCGCCACCATAACGATCCAACAGAAGCAGAACGCAGCCGATTAAAATGCTACTTGCCACAACGCCAAATACTGCGCCGACTGTATTGTTAACCCACCCCAACACACCTCGTTCGATGACGCGCTGAAATCGCTCAAAAAGAAAATCTATCGCGACGCTTACCCCCGCTGCGATAAGCGCAACGCTCGCCCATTTTGCGATACCTTCGTGCTTAATTAACCGCTGGAGAATCGGGGCAAGTTCCCCCCATAATTGGCTTGCTGTAAAAACGCCAGCAGAGACGGCAGCAATCCCCCAAACGCTACGGGTGAATCCTGCACGAAAACAGCTTAAGCCCCCCAAACCTACGAGGACGATGATGGCAATATCGAGCTTGTCCATGGCTATCCCTCTATCAGTTGTCAAATTTCGCGAAATCTGTTGGCAAAGAAATTGCCGTTTTTGGATAGCTTGTATCTTTCTGGTAGGAATATCTTCTGTAGGGTTTAACTGTTAAACGCCCTCCACAGTTGACGCCAACACAATTTCATCCACGGTTCTCCCATAAGTTGTCTGGATGGCGACATCTATTGGCTTGCCGTTGGCGATTCGGCGAAGAAGCTTGCGAATCTGAGAAACCCCAAACTGTTGGATAAGATATGCCACGATTGACGTGGATTGAAGGTAGGCTAAACGTCGCCGATTGGATGCCATTTGGCTGAATGGCTTTTTGAGTTCACGGGGCGTTAAGAGTTGCTTTTTTTGACTGGCGATTCTCAGTTGCTGCCGCTCGAAACTCATCATCGGGCGAGCAACAACCTGAGCAAGCCCTTCGTCAAGCCAAGTGTCACATTGTCGTTTCGTCAGTCGATCGACGAGCAAATGCACCCACTCATGACGAATCAGGGCGAGTAATATACCGAAGGCGGGTTCTCCATAGGCGCAGTAGGTCAGCCGAATATTGCCGTCATAGCTGGCGGCAGCCCAATGCGGAAGGGAGCGACTCTGGGAGGTAGATAGACGGCTTATATCCTCAATCGAGATCGAAACTTTGTGCGAAGGATAACACTGAAAAATGCCTCCGACTTGGTGATAGGTTCTATCGATAAGTTGACATATCACCCATAACACTTTTGAAGGGATTGTATCTTCGTACTTGAGGACGAAAAACTCTCGCTCGATTACAGGAGGAAGATTCGTGCGGCTTCTAACTTGGTGTTCTCGAAGAAAGGAACGAGATGGCTCCAGATCCAAATTGATTTTGGCTATTAAGGATTCGTAAATCCCCTTCTCCTCGAAGATACGTGCCTTACGACGTTGAGCAGTAGAATAATTGGGATTCAACCGTAAGGCAAAGTCTAAACATGCCAATGCCCAATCCCAACACCCCACCATTTCGTACGCTTTAGCGAGATCGGCATAGATTTCCGCTCGTGTTGAATCAACTTTTAAACCCGCAAGGTAATGTTGAATGGCCTGGACATAACACGCTTGTTGGTAGTAATTTGCAGCGCGATTAAAATGGGCTAACGCGAATTGCGCTTGGTTCATCAGCCTTAGTGCCTATCTATAAATTTTCGTGGACATTGGACATAGCACAACTTAGAAAAACAGCGACTGCGAAGCTGTCAAACAGAGATTATCGGTAGGGTAGGGCTCAAGCTGAATCGGCAAGATATTTTACCACATAAGCGGAAATTTAGCTATATATTTAGTTGCTTGCTAAGACGTATTTCCTATATCAATGGCTTCACAAGTAATGCCGCCGAACCTAATGATTGAACCTTTTCTGAGAATAGTAGGTACTTCTATCCGAACGCCATCAACATAGGTGCCGTTTGTGCTTTCTAGGTCCGTGATATACACTTCTCCCTTTTTCAACTGGAATTGTGCATGCAACCGTGAAAGCGTCCCTGTTGAATCAGAGAATCGGAGTCTCGCTCCCTTACCACGGCCTACGGTCACTTCTTTGATACTTAAGCAGAAAACCTGACCAACATTCTTGCCTTCGATTTCCAGAAAAGAAATACGAAGTATGCCCGCATCACGTTGGATTTCAGTGACTTCAAAGGATTGTTCACCGATTGTTATTTTCGATCCAACATGAAGTAGTGTCGGCTCAAAGATTTGACGGTTATCAACATAAGTCGCATCGCTGCCGCCAAGATCGGTAATATAGATCTGATCGCCTTCGATTGTTAGCGACGCACATCTGTCTGAAACAGGCTCGTTTGTTTCTAGTTGAACAGTTGCATCAGCCCCACGTCCGATGATTACCTTCAGGAATGCAATATTGCATTCGCGGCCAACCTCGTCACCTTGAATGACTTTTAACTTCAGATTGTAACTGTCATCAACTGATGAAGGAGAGACTCTTTCGCTGATAGTTTCTCCATCAAGGTTGTCTGCGAAAAGCCCGATTTGGGAAAGTGGCGACAGATCGGCAGGGATAGATGGGCTGGCAAGTTCACTGTCGCTTCCCACCTGTTCTGGGCTTGCTCGTGAGAAACTAAGTTCATCTATATCTGGTAACAGGTCATCAACAACTGATCGGTTTTTATGACCAATCCGTTCCATAAGTTGACTAGCGATCCGTTGCTTAGCACCCGGACGAAGTGTGACACTCGCAGTCTCCCGGAATCGATAGTGCGCAAAATCAATTAGTTGTTTTAAAGAATCCAATTCCGGATATTCCTGACTGGTTTTTAGCAGCTGTTTCTGCTTGCGTGAAAGCTTCTCGTCCTTGATCCAACGAGTGTGAACTTCTAACATCTCCGCCTTCTCAACCTCATCATGACTATAATTCGGCTTAGATTTCTTCCAAAACATCATAGGTCATCCCCTCCAAAATTAACTAATAGACCCATCTGATTCCTTTTCTTGCCAAAATTTGGCGTAATTCTTGGGTACAACGAAAAATCCAAATCTTCACTGTACCTTCTTTGCGTTGAAGTCCTTGCGAAATCTCTGCGATACTGCACCCTTCTAGATGACGTAAGATCCAAGCGATTCGATGGTTTGGTTTAGTCACCTGTTGAAGTGCTTGCTCAAGAATTTCTTGAGCTTCTCGCGACTCGAGTTGCTTATCCGGCGTTGGCTTACTATCCTCATGTTCACTGAGTGGCACGTCAGATTCATCCTCCGTACTTAAAAGTGATTCACGAATCCTTTTCTTCTTTCGGATTGCGTCGATAATCGTATTCCTTGCAACAACGTTTAACCACGCTTGAAAACTCCCTTGATCCGTATCCCACTTGTCAATTTTCCGCCAGACTTTAAAAAAGATATCCGCGCAAACTTCCTCAGTATCTTGATGATTTCTTAATATTCGGTGTGTCTTGCTATAAACCCAATTATTATGCTTATCATATAGCAGGCGGAAAGCAGACTCATCCCCCGCTTTTGTAAGCATGGCTAAGTGAGTATCCTCTTGAGCTGATGGGTCATCATTAAAATAGCGCGCCAAGACAGTATGCCCTCCTTGCCCATCTTTTCCAAGCAAGTTAGTCTATTTTTCCCAACGCCTTTGGAGAAAGATCCGTTTCATAAAAATCAGTTGCAAATTGAACAAAATTTAGCCTATAGAAAGTTAACTTGACTATTAAAACACTTACAGGTACAGGCAAAGTCTAAGTATTTTCAGTGGATTATACCATTTAACATAAAATGAGTCCATTAAGATTTTGGGATAAAGCTAAACGCCCTATCTCTGCTTAACTAATTGCTACGACCTATTTGTCGTTTGGTGAAAATCAGGAACTTGAAAAATGCAAAAAGCACTTGATTTTTAACAATTGTGAAGTATAATTAAACTCAAACGGAAGGCATCTCAGAATATTTCGTGATGCAAACATGCTGGCCAATCATGGGCAGGGATATTTTCCCTGCCCTATTTTTTTATGTTAGAGATAACTTGACTTTGTCGCATTAAAACTGCCAACCTCAACGAAATCCCCATCCCTGTGGGAGCGAGATTTCGCGATGAAGGGAATCCTTCGGCTGGGAGGAAGACCCCCAACGCACCTCACACATCAAGTCTGGGAAGACTCTCCCACAAATGTGATTGGGAGTAGTAAATACCTCGCGGCTTTAACCAAATCATCGCCCCAAATTCTCTTGTCACGGCTTTTGGGCTGTGGTATAATTCAGTTGCTCGATAAAGCAGATGTGTCGTTAAGGAGGCTAGAAATGGCGTATGTGATTTGTGAACCTTGTGTTGACGTCATGGACACGGCCTGTGTCGATGTATGCCCCGTTGATTGTATTCATACCACCGACGGTGAAAAACAACTTTACATCAGTCCAGACGAATGTATCGATTGTGGTGCATGCGATCCCGTTTGTCCCGTTACCGCAATATTCATGCTGGATGTCGTTCCTGACGAATGGCAATCCTACAATGAATTAAATAGTAAATTTTTTGAGACCTTCGTTAAACCGGAATCAAGCGGTGATGATGGCGAAGGAGCGGACGGGAAAGGATTCGGAAAATTTAGAGCTTCCGATGTCGAAGAATTCGTTCAATTACCCAGCCCACCAACGTCCTCAATTCGCGCTCCGCTACGTCCCTTGGTGATGCTTTCTCAACCTTTGCTAGGGGCATTCTCAGCTAAGTTCAAAAACGAACTGGAGGAGATGGCGGGTAGCTCAAAGATCTTTAGTGCAGCGATCTCGACAGGCATCAGTAGTTTAATCAACCTCGCGCTTTATCCGATTGTGTTCTTCCTGATTGCTGTTAACGTTGAAGCTTGGGGGATAAGTTTCTTTACCAGTGGTGGAAACCTTGCTATACTTCTGGGTGTTGCGCTTGCAATTGCCGAAGGAATGTTCCGTTTTAAGGATGATTTGGTGACAACATCGGATGATGGGAAATCTAAGTATGGTGCCGCGTTGTATGGTTGGATACCGTCGTTTATTGCATATCCACTCCTTTCGGCTTTACGATCTGCGCTCGTGACTGAGCCCGGTATACCCCGCTCAACCGTGCCGGGGGCTGTTCTTACGGATGGTCCAATTTATACCGATGATGTACGAGAACGGTATCGTCGCTACGGAATGATCAATCAGGTCAAAGAAATGCCAGATTATTATGCAATCGAAATTGAGATGCCGCGCTGGGTGCCCGATTGCGGGCATAAAAAATTGTATGATTTGCCAGATCGGATGCCTGATTATACATATCAGATTAGTCTGGAAGATAATGCCGTTATGGTCGAAACCAAGTTAGAAGATCCTCGATTTGCAGAAGTCCTTGGACGCACAAGTTCGTTCCCCAATGGATTCCGAAATACTTTCTACGTTGAAGGACAACCGGAAGATTACAAAGTCACTTACCGTGATA
Source organism: Candidatus Poribacteria bacterium (assembly GCA_022567695.1). Classification (GTDB taxonomy): domain Bacteria; phylum Poribacteria; class WGA-4E; order WGA-4E; family PCPOR2b; genus JADFGN01. Next base: position 7,839 of record JADFGN010000021.1, on the reverse strand, counting down.
ATCTACTCCAAATCATTATTCCGAAGTCCGGCAAGGTTGAAGAACTCAACATTGAGCACCAGGTTCATTATGCAAAATTGAAGGGATAGTTGGAACCGATTTGAATTGGAATGCGGAATCTGGAGATATACTCTGGGCTCCGCATTTTTTTTTGACTGCAAAAGTAGAGTTTCGCACACAAAATTTGGAATTCAAAATGTTAGACAAAAAAACACTCATAGACTGGGATAAGCGTTATCTATGGCATCCTTTTACCCAGATGAAGGATTGGCTAGCAGAAGAGCCTATTATCATTGAGCGCGGGGAAGGTGCGCATCTCATTGATACGGAGGGTAATCATTACATTGATGGCATCGCCTCAATGTGGACAAATGTGCATGGGCATAACCGAAAAGAGATCAACGACGCACTCAAAGCACAGATTGATAAGATTGCACATTCCACGTTGTTGGGATATTCCAATGTTCCCGCGATTGAGTTGGCTAAAAAATTGGTCGAACTTACACCGCGCGGATTAAAAAAAGTATTTTATTCGGACAACGGCACAACATCGGTAGAAATTGCTTTGAAGATGGCGTTTCAATATTGGCAGCATAAAGGCGAAACCGAGCGTAAAATATTCGTGCATTTGGATAACGCTTATCACGGCGATACCATAGGTGCAATGAGCATCGGTGGAGTTGATGTATTTCGCAAAGCGTATGACCATCTCCTTTTTGAAACGGTGAGTGTGCCAGCGCCTTATATCTACCGTTGTCCGATTGGCGATGACCCTCAAGTTGTTCGAGAGTATTGCTTGACTGAAATGGAAAAGGCACTGAGCCAACACAGGGAGAGGGTGGCGGGGATTATCTTGGAACCCCTTATCCAAGGTGCAGGTGGGATGATTGTTGCGCCCGAAGGGTTTTTGAAAGGCGTAGAAACACTGGCAAGAAAATACGATACACTTCTTATTCTAGATGAAGTCATGACAGGTTTTGGACGCACGGGGCGAATGTGGGCATGTGAATATGAAAATGTCGTTCCTGATATTTTATGTACCGCCAAAGGATTGACAGCAGGATATCTTCCGCTAGCTGCGACGCTCACGAGCGATGAAATCTACAACGCTTTCCTTGGTGAATACAAACAGTTGAAAACTCTTTTTCACGGACATACGTTTACGGGCAATCAACTGGGATGCGCTGTTGCACTGGCTAACATTGAGATTTTTGAAAATGAAAATCTCATTGAAAAAATTCAACCCACGATCGAACACTTTGAACATCGACTCCATGAATTTTATTCCTTAGCACATGTTGGTGATGTCCGAGTTTGTGGGTTAGCGGCTGGAGTGGAGTTGGTACGTGATAAAACGACAAAGGAAGAGTACCCTTTTGAAGAGCAGGTCGGTATTCAGATTTGCAAAGAAGCGGTAAGGCGTGGTGCTATCCTTCGTCCGCTTGTTAATACCATTGTGTTGATTCCTCCTCTGCAAATTTCCATTTCGGAACTCGATCAACTTCTCGACATTGTGTATGCGTCAATCGAAAAAATCACGTTTGAGCCTTTTGATGAGTAATAATATTCAGACTTAAAGAAGTTTCGGAAACGGCCTAAATTTTAACATTGACATATGGTTACTGATTTTGTGCTTGCCCCGAAATTTTGTTTCTGCTATAATCTATAGTAATATTTCCATACGATTGGAATGCTGGAAGTAAGTGAATCCGGTTTCATTTACGTCTATCACAAATCTGCCCAATTTCGCTCAAGCTCGAATTCATGCTGATAGTAGCTTTCAGGAGGACTGGGGAAAGGTGACGAGAAAATGAACTTATTTGGCCTTGTACCACAAAATAGTGACAATCGCTTGAGGTTCCACGTCGAAACAGAGATCTCCAAATGGCTCAAGAATCGGGATTTAGATGCCGATACAAACATCCGTAAGCGCTTGTCAGATCTAGGCATTCGAGGCACCTCAGTGCTCGTCAGCCTTGCCCAAATTAAATCTCTCTACAAATATAAGTATTCCTTGAATCCTCAAAGCCTACAGCATATCCTTGACCTCGCGCAAAAACAAACCGCTATCCGAAAGCTCATTCAAGACCGCCCCTATCTTCTCGCAAAGGTGGCTATGATTTACGAACATGCGCCAGCTTTTCTCTTTGGAGGTAATGCATCCCAACAAGAACTAGATGAGTGTTTGCTAAACTTTGCAAAGAATTATCGATCTAAATTCTTAGAATATTCTGTAAAACCTAAAGACACACCTCTAACTTCCCCGTATCATATTCTGTCGTGTACTTTTTGGGATGGTGAGCTTTGGCATCCTGCTGCCTACTTGAAAAAGGCTTATGAAGAAAATCTGCTGGGCGTCGAATATTGTATCGATTTCCACCCTTTTCAGGCGAACCTCAATAAACTGTTCCCCGAAGATTTTAACGTCTCCCATCGGAATCTGATTCGCGAGTGGGTTGAGCGTACGAATCTCCAATTGTCAATTCACTCAGCTATCGTCGGCCCCCATAGCACGCCAACCATTATGGGACAACAGCTTTACTACGATCCAGTCGATGCTATGGAGATTCAGAAGGAAACCGTTTTGCTCGCAAGAGATATCGGCGCTTCGTCGGTTGTCTTGCACCTTGTCGATCCGAATCGCCGACCTCAACTCGCTGAGATTATAGAAACGGCAGCCGACAGTAATGTTCGAGTCACCGTTGAAAATTATTACAATACACCGAAAATCAAGCAAACTTCAGAGCGGTTTATCGAAGCTTTGGATTCGCTTATTCCTTTACTTTCCAAACAGGTCCTGGCAGACAATTTTGGAATTACGTTTGATCCGGGGCACTACAATATCGAAGGAGACGACCCGATCGTTGCCGCTTTACGTGTGAGTCGGTGGTGTAAAGAGAGGGGCATTCATCTCACCAAAATCCATGCAACGACGAACTACGGGCCTCTGCGCTGTTTCCCTCCTAACTTTAGTTCTGATGTACACAATCGGGTTTCAAATCTTGGGATTGACAATCGGCGGGTCATTCAACTTGCTAGGTCGATTGGACATATTCCCCTGACCACAGCCGAACAGATTCAGCCGATGATTGAGAGAGACATCGTGCTAATCGACAATGCTCAAAAAGCACCCTTAGATCAAGATTATGAATCGTTCGTTCAAGAGGGAAAAGATCTCCTCGCTGGTCAGTCTGATGAACTGATTGCGCCTGCTGATACGGAAGTTGAAGCCTACCAATTCATCGCGGGGATTTCAGGAATAGAAGCATTACAAGAATATTTGGTGTATCGTCGTGTCCAAAGCATAGAAAATATGACCTCAGAAACTGCGCAAGCCGCCACCCTATTATTGATGAAGGCATCAATAGAATCTCAACGGCGAGTACTCCGCCGTTTACCTGAGATACTGAGATTAGCAATTGAGGCGGAAGGTGGCGTATCGAAAGATTCAATTGGTTCAATTTGTGAACGGCTTAGAGACGCAACGCTTGCCGAGATTCAGCGAGAAGATTTGAACATGATTTTTGCCGAAGGTTCTAAATATCAGGTCGGAGAGACAATTTGCCACGAGGGAACTATTAGCGATGAGATCTATTACATCAAAAACGGACAGGCACAGGTTTTTTTGGGAGACTTGCCGATTGCAACACTTAATGCCGGCGAAGTTTTCGGTGAAATGAGTTTATTTTATGACATGCCTAGGTCTGCAACGGTCAAAGCCTCTATGGACAACACCGAAATCGGTATTTTGAAGAGACAGTCGCTAGCGGCTTCGTTGAAGGGAAAAAAGGACTCAGCGAAGGCGATACTCTTCCGGCTTTATAGCCTACTGCCGGAGCGTTTGAGAAACCTAAATGCCAAATATTCTCATGCCGTTCAAATCCTCCAAAGTCTTAATCCTTCTGACACTGCACAATCCGATACTGATATTGATGAATCATTAGAACTTGACGTTGCCTTTGAGGCGATGGATCTAAAAGAACTCGGAGCACTTTTTAGCGAAGATCGGGTCTACGCCCCGGGAGAGATTGTTTTCCCTGAAGATACTATTGCAGATGGTGCGTATTTGGTCAAATCTGGTTCTGTTCGTGTTATTCGCCGTGATGTACAGCGTCAGGGGGACCAACCTTCCAAGTTCATCGGACAGAAAGAATTGGAAAAGATTTTTGCCAGAGACCAATTCTACGCTGCAGGTGAATTGATTATTGAGGAAAACATGCTACTTGCAAGGCTCGGACGGCAAGAGATTATAGGGGAAATCGCTTTAATTGATGAATCGGATCGTTCAGCAACAATTGTTTCCGAGGGAGTTACCTTAGGCTATCTCTCCAAGGAAGCCTTTGATAAAATCGTAGAAGAGGATGCTGAGTTGTCATACAAATTTTTACTCACGCTCTGTTCGACCATGATGTCAAAAATTAGCCGATTGAATCGATCTTACCTTCGGGTGTTATCCGAGATTCACCGCCATAGTGAATAAGAGAAGAGGGAGTGAAGGAAGAACATTGTGTTCTATTCTTTTTGCCAAATCTTCCTCAAATTGCAATTCCACAGTGTACTAGGAAATTGACACCAGAAGTCGTGCAGGAATTGCGTAGATTGTTTGTCTGCCCCAATGAGGGTTCAGGCTTGACACACCACCCTTCGTGATGACGCAAAAAAGAAGGGCAAAGAGATGAAAAATCAATCGCTCTACCCACAAGAAGAAGTATTCGACGTCAAAGAGATTTCGGTGATTTTCGCAACGATTGGTGGATTTGAAGTCCCTTCGACGGCAAGTATGGACGAAATCGAAGAGGTATCTTTGCGTAAAGAGGAGTTAAATAAGGGATTAAGTCGCATTATTTATAGATATGGGGGGCTGATCGATAAAATCATTCGCGGCTTCTTTATGGCAACTTTTGGGACACAATCCTCTGATGAAGACCATCCCATTCGTGCCGTTTTCGCAGCGATGAAGATTCTTCAAGCGGTCGAGAATTTTCAAGGGGCGTCACTGTTTCGTGCTGAATCAAGGCATCAAACCGATTTAGATAATCAGAATATTTCCCAAGAATTACGGCGTGAGTTTGCAGCCAATGACACGTCACTTTCTGATGATGTGACCGTTTCAATACAGCAACGAGGAGGTCGATGGTTAATCACTGACAGAGGCACTGATCAAACCTACTCTGTTTGGCATTCCGACGATAAATGTCTCGTTTATCGAGGAGCAAAGATTCATATTGGCATCAATAGTGGTTCGGCTTGGGTTGGGAAACTGACCGCCGGGGAGTATTGGCAGACAACGGTAATCGGGAATACCGTCAATCTCTCTGCTCGCCTCAAAACCAAGGCGGAATTGAATCAGATTGTTGTCAGTCCCACGACTTACGAATTAACAAAGGATTTCTTTGTTTATCACCGTCTTGCTGCTGTTTCTTTGAAAGGTATTGCGAATCCGGTACCGATCTTTGTCGCAAAAAATAAAAAGCCCGGAATTGAAATACGGATAGTCGTTGAAGAGGGCGAGGAAGGAAGACAAGGCAAATTCTTTGTTCAAAACAAGGTTGAGGCGATTCCTCCTCACCTACGAGATAAAATCAACGCCGCGAAGCGTACCATCAAGGGTGAGCGGAAGATGGTGACAATGTTGTATTCAGATCTTTCTGGATTTACTGAGCTGTCGGAAAAGTTTGAAAGTGAACCGGAAAAAATTGCCAAACTGATGGAGATGTGTCATGACGAACTGGGCAAGGTGGTTTACGAATACGAGGGGATAATCGATCAGATTGTGGGTGATGAGTTAATGGCAATCTTTGGTGCGCTGATTACCCACGAGGATGACCCCGAACGTGCCGTTTTGGCAGGTTTGGAGATGCTGTCAGAAATCAAGCGGTTCAGCGAAAAGATGGCTCGTGAAATGGGAATGCCACCTCTCAATGTGCATATTGGCATTAACACCGGTCGGATTGCCATCGGTGATATCAGTTCTGATGATGTCGCCAAACTGGATTACACCGCGATTGGTGAACCGGTTGAACTGGCTGAAACACTAGAGGATATCGGTGAAGCGGGAGAGATATTAGTGGGTGAACGAACCTATCGCTTGACCCGGGCGCTGTTTGATTATGAAAAGAAGGCCGACGTCGAAGTGAGTGGGAAGAAAACGCCAGTTTATCGGATACTGGGTAAAAAAGCGGCGCCGCAACTCAAGCGTGGGGTCTCTGCGTTAAATGAAGTTTTCGTTGCTCGCGAAGAGGAGTTTGACACCTTAAAGGAGACGGTGAGTCATCTGTTTAAAGGCAGAGGGCATTTTGTAGCGACCATTGGGTTGGCTGGGCTTGGGAAATCCCGTTTGAAACGAGAGCTTAGGAGATATTTCGATGAGCAGATCTCGTGGCTGGAAGGGGCTTGCTTTGGCCATACGCAACAGACCGCGTATTCGGTTTTCATTGCGATGATCAAGGCGTATCTCAACATTCAGGAAACCGACAGTGATGCCGAAATTAAAGAAAAACTGATATTCAAAGTGAAAAATCTGTTCCGAGATGCGGCTGAAGATCTCTCTGAGGAGATAATCCCTTACATCGGCAACCAACTGCTGTCCCTCTACTTTGAAGGGGAGAGGGCCGATAAGGTGAAATACCTTGACGCCAAAGGCCGCCAACAGCGAACATTTGCCGCAATTCGCAACCTCTTAGCCGCTGAATCCTCGCGTCGTCCGGTGATTTTAGCCCTTGAAGATCTCCACTGGGTGGATGCCGTGTCTTTAGACCTGATTTTCTTCCTGATGGAAACCGCGATAGATGGACCGATTCTACTATTATGTCTCTACCGTCCTGAGCGCACCGATCCCTGCTGGCGCATTGGTGAACAGGCTTCTGTCCGTATCCCGGAGGATTTCACCGAAATTTCATTGAACCCGTTATCTGATAAAGACAGCCACCAACTCCTTAATGCCCTTTTGACTCTGGAAAACGCAGACCCACTCAAGGCAAAGATTCTTGAGAAAGCGAGTGGAAATCCATTCTACATGGAGGAGGTCTTACGAGCGTTGATTGATGACGAGGTGATTGTCAAGCACAACCCTGACAATCCCAATGACTCACGGTGGATGGTCGTAAAAGACATCAATGAAATCAACGTGCCTGACACTTTAGAACAGATGATGGGTGCACGAATCGATAAGTTGGCTGATGAATCGAAAGCAATCTTGCAAAACAGTGCAGTTATTGGACGTACCTTCGAGTATGACATTCTTGAAGATGTTTCTGAAGGCCTAGACCATTTGGACGAGCATATTTCTCGATTGAGCGTTTTGGACATGGTTGAACTGAAGATGCCACTGACAGACCCTGCCGAATACCTCTTTGGACATATTGTGACCCATGAGATTATTTATTCCGCGATTCCTGCGACGCGTCGTCGACATCTCCACACACAAGTCGGAGATTGGCTGGAAGCGAAACATCAAGCCCACTTAGAAAGGGTATATGAACTCTTAGCGCAGCATTACTGGGAGGGAGATGATGCGCTCAAAGCCGTCATCTATTTGGCAAAGGCAGGGACAAAAGCCAAGCAACAATTTAATAACCAACAAGCACTAACCTTTTATCAACAAGGAATTGAGCGTTTTGAGCAATTAAGCGTGGATTGCCCTGAAGAGCAACGAACCATCCATGAAGGTCTGGGTGATGTCCACTCTATCCTTGGGGAATTCGATGCCGCATTGGAAAATTATACCAAAACCCTAAACACCTCTCGTGACGCTCTACATCGTGCGTCCTTAAAACGCAAGATGGCGAATGTGTATGAAAATCAAGGGGAATATGACATCGCGATGGCAAGCCTAACGGC
>JADFGN010000397.1 GCA_022567695.1 Candidatus Poribacteria bacterium | reverse complement strand
AACAAAAATCTCTTGGTTTTCTTATATTGAACGCCATGCTTTAGGAGAACGAATCAGCAAAAGAGGTGATGAACAATGGCACTGGTTATGGGAATCGACCTCGGTACGTCAAGCACTAAAACCGTTTTGATGGACGAAGCGGGCAATTTGGTAGCGGCGGCAAACGCAGGCTATCCTTTGCTCACGCCACAAGCAGGTTGGGTTGAGCAGAATCCCAACGACTGGTGGAAAGCGGTGTGCGATACGATACGCCAAGTCGTCGATAAAATTCCCTCTGTTCAAGACATCAAGGGGATATCCCTGTCGGGGCAGATGAATGGTGCGGTATTTGTGGACTCAGTAGGTGTTCCCCTACGCCCTGCGATTTTGTGGCTAGATGGTCGTTCACAGCGGGAGTGTGACATCGCAAACGAACGGGCGGGCGATCTACTTCGTGAACGTGCCCTGCATGTTCTCAACCCAATCAATATGCTGGCGAAAGTGCTATGGATACGTGAGCATGAAACAGATTGTTATACCGAAGCCCATCAGGTGCTCATTCCGAAAGACTGGATTCGGTTGAAGCTGACAGGCGAGTTTGCATCCGACGTTTCTGACGCTTCTGTGACAGGGGCCCTTGACCTTTACACGCGCGATTGGAGTGGCGAGATTTTGGACGCGCTGGAAGTGCGACGCAATCTCTTTCCAAAAGTCGTTGAGTCGCCGACAATTGTTGGTGCAATTACCAAAGATGTGGCGGAGGAGACAGGTCTAGCTGCGGGAACTCCTGTATGCGCTGGCGGGGGCGATATGGCGTGTATGGCCGTGGGGGGCGGAGTTATCAAGCCGGGAGTCGTTAACGTCGGAATCGGCACGGCCGGGCATGTCCTGACCTTCGCTGAAGATATCAGCGATGCAATGTTCAATCAGCTTTGGCCCATGTGCCACGCGGTACCGGGGAGATACTTCTGGCTGGGCTGTTCATACACCGGCGGTGGGAGCCTGACATGGTTTCGCGATCAATTTGGCGAAAGTTTCGAAGACTTGACGACACAGGCTGAAAGCGTGCCTGTGGGTAGCGAGGGATTATTTTTCATGCCCTGGTTCCAGGGATCAGCAACCCCACATCCCGACGCCCATGCGCGGGCAGGCTGGATCGGATTGTCTCTGCATCACACGAAAGCGCACATGATTCGTGCCCTTATGGAAGGGGTTGTATTTGACCTACGACATTCGCTTGAGTGTTTCAAGCGGCTGAAGTTGCCGATTGACGAAATCCGAATCGGTGAGGGCGGGGCGAAATCCGCACTTTGGCGAGGCATCCAAGCTGATGTCTTCGGGAGTGATGTGCGCGTGATGGAGACACGCGACGCCTCTGCTCTGGGCGCGACGATTATTGCTGGCGTTGGCGTTGGCGTGTTTGAGAGTTTTGAATCCGCGTGCGAGCGGGCGATTGTGTTGGGAGAAACCGTCAAGCGCGACACCGATCGAGTCGCGCAATATGAGAAGTGTTATCAGCGGTATAGCCGCTTGTATCCGAGCCTCAAGGAATGGTTTCGTCGGGTATGATTCACTCTAACGAGAGTGATATGATACCACTTTTCTTGCATGGGATTCCAATTATAGGCGGTAACATCGATACCTTTACACTGTGTGAACTACACGCCAGTCTCGTGTGATTGAAGAAGGTCCAACTGACCCTCAGTCGGCTCCGCTCAGCAGAACCACGGCTCGGTCAACCGGGGCGCACGAATTCGATCGGACGCCAGGGCGCGACGTTGGGGCAATGGCCCGCCACGCATACTCGCCGCCAGTTCCCAGACCCGATAGAACGTATTCGCTGAATCTTCATCCATCCGAGTATCTCTTTCTACCAAGGTGTTGACCGTTTTATGAAGTTCGTCCATGCGAGCATCGGGGTGTACCCAGCGATAACTGAAGGATGCTTGATCGAGCTCTCCAAGATGGTGTTTCATCGCGGGACGATCGAGCAGGTAGGAACCCGGCGGTACCAGCAATCGGATGGCATACTGGACGGCATCTACATGGTCAATCAGCCCGTACTGATCGATAAACTCAAGCACCTCAATGTAGTCGTCCAGGGTCGTCCACGGGGTAAAGGAAACCCAGGTCGGACGTAACGCGATGCTTGCGCCGTGAACGATTTCTATCGCCTCTTGGACGTCGGCCCGCGTGTGGTCTTTCTCCAAAATCGTGAGCACAGTGTCGCTGAGCGATTCCACTGCGGAGATCATAAACAGGCAACCTAATTTACCCAGTTCATCGAACATCTCGCGGCATTCTAAGATGTGCTCGACCTTGGCGGTAAAGTCGAAGGTTAGGGTCGGGAACTCCTCGTGCATGGCACGGACGATGCGCAACGAATGCGTTGGACCGTTCAAGAAATCAGGGTCACCAAACGTGATGTGAGTGGCTCCAGCGTTAATGTGGCTTCGGATATCCTCAAGCACAATGTTTCGCGGAATTGCAAAGAATCGTCCACCGTAGACGGGCGGGATGGGACAGTGTGTGCAGAGGTGTTTACACCCCCGGGTTGCCTCGACGTAACCGACTGTGCGCTCTTCGCCGTTATGCTCCAAACGGGCATATGCTTCCAGCGGTGGCAACACATCGCGTTTCGGCGTTGCGAAAGGCAGTCGTTTGAGAAAAGGACCAGCCTCTACACCGCGCTGAATTACACCTTCGACTTCGGATGGTTCCGATCCGCGGTCGATTGCCTCGACGAGGGAAACGAGAGGCGTCTCACACTCGCCGCCAATGCAGAAGTCCACATTGTTTTCCAGCAGGTAGTCTGCATTCAGGGCGGCGTACAGACCGTAAAGGCAGATGATTGCATCCGGATTGATTTCACTCACGCGCTTGATGACCAAAGTTCCTAGCCGCAGAGCTGTGTGCATCGGAACCGCGACCCCGATAAAACGAGCACGCGCAACCTTCTGTGCATCCAAGGGCTCAACGGAGATGTCTATTGCGTCGGGAGCAAAACCAGCGCGTTGGAGAAATCCAAGCGGCAGGGCAATTCCGAGCGGTTGATGACCTAGTTCGTAACAGGAAATTAATAGAACAGCACCAGGCGATCGCATATTTATTGACATTGCCTTCTCCTTTCTTTAGCGTTCGGGCCAAGTTATAAACTTGGGCTACCACTGCATTTTTCCGAATTCGTCAACAGAACCTAGTAAAATAGATTCGAGTTATCTTGAGAAGAAACCTTTAAGCTGTACGTAAAAACTCCGATCAAACGAAGCGCCAACCGGATGATAGCGAAAATCTTTATCCCAAACGTTGCGAAAAAGTAAACTTGCCTGTAATCTTCTACCCCAGAACCATTTTTTGAATTGCAAATCAAAAACCGCCGCGCCCTTAACCGTCGCAGAATATCTCACATGAACACGGCCGAATTCACAAAACTCTCCATCCACATTTTCATAATCCACCCAGTGAGATTCCGAAAGGTAGCTTAACATCCCCCAGATTAAAAAATTTTGTACCGGGGTATAGGTCAAACGATAGCTCGCTTTGTGCGTCGGGATGGATTGCCAGACTTCCTTAAAAACATCATCTCCGGCGATTGTCGCTCGATAACTATAAAAAAATCGGTAATCGAGTTGATGTACAGGGCGATACGCTAGTGCAAGGTGTCCTCCCAAATTACCTCCGCTTTGGTCGGCGTAAATTCGTGTTGGAGACGAGAAAGAACAATCTTCAGGGCGAAAGTCAAAATCCTGTCTTTCCAAATAGATACCGTCGAAAAACCGGTAAGAACCTCCCGTTTCCAACGTCAATTGAGAATTCAAATTGTATTCCCAGATTAGGTCTATCGTGAATTGTTCGCTTTTGTCAATATCACCAATAATTGTGTAATCGAGGTCGTTTTCTTCGAGTAAATCATAACCACGTTGGGACCAATACCACAGACTGTTATCCTCCTCAAAGAGTCTTTGAGAAAAGGACAAAATCGTTGAAAACTCATGATATTTGTTTATCTTCCAATTGTTGGTCAATGCGCTTTTAATCCCGCCCTTCCCATCACTAAACGCGATCAGAACATCAAGTCCCTGTTGAAAATTGTCGGCTAAATTGTAATTGACGGTTCCATATATTTTACCGACATCTACGGAGTCAGGTAACGTTGTCGTATCCAAGCGAAACCTATCAAATCCAACGCCAACTCGAAGCAAGGCTGCCTCGCCCCATTCAAAATTACCTTCCATGTTCGCATGATAGTTAATTGATTTCCAGTCAAAATCGAAATCAAGCGTGTTCGGGGATTTATCGAGTTGATTGGTGGCGTAATTGAGACGATACTTCAAACCTAAATTCTCGGAAATTGAGATGTCCCCATTTATTCCAACGTGCCGAATAATATAATCCACAGGAATTTCTCGCCCCGCGGGCTTGAAAAAGAGGAAATATTTATCGACGGTAGAATGACTCGCGAGAAATTCATGCCTTCCGTGAGATGTATCCAACCCCATTTTGAAAAAAGATGAGATGCCTCCAAGTTCGATAAAACCATCACTCGCATGAATGCTTTGGTTGCGTCTGACCATAGCCAAATCTGTGAATGAATGCATTTGAGTCATCACGCCTGTACGAAAGTACCAATTTTTATTGGCAAAGTCCAAGGTCGCTGAAGAATCCGTCAAAGTCCTATCAACATTTGGCGTCGCAAACTCGGTATTTATATAAGGCCCTGGGTCTTTAGTTTCGCTGCCCGTCGCCACCCACCCGTGGATTGAAATCCCCTGTTGTGGAATATTTGTGTGAATGTGGATGAGACCTCTATCTGTAAAGAACCCTTCGTGTATTTGGGGATGGTTGCGTATTTCCACATAATCAATCTGGTCTATGACCGTTGAGAGCATGTTCAGATGAATGAGGTCAAAGGCACTCAAATCAATTTTTTGACCATCAAGTATAACAATCCAATTCTGTCTTTGAAAAGGGGACAACCCGTTTGGGCTGATTCGCCATGTGTAGCCGTCCGTTGAATTGACAAATAATCTATCAGCGAATTGTAAAATATCCCCGATTCGGATGAGGCCAGAACGTTTAATCATTTCAGCGGTTATGATTTCTCCAGAAGAGAACGCATCATCATCATCAAATTTTCCGTAGGCTTGACAGAATAAACTCAAAAATAAAATGATGAATACTCGGATGTATCTCACTCCAGAAATCCCTTTAGCCATTTCGGTGTGTCAAAGGAATAACCGATTCCTGTCGAAAAGTAGGCAAGCTGGATGGGCTTGTATGTGAAGATATAGTTGTAATCCCCCGAAATTCTCACCGTCCAGTTTTTATGTATCGGATAGCTGAAATGCGTATTTAAGCCAACTGAGAGTTCGGTTTCGGTGAAGTGCGCGAGTTCCGGCAGCGCCCGTTGCCTTGGAAGGAAGGCGTTAAAACCAACGCCAATACCGGTGAACCATCTCACTCCATACAGAAGCCTGTATTTTTTCCCCCATTTCAACTGCGTGAAAATGCCTTCAAAATCTTGAGTTCTATCTCTGTTTACCGCTGAATAAGATAAGGCTTGAATCGCGATTTGGATATCCCCGTAATAGAATGGCATTTCTGCAAATCCTTCAAATCCTTTGACCGGTTGATAAAAATCATGAAAGCGATTACGGTTGATATTCATGACATATTGCCATCCGATTTCAAGGGAATCAAAAGCCTCCTCGCCTTGGGCATAAATTAAACCGTTTTGGAATATCAGTATGAATGCGGAAATCAATGTGTTGACGACTTGCTTCTTTAGAGGCATAAATCAGAATCCGAGGAATGAAATACAAGGATATGCATCGCCCATTTTTAAGTGCAAATGGTTTGAGATATTTCCACTGCTATCGTGCGTAATAGTAGATTAGCCTGAATTTGACTGGATGGAGGCATGTGAATATTCATCACAGAAACGAAGGTGAGAAATACTCATACGAATCGGAAGGAGGCAAGCTGCAAGGATGAGGATTTCTGCGTTCATCGATCAACTTTATAATCGACGCCGCTCGAAGTCGATTTTTCACTCGTCATTTTTTGCGAGCCGATCAAGTCGCTTTTGCAATTCGCCTTGGTTTTTCGCGAGTCGCAACGCATAAAGAATAAAGATGAGCCAGATTACGAAATAGGCAGAGGCAAGAAATTTCAGTCTCCTCTTTTGACGGTCTTCCAATTTTTTTAGTGCTTTTTCCACGACCTGTTGAACTTCAGTTTCATCGACTTGCACTGCCGTTTCGGCAATGGCATCGTCGATGGCAGCAAACACTTCATCCTGTGTAATCGAGATTGGAACTTCGCTGAAGAACAAACCACCTAGGGCAACGACAAAAATAATAAGGGCAATTATCCACGAGCTTTGAAACATTGAGTTTCTCCGAATTCGCATTGTCAATTGTCGATCATCTGTTGGTACTGAATCGTCTCCAATTGCGACTTCATTCGTTCAGCTTGATACCGTAACACCAACAGGAACAGATAAAGAACAGATATAGCAAACCACGCAAACATCCAGGTTTTCATCATCGTGGGGTGAAGGTTCATTTTAGTGTCTGTGCCCGGGTGCAAATTGCCTTTCCAAATTTTCACCGAGTAGTAGATAATCGGAACATCAAGATAGGCGATGATTCCTAACACGGCAGAATAAACTCTCTTCCTATCCTCCTCTAGGGCAGATCGCAAAATAAAGTAACCAACGTACATCAGCCAAAGGATGAGCGTGCTTGTCAATCGAGGTTCCCAATTCCACCATGTATTCCAAGCATACCTCGCCCAAATCGGTCCCGTCAGCAAAACAACAGTGCAGAAAACAATCCCCAACTCCGCTGACGCGACGGCTATCATGTCGTATTTATCCCGGCGCTTGATCAGGTAGAGGATGCTAAACACACAGGTTACGCCAAAAGCAAGGAATACGGTAAACGCAGATGAGACGTGAAAGTAAAAAATCTTCTGCACTTCTAGCATTGTCGCTTCAATGTGAGCATAGCTGAAAACGAGATAAAGGGAAGTGAAGAGACATATTGCTGCCAAAATTCCGATGAGTTGCGAATGTTTCATCTAAGCCGTTACCTCCGTTCATGAAAAATCT
>JADFGN010000396.1 GCA_022567695.1 Candidatus Poribacteria bacterium | reverse complement strand
GATTGAAGGCGAAATCAAAGGGTGGGTCCAACGGTCTCAAGGCGTAATTATTCAACCATCGCCTGTCAAACTCACACGCCGTCAACGGGCAAAACAGCGTCTGGTTAAGTTGGTTACTAAATTACCGGGTGTGTGATTTATTGATCTATCTCGATTTCAATCACCTTTCCTGTCCCATCCGAAACAGAGACGAATCCGACCTCTTTATCTCCCCGGATGACTTCAACCATCCAACAGTTGTAACGTTTGCTAAAGGCGGCACTTAACCGCGCGTCGGAATGTGCTTCGAAAAAGGAAGCAAGCCGATGATGACTGCGAGCAATGTTTTCTACCTCTGCTTTCTTCAAACGCAACCGATTTTTTTCCTTCTCTTCCCATTCCCTTTCTTCCAGGTTCCCAACTTGATTCAGCACATCAATGACTTTCCCGGTTTTATCATCAATAATTGCAATCGCTAAATTGCCCCAGCCATGATTGTAGAAACTGACCGTCCAGGCGAATCCCTGAAACCAAGCGTATTCATGGACACCCTTGTGAGTTTTTAAGAGCTCCTGCACGCGGCGATCTGACTCGGCAGCACGAACTGCCTCGTCCTGCGTCAGTTGCGTTTGAATCCTTGGAATTTCGATTTCCCGTTTATCGGCTTCAGGGGGCCACGCTTTTGGGGGTTGCTGTGCAAGGGCTCGAAGTAAGGCGGCCCGTTGACGTTGCGCATCTCGCACTTTTTCATACTTTGCGGCACGCTGTTGATACTTCGCGGCGGCCTCTGCCTGCTTTGCTTTTTCGGCACGCTCTGCCCTGCGTTTGAAATAAGCAATCGGGATGTCGTTATATTGATCGGCGCACATTTCCGCGGCGTTCGCTTCAATATTTATAGCCTTCGCATAATCACCGTTCTGTTTAAATTCGTCTCGCCGTTTTCTAAAAAAATTGGCGTAAACTCCAAAATCATAAAATTTG
This sequence comes from Candidatus Poribacteria bacterium, assembly GCA_022567695.1. Classification (GTDB taxonomy): domain Bacteria; phylum Poribacteria; class WGA-4E; order WGA-4E; family PCPOR2b; genus JADFGN01. The sequence continues at coordinate 6,144 of JADFGN010000396.1, read as the reverse complement.
TCAGGGTAGTGCGGGACCCATGTTGCAATAAACTCAGCGATTTTCTGACGTTCTTCATCAAGGTCTTTCTGAGCTGTTTTCGACTTTTCCCAATATGTCTTGGCGTGTTTCAGATGGTACTGTCGCTGTGCTTCGATGTCAGTAAGCTCTTTTCGGCTAACCTCCGCAAGTTCATTATTCCCGTAACGAGTGTAGTATTTGATCATGAGCGTGGTCATCGGGATGGAAATGAGCTCTAGGCATTCTGCCGCCGCTTCACGCCACAGGGCGGCTCTGCCGAAATCTCCGCTCCGCTCGTAGCGCTTGATCATGATGTTGGCGTTTGCTGTGCCTTCGCGGACGGCGAAGCATGGTTGGAGAATAGAAATCAGAAGCAGGGAGGAAAACAGAAAAACGAGGAAATTAGAAAATGAGGAGATTGGGTAGCGCATTGTATTTGCTCCGGTTATAAATCGCTTCTTGCTAAGCGGTCTCTCGTTTCTGAGAGTTAATGTTTCTGTTGTGCTAAATCAATCGGTATGTCGCTAAGACAGGTTTGTGGTCTGAAGGTGCAAGGTCTTCCCAAAAGAAATCAACGACTTCGCTGGTCATCGGCGCAATGGAACCACGATGGAAAATCCAGTCAATCGATTGTGGCGTACCTTTGGCAGTTGGACTTGCCGGATGAGTGAAATCGGTGTGGCGGCCTAAACCAGAAAACGAATCTGTTAATCCCCCTTCGCGCAAAATGCGAATGGGATGTAAAAAATCGTTGAGGTCTCCCATGAACAGGAGCGGTTCATTTTCAGCCGCCAACTTGTAGAATGCCGCAACTGTTCGTTGAGCTTGTGCGTAGCGCGGGTTGACGCCGCCCGCTTTCTCATCAGGATTGCCTGCCCATGTGTAGTGTGCCGTAGAAACGAAAATTGTGCGATTCGGGGCGAAACGATATCTTAGCCGGACCCAGAACAGCCGACGTAATTGTTCATACATCTGAAGGTCTTCTGCACCATGCCCGACCATTTCAAACAACGTTTGGTTGAAGTAAATATTCCCTTCGCGTATCCAGCCTTCAAAGGGGTCGTCGATTCGTTGATGTCCGGTTAAAACCGTATCAATCAGATCGCGTGTTTCGGGTCGAAGCTCTTGTAAGCAGAGAATATCAGGCTGATGAAATTGTAAGAAATGCTTCAGGGATTCCTCTCGTTCTGGCCAACGGGCAGATGCCCAGATGTTGTAGGTCATGACTGTAAATCGAATTGGGTATGTTGACATAGCAGTTCCTTTTTCCCTTGCCAAAAATTCCTTTTTGTGGATAATTGTATAGTGTGCAAATCTTGTATGGTATGATAACATATCATGGGGTGCAAAGTGAATAGTCGAATTTTGACCTCTACGGCATAGTGGGATGTTCTAAATCACCATCCAGAGACCGAAAGGAATTACCATATTGCGGACGAAACTCACTTTATTGAACTCGATGGCCGGTCAGGAATTTGACCAAGCCCTCGAACAACATGTGGCATGGGGGCTGACAGTACTCGATCTGAAAGACGCAATTTTCGGAAAAAGAATCGCTGAACTCACACAAGATGAGGCGGAGCGGGCTGCCAATCTCATCAAAGCGCACAACCTTTCCGTCCATTGTCTCTCAACCGGATTGTTTTCTGATGAAGTTGAGCGCGGCGAAACCGAGTTCAGGCGAAGATATCTGGACAAGCTTGATGCTGTAATTGACATTGCCAATGCCCTGCGACCGAATTTAGTTCGATTACTCGCCGCGCAGACCGCAAATCGACCAGAAATCGCGAACAGCATCCGGTACATTAACACGCACCACTCCTGGTTAATCCCACTTTACATCGAAGCAATCGACCGTTTGCACGATGCAGGTTTCAGAGTGACAATTGAAAACGAAGTGGGCGGTTGTATCTTGTCCACACCGACGGAGATTCTTGATTTCTTTGCATCGCTAGATCGCCCCGCAAAAGTGTGTTTGACCTGGGATGTGCAGAACCTTTGGCAGATGGGAACATATCCAACGATGGCAGTTTATGACCAACTGAAAGACCTTATCGGTTATTACCATCTCAAAGGTGGACAGCAGAAAGCGGATAACACAGCACTGCATTGGCGGTCTTCTCTAGCGGATGCATCATGGCCCGTTGTCGAAATCACTCGGCAAGTTGTTGTAGACGGCGTAAGTCCAGTAATCTGTCTGAATCCATCGCATGGCAAAATCAAGCCGGGATACGATTATGAAAATATCGTCCAGAGGAATTTGGACTTTATTTGTCGGGAAATATTGGGATGAACCACGAATCGGTCGAGATGCAATCCAAAAGCCGCAAACACGCATGGTCGAAGGTCAGCGTAAAGACGCAGATTATTGTGCTGCTGCTACTTGGAATACTGGGATATATTTGTATCCACCTTGTTGGAGATAGCGACTTTGTTCAGCGCAGAATCTTTGTCCGTCTCTGGAATTGCTTCGTGTGTGGGCTTTTGGCGATTGCAGGTGTTCATCTGCTCTTTCCGGATGCCGATCTCTTTCTCGTTCAAGCCGTTAATTTGAATCGATGGCAACTGATTGCGCATCAATTTCGGAAATTTGTCGTCGTCTTAATGCTGCTTGCCCTACCGCCGATTGTCCTTGTATTCTATCGCATCAATGATTTTACCGCCCATTTTTTCGAGGGGATTATAATTGTCGGTGAAAGTTGGCTCTTCATTTTCAGCATTGGATGTTATACTTTTCAGAAGTTCGTGCTGATCGGTCAGAAGTCACAGGAGTTGCGCGAGGACAAGCGGAAATTCGGTCACGGTCGGATACCGAATGGACTGTTTGCGACATGGTCAGCAACGGTTATTATCTTTGTTATCGGCTTCCATCTGGTTGTGCTCGGTGCAGCGTTGCATCAGATTTATGGATTTGATTTGGAGTGGTTGCCGGGAGTTGTACTACTCGGCTGGGTTGTAGCTCGGATGGGCTTCAAAATTCGGGTCTACGACCGCCATTTTTATTGTACCAACGCCTTCTACCAAGAGGCTTACGCAACGGGGCTTGAAAGCGAGAGTGGCACACGCGAGTCAGTCATCTACACGTCCCTATTTTGGGTGCCAAAACCATGGCGGCCGCACGTCTGGGCAAGCCTAATTCAGCTTGACCGACGGATTCCACTGGGCATTGTGATGGTATTGGGACATATCTTTTTGTGGATGCTTTTCTACTTTTACACAGCAATGAACCGTATCACAGCGTATTTGTTACTGCTTCTTGTTGTCAAAAACGCTGCGTCATATGTATTGATTTCTCGCACACACGCACCTGTTGATTTTCAGGTTCTCGTTCAAAGCCCAATGAATTGGGTGGTGACACGTATATTCGTCAATCTTCGATGGACGTTTTTGTTCGTGTTGAGTCTGACGCTGATTGCCTGGATGTGGGAAAGGTATACACTGTTTCAGATTTCCTATTGGGTCGCAATCGACCTGGGTATGACAGTTCTGAGTGCGTTTCTGCTCACGCTGTTCCATGAAACACCATCTAAACGACGGTATGAATGAATCGTTAAAATTAACAGATGTCACCAAAAGGTACGGGGCAAGTCAACACGTGCTGTCAGGGCTGAATTACGAATTCAAGCCAGGCACGGCGACGGGGCTTGTTGGCGAGAACGGCTCCGGGAAAACGACGTTGCTCCGTTTGCTCTCAGTGGCAGCCTTCCCGACGTCGGGGACAATTACTTATGGTTCAATCAACATCCATGAGAAACCTTATGAATACTTGCAGTCAGTTGGTCTTGTGAATGACAGTTCCGATTTGCCACAAGACCTTACTGCCGTTGAGTTACTTGAGTGGATATTGCGCGGGCGGAAACGCTGGAACGAAACATCCCAATCACAAATCGTGGACCTTCTCGATCGATTGTACCTCGACGAGCGTCGGTATAATCTTATCGGCACCTACTCCAGCGGCATGCTCAAAAAAACGCAGATTGCGCTGTCACTGATTGTCGCTCCTGTGATTCTGTTGATGGACGAACCGTTTCGAGGATTGGACGACGCAACGCAAAAAACCGTGTTGGTACAGCTACAAGAGTTTCGGAATAAGGGTGGAATTCTGGTCGTATCCAGCCACATGAAATCCATCCTAGAGACGTTGTGCGACGATTTCCTAAACCTGCCGATACGGGCATAACAATACGAGTTTTTCAGTTATCATCCGATTCGCTAATGAGACCTAACCCCCAACCCCTTCCCTACGAGGGAAGGGGAGCCTTCTCCCTCTCCTCGTAGGAGAGGGGCCGGGGGAGAGGTTTTGATACCCTCTAAGTGAAAGAGTCGTATAACAAAGCAAAAGAGAGGACGGCGTGCAGTCGTCGTGTTATCAAAAGTCGCACTCACCCCTATGTTTAGGAGCAAACTGCTATGGACAAAACAATTGTCTCAGTCGCGGTGGTAGGCTCAGGCCCCACCAAGGAAATGAATCCCGCCGTACCGTATACGCCCAAGGAGATTGCACAAGCGGCAATAGAATGTTGTCGAGCGGGTGCAGGGATTGTACACATCCATGTTCGCCATCCGGAGACGGGAATACCATGTTCAAGGATTGAACTCTTTGGAGAGGTCGTAGATCGGATTCGCCAACAATGCGACATCGTCATCAATCTGACAACGAGCGGGGCCAATATCAGAGGCGAAAACATCATCGAACGACGCCTTGAGCCCGTGACGCTCCAGCCGGAAATCTGTTCGCTGGATGTTGGCTCGATGAACTTTGGAGATGGCGTCTTTATCAATCCGCCGGAATGGGGAAGGGTCGCAGCTCAACGAATGCGCGAGTATCACGTCAAGCCCGAGATCGAGGTGTTTGATGCGGGTCATATGCGTCAGGCCCTGAAATTGATTGACGATGGATTGTTTGATGACCCGCCGTTTGTCCAATTGTGCATGGGGGCTGGATGGGGCATCGAAGCGACGCCAGAGAATCTGCTGTTTATGCAAAGCAAATTGCCGCCTGACATCCCCTGGTCCGTCTTGGGGGTTGGCCGAACGCAGTTGCCGATGATTACAATGGGCATTCTTTTAAACGGCCATATCCGGGTCGGCTTTGAGGACAATATCTATTTTCGCAGAGGCGTTCTCGCCAAAAGCAATGCTGAGATGGTTGAATTAGCTGTGAATCTAGTGGAGCAACTGCAACACGAAGTTGCCACCCCCAGCGACGTACGTCGGATACTAAATCTCTTTAATGGCACAAAGGGTTGATGAGCATACGAAAACAGTTGAGACGAACATGCTTGAACCGAAAACAGGTCGGAGTCTGAAGTCTTGCAACTTCAACTACTGCGTTTTGACCTTCCTCGACTCTCGTGGTAGTCATACCATTTTCAGTTTTTGCTCTAGCTTTTCAACGAATTATGTGAGCCAGATCATCTCATCAATCTGCAAAATCGTACTCTAAGAGATCACTATCGAACGAAGCGCGTAGACTTCCTCAAGGAGTTTGTCAATATCATCGCCTTTCCAGCCTGGAGGATCGAGCAGAGGGTTTATCCCTTTTACTTTCAGTGTCCTTTTGTGTGCGACAATTTCAGGATGGGTTTTATCAGCAGTAGAGCGCAAAGCATCAAGTCTGCGCAAGGATGCTAATTTTTTCTTCTCTCTTTTTTGCATGTCAACACCTCCCATTTAGGCATATTCTAGCATGCTTAGATCCAACTTTCAACGGATATATCTATCCCGGCATCCAGCATCTTTTGAAAATCTTTGTCTTTTGAAAGAATCGTTAAACCATTTCTGAAAGCAATCGCCGCGATCCATAAATCGTTATCGGAGATTCCCGTTTGTGGGAATTTGAAATTTCTTGGTCTCCGTCCGCTTAAAGGTGCATAGTAATTCATTATGATCGCTTTCATTTCGCCGTAAATTTCTGTGGTCCCCTGATCGATTTCTAAAATCCCTACATTATTCATAAACACCAAAACATTTGCTCGATTTACCCCTTTCCATGCAGATCTGCTGACCATATAGAACAATTCACCTTGAACGATAACACATGTAAAAACCTGCTCTTCGTCCACACTTCTGACTTTTTCCAAAACCGCCGCATCCCTCTTGAGGATCTTTGAACAATGATTTGTGTCAAGCATGTAGCCTATC
>JADFGN010000395.1 GCA_022567695.1 Candidatus Poribacteria bacterium | reverse complement strand
CGAAAGTCTACCCACATAATTTGTCAACGAAGATTTTGGAATGCTAATGAGTTCGTCACAATGGATGCTGCTGTCGTGTTTGAGACCTTCGTCAATACCGACAGGGACTTGGGTCGGAAGCCCATGGTAAGCTGAGTAGATGGGAGCGCAGATGACGGTCGAGAAGCGGGAGTCGATGAGAATTTGACGGCTGACGACGACAAAGACACGTGACCGCCTTGGGTCACGAGAAGAGGGCTTGAATACGCGATAGAGGTCTCCGCGTTTCACCACTCCACTCCGCTTTGTGGGATTTCGCTAAAGCTCAACCTGATAGGATAGGACATCTTTGGCTTCCTCGTTCAATTCATCAGCATGCCGGTTTAGAATCTCAAGTTCTTTTTCCGCATCGATCTTTCGCGCTCTTGTTGCCAGAAAGTCGCGCAAAACCTGTTCCATAAATGCCGACCGATTCCCGGATTCTCCAATCAATGTGTTGATTTCCTTGATGAGGTCTTCGGATAAAGTGATCGATGTTTTGATTTTCATATTTGCAAAGTATAGCCAATCAATCTCTGGCTTGTCAAAACTTTCTGACAGCCCGATTCATTTATAGTTGTTGATTGAATTCCGAGTTGACCAAAGCGTCAATCCTACCGGAAAGCACTCAACCACCTGGGGCGAAATCAAAGCGGCTCGGTAGCTGAAGTCGTCAGACTTCAGACCCGAATTCTCGGCGAATTCGGCTACATCACGCCCCGGAATCTGTGCAATTTTGGCAGATTTCGGGGCGTTTTGTTTCTGCGTTCAATGTCGAGAAGCTTCCTTGAAAATTTCGCTTGAGAAAGCAACGAAAGTGTGATAGGATTTATCCAAATCCAGAGACGACAGAATTCGAGGTGAAATTTTATGCCAATCACACGCTTGACTCGACTCGAACTCGAAGGAATCTATGAAGCCGATACGGTACTGAGACTATTGAACGGCAGCCAATGGGTGCTACCTGAGAAACTCCCTGTCCCAACAGGCACAACTGTCAATGTGCATCTCGAAGTGGTGACGCCCGAATCCGAACCGCTTATGAGTGCAGACAACGAGAGTGAAAGCTGGTATGAACAGGCGGCAGCGTTGCGACAGGCAATCTGCCAACGACGCGGAGAGGCAGCTGGTGATAGTGTCGAAGATCTGCACGTGGTTCGGGAGGCAAGAGCGGAGAGAGAACGATGACCCAACAATGCGTAGACGCCAGCCTCATGGTTAAGGATGTCAGTGCCGACTTTCCTTTTGTCAAGTGGCTGGGAAACTATCAGCCGAGGACAACAGGATAGAGTGAAGGAGAAACGCTTTTGTATTCTGAATCTTGCATCGATACAGGATTCAAGATGCCAGATGCTGAGCACAAAGTTCAGGGCGTAGGTTATGCTTTCACGCCTGAGGGAGATCAAGCATTTTCCGCGCCGTATCAGTCAGTCGATGGACGCTCCACGCTGGCTCCCACACATTCGTGATCGCCACCTCGCGTACCCCGTCCAGTTGCAACAATCTCTCCCGGATGGGGTTGGCGATGAAACCATATTTCGGACGTCCGTGATGTGGCATGGTCATTACGATTTGAACGTGGTTACCCTGAATGCGGACATCATAGATTAGCCCCATGTCTACAACGTTTGCGTCAACCTGATACAACTGATCATCTTTACAATCGCGCAATGCTTCCCAGACCGCATCTTTGTCCACCTGACCTTCATTCCGCTCACCTCTCCGTGCAAGACTACTATAGCATGTGCTGCTCGCCCATTCAATTGGCGCGTCAGCTTTACCGGCGACAAGCGGATTAAGCAATTTTTCCCGGCATTTCTGCACGGCTTCTTCCCCACCTTCGGCGGGATACGCGCTAACTAAATAAGCGTTGTGTTGCTGGAGCGATGCACCGGCTTCGAATTGGGCGTTGTGGACAGCCCACCGGCTCCAAAGTTGTCCATGCCCTTTGTAGTCGAGCACAGGCACCCCGCTGTGATAAAAGCCACCTTCGAAATTCTTCGCCGCGTGCGATAGACGTAGAGCAATAAAAGCATCTCGGCTTTGACGATGATAGAATCCCACCGCCCAGAGATCGTTTGCTTGATCGCCGGGAACTTCACCCTCATGGAGAATACCGTCACTTCCCATCCAGACGCAATCGGTAAAAGAATACCCTGAAAACACCCATTCGTCATCGCGGAGATAGGTTATTTCTAGCGGCTTAATGATATCCATGCGACTCTGCTTCTCAAAATATGGCGCATTGGCATAGAAAGTGTAGGTCACATCGATGTGCATCCGTGTCGGCAGATAGAGCGGATGTACGGTGCTGTGGGGAAATCCCCACCGACGGACTTTCACACACAACGGGCCTTTGATCACCTCGTAATTCGGTGGTTGCTCCCAATTGGTGACGCGAAATTTCTGGAAGCCTTCCGCGCTGACATAGTCGTGTGCCCAGTCGATTCCCGGCGGTTCACCGTGTCCCTCGCCGCCTGCGAATAACTCCAAACCGTGTGCCTGTTTGTAGATTAGGCGTTCCAACTGTCCCATCTGCCGTGAGAGTTTGGCGATGTAATGACCGTTTTCAATATCTAATCCAAATCCCTCGCCGCTGACTTTTAGATCGGTCTGATAGTTTGGGAGTTCCGCGTAAGGGTTGCCGTAGAAGATTAAATAGGTGGTCCGTCCGTTAGCGGGGACATCCGCCAGAAACAGAATCTGACACACATGCTCGGCCCCGCGCCGAACCTCATTGTAGACCTGACACGGTACTTCCGTTAGGATTCCGGCGTTATCGTCAATTCTCGCAATACGCACTTCACGCATTGGTGTAGAGATCTGGTCGGCGTTGAAGCTAACGATGAGTTCGGCTGGCTCACAGGAACGCGGCAATCCGACCGGTTCATCAAGCGCAACCACCTTGTAAAATCTCCAGCCTCGCGCCCATTCTGCCCACTGGGATGGGAGTTCTTCCGTTTCGCCGAAATCTTCCGTCCGCAATGTGGGGGGAGTCAGGCTGGTAGCGTCTCCCATCTGCCGCTCGAGGATAAGTGTGTCTTTGATCGATTCTGCCAGCGACATGGCGAACTCAAGCTTGCCACTCTCATAGGCAGATTTCAATAAATGAATCTTTTCATCGAAACTATCCGTGCGACTTTGATATGTCGTTTCTGATGTCATTGCTTTACCTTAGCTGAAGAATGTCAAATATGGCTTGCGCTCTATCTCTCTTAGTAGGAGCACGCCGAGTTCACGCGCATGGTAATCGCCCCACATCGACGATTCGCCACAAGGAATCTTTCGACCTTCGGGAATATAATCCCAACCGTTTGGACGATGGTACACGGAATGAACGATTAAGCCTTGATGGTCGTCCGATTCCGAGAGGTAGGGCTCTGAGAAAAGCGTATCAGCGACTGTTAATCCGGCTTGATAATATCGTTCACCCGCTTCAATCTCTCCGTGCGTCTTGAGATAATTCCCCAATCGAATCAGCCCTTGAGCCGTGATTGTCGCTGCGGAGCTATCCACCGGTTCGATGTCGTTAAAAGGCGCGGCAGGTCTTTCCAGATAGCGACCCAATTTTACCAAACCCGGAGCACCGGTATCCCAATATGGAATCCCATCGCTTGCCGTGTTCTCGATGTAAAAATCTGACGTGGCTTTGGCGGCTTTCAGCATATGGGCAATCGCTTGTGACTTTCCACCGTAAGGTTCAAGCTCATCATCAGTCAAGGTATCGAAGAACTCAAGCTGTTCGGCATACCCCATGATAATCCATGCGAGTCCTCGCGTCCACGTCGTTAACGGTGAATAGCCCTGTTGCGTGCTTGAACACCGATAGCTGCCATCGTTCATATTGAAGATTGATTCGTGCGCCACGCGCCCACAAACGTCAAAAGCATCACGTCCTGCGCCGTAGTAGACGTTGTAACTAGCGGTTGTTTCTGAATGGTGGAGCAAGCGTTCCAGCAATGAGATTGGGACATCCCCCTCGCCCATCAGCACGTGCCCCAAGCTATGCCCCAGCGCCAGCGACCGTAGCGAACGAATCGTGTCCGCAAAAAGCGACTGCGGCCCATTGAAGGAACAAATGTAACCTCTCCCATCTTTGATTCTCGACCACCGACTCGCCTGCACCGCTCCCGACGTTTTGAGGGCAAGTTCGTAAAAATGGAGTTCCCAGTCGTTGTGAGGGATACGTCCTTCACGCATCAGACGGCGCAAATTGCCGTAGGTGGAAACGTTGTTAAACCCGTGGTCGTGGACGCCGATATGTGACACATGCGGGGCCATCTTCTCGACCGTGTTCTTCCGCCCAATTTCAAGGAACTGCTTGTCGTCGGTGGCATCAAATTGAAGAATCGCGGAACCGAACTGGAATCCCTGCGTCCACTCTGTCCATCCTCGCGTGGTGTATTTTCCAGCAACTGTGAACACCGGCGTGCCTTTCGATGTATCCCATGTGTCCTCGATTGCTAAAATCTTCTTTCCGGAAAGTTCAAAGAGATGGTCGAGTTTTGGCTTGAGTTGCTCGACGGTAATTGAATCGTTGATGTACATATCAGAAATTATCCTTCAAACTTCACCTATTTTGACAATACATTATTTTCTCCGGCGTTGTGAATAGTTGTCAATTTAAAGGCTTAGACCTTCAACTCGTCCAAATGTTTGACAAAGTCTTCCAAACTTCCGGTTTTGACGGCTTCAATGAGCAATTGGTGCAAAATTGATGGCTCTTCAATTCGCTTGACCCGCTCACCTAACCCTGTGAGTGTATCATAAGATAGAGTAAATCGAGCGTTCAAGACATCAAGAGTGTTCGATTGTGTGCTTCTGATTTGCCCTCTTTGCTCACCTTCCTCCATAAGGGCTTGCGCTATTGTCTGTCCCATTTGACTGACCTCCTCTCTTCTGTTTCGATTTTTGACAGATTGATAGACTAGATCGGTGAGTTGATTGTGTTCATCCGGCTCACGTCGATGATAGATTAGCAACAAAATGTAGTGAACTGCCATCAGCCATTGTGTTCGGTCCTCCCTTGTCAAATCGTCAATATTTTCAACGGCGTTCTTGAGCTCATCCATCAACATATCGGTAGGACCTCTTTCGTTCTGAATGACTCGTAAAATCCAGCCGAACGGGTGATCTTCGGCTGTCAATTTTTCTGGTGCAGTGGCTTTCAAGTTAAGAAACAACGTCTTACTGAGAAAAATCCAAACGGTTCGCAAGTTCAAGGTCGAGGATTTGCAACAATCCACACACGTTTTCTGGTGATGCCAGCAACCATTTCGTACCACTGTCGGGAAATTCTCGCACAGGTAAAAGTGGAATACTATGTTCCATCTCGTTTCCTCTTAGGCATATTGGGAGTCTATTAAGGGAGAGTGACATAACTCGTTGAGCAGCATGTTATTGGTAAAGCCATCGATGTTGGGGCGAGATTGATGATGCGGGTTGCTTCTGAAAAGCTCTACAATCTGGGAAACTTATCATATCCGTAAGCAATTTTCAAATGGAGTGCAAGACTTGTCCAACCCTCACTGCAAAACAAGTTTTGCACTCCATAACCAAGTCAACAAGGGCAGCCGCAGATTCAAAAGTTGACAACCTCTATTGAAAAATACTTGAAACGGAACGAGCATAGTAATCGATGTTCAAAATACTCATAATCAATGCATTTCTCAGTAAACATAACCCCTGATTGTGGGCATGCTCGCATGTCTTGTTTTCTCATTCGACCGTTACGCTCTTGGCGAGGTTACGGGGCTGGTCGACGTCAAGACCGCGGTGAACAGCAACATAATAGGCAAAAAGCTGAAGTGCAACTGCAACGAGAATCGGGCTGACAAATTCGTGAACCGGGGGCAGATAGACACCATCCTGGATCAGGTTGCCAATCTCCGTATCTCCTTCCGTTGCAATCGCAATGACTCTCCCACCTCGCGCATCAACTTCCTGAAGGTTTGAAATCATCTTTTCATAAACGCTTGATTGGGTCACGATACAGAGCACCGGCATCTCATCGTCAATGAGAGCAATATGACCATGCTTCATCTCTCCGGCCGGATAACCCTCCGCATGAATATAAGAGATTTCCTTCAACTTGAGTGCTCCCTCTAGCGCACTGGGGTAGTTGATGTAACGCCCTAGATAAAGGAAGCGATCAAACTTTGAGTAGCGGATTGCCATGTCCTGAAGAAAAGCGGACTGTACTAAAACCTTCTCGACCAGTTGTGGGAGACATTCAATTTCCTGAAGGAATTTTTTACTATCGTCCGTGAGGTGGGGCCTACGCAAACCGCCCAAATAAAGGGACAAAAGAGAAAGGACCGCTAATTGCGCAGTATACGCTTTCGTGGATGCAACTGCGATTTCTGGACCCGCATGAGTATAAACCGTCACATCGACCTCTCGAGTGATGGAACTCCCAACGACATTGCAGATGGCAATTACAGTTGCGCCATGTGCTTTGGCATGACGGACACCCGCTAACGTATCAGCGGTTTCTCCAGACTGTGACATCGCAATGACTAACGTCTCCGGTGTAACCACCGACGAATTGTAGCGGAATTCGCTTGACATGTCCACAGTAACAGGCAACTGAACCGATTTTTCAATGAAGGCCTTACCAACAAGTCCTGCGTGGTAAGCCGTGCCACACCCTAAAATAACTATTCGATTCACCTTCTGGGGGTGGCTGAGTTTCTCTCGAAGCGGCTCAAGTTCCTGGAAGGTAACGGGCTCTGAGTCTACCCCACACTGAATTCGCCCCGCTATTGTTTGTTCCAATGACTGCGGTTGCTCCATGATTTCTTTGATCATGAAATGTGGATACCCCTCTTTTTGGACTTGAGACATATCCCATGTTACTTTTGTAGCACTCCGCTGGACAGATTTTCCATCGAATGTTGAAATCCGAACTCCTTCCCTACTAATGTCAGCAATTTCGCCATCTTCTAGGTAAATCACTTCATTGGTGTGTTCCAAAATCGCCGGGACATCGCTAGCGACAAAAAACTCGTTTTCCGCCGCTGGAGGGGAAGAACTCCCTTCGGCTGGGGGCGAGGCGAGTCCGGAACCGAGTAAGCCCGGAGACGAGTTAGCCGCTGACTTGCCA
>JADFGN010000394.1 GCA_022567695.1 Candidatus Poribacteria bacterium | reverse complement strand
CGTGTTTTTCGTTGGACCCGACTGACAACTTTCCGAATTGTGGATTCACTCACATTTAACGCTCGCGCATCCGTGTCTGGAAAAACCATCCCTAAAATGAGCAGAACCGATGGTGAGATTTCTACCGCCTTGAGCCGATGGAGAAACTCTTGTATAAACTGGGTTTTTTCACGCTTCTTGGGAGTTGATTCTAGATTTTGGCACAGAACGACCAATTCCTTGAATGGCGTATGTTTTTCCATTTTTCGACCTCTCTTGTTATTGAACACATGATTTTAACTACACACATGTTTAGTATAACATAGCGGTTTAAGATATTCAAGCCGACTCCAACGCGAAGGTTTACAACCCTCCATACGATTCGATTTCCCGAAACATAAATGGAAATTGATACGACTTTTCACTTGACGGAGCTTGACGAAATGGTTTATGATACAGATGCCCCTGACATCATAGAATGGCAAAATCATGGCAAGACCCGGCAGGCTCATGTTTCAGACCTCGCGTCATTCATTTATAAACCCACTCGATAAGGAGAAATTCAAGATGCCAAGAAATTTAATCCAACCTGTTTTTGCAGGAATTCTAATCTGCCTGCTTATTGCTGCTTGTTCGTCCGGTTCCAAGATGCAACCCATTCCAAACGAATTACCGCCGCCCGAGAAAGCGGTTTCCGCACCGACTGAAGAAACACCTTCAACACCTACTCCGCCGCCTGAAGTGGTTTCTCCACCTCTCGCCACGCCGCCTCAAGAAGTACCTTCAACGATTACCCCGCCATCTGAAATCGTATCTTCCCCTGCGACTTCACTGATGAACATTGCGCCATCAGACGCGCTGCTTGTGTTACAGATAAAAGATGTTGCCGAAGCACTTGCGCTCATCGAAGACTCCAGAGCATGGCAGCAACTGATTGAAGCCCCAGCATGGGAAATGCTTTGGGCGGCTGTTGAAATGCAAACGGAGATCAGAGAATCCCATCACCTCATTAAACCAGGACTTTCTATCTTGTCCCACGTACTTGGGCAAGAAATTCTGCTTGTCGTCCCCAAATTTCGAGGGATTTTGGAAATATCGCCGACCCTATTGGTACAACTAAATCGAGAGGACGACCTCGGAGAGATATTGTCGTCTGCGCTCCAAGTCGCGCTGGCGAATATCCCAGATACACGCGCGAGGGAATACGGCGGCTATTCCTATCTGACAACAGGCCCTATTGGACCAAACCTCCGCTTGTCGTGTGGAGTTATCGATGATATCCTGATTGCAAGTTTAGGTGAAGCGACGATACGCAAAGTGATAGATCTCCACCGAGGAGAATCTACGGAAAGCCTTGCAAACGACACCGATTTTTCACAACTCATTTCCCGTTTTCAAGGCGCCGCTACTGACAAAGTCACAGATTTTCAAACAACGTTCCACATAGAATTGGGCAAGATTTTGGAATTCGCTGAATTGATGTATCCCATGGCACGTAGTCAACTCGATGAAGAGATGCAACCGATGGCGGATGAAGCAATCAAGTGGCTGGATCTGGTGGAATCGATCACATCAGTTTCAAACCTCACCAAGGATGGTTTCATTGCCCAAAGCTACGTCGAGTTCAATCCCAACGCAACTTCTAAAAATTTCCTCGCCATGTTGCAAGTGCCACCGACTCGGCACGACTCGATTAAGTTTGCGGCTGCTGATTCTGGTTCCTATGGCGCGACGAACTTAATCGACCTGCCCAAGCTTTGGGGGATGGCAATGGGGGTTATCCAGTCTTTGCCTCCAGAAGTGAGTGAACAAATTCTTGGCGGCTTGGACACGCTCCAAACGCAATTTGGCATCGACATTGAAGAAGATCTGCTCTCGTGGATGGGAAGTGAAATTGCTGCGGTGAGCAGTGGCGATCTCAGCTTTCTACCGCGCGACGGGGGGAATCTGGGAAACATCACAACCGTACCGGATTTCCTGCTTTTGATTCAAACGACAGACAGTATGAAAGCCGCCGAGAGTCTCGGGCGTTTAGCAGATCTACTAGGGATGACCTTGGGGGCAATGGTGAATTGGGAAACGATGCAGTATTTGGAAACTGATATTCATACCGCCCAGATTCCAGATGCTCCGGTACAGCCCAGCTACGCGGTGACCGATGGTTATGTGTTGATTGCCACGCAACCGTCAAGTCTGAAAGCGGCACTCGACTGTGCCAAAGGTAACGTGAAAAATCTTCTAACTAATCCGGGCTTCCAGGAGCTACGGGCAATCGCTCCAGAGATGGTCAATAGCATCAGCTACGCAAATCCAGGTAAATCGCTAGAGAAGGCGCTAGATACTTTTGTACAACAGTTCGAAGCGGCAGTCGAGGAAGAATTATCGGGTAGCGAAGATGTAGATTTCGCTATGATTCAACCCATCCTCCATCAATCGATCGGCTTCGTCAAGGAAATCGTGAAAACCCTCGTCGGACAGCTTCGATATACGGTGAAAGATGGTGATGGCTTGCGGTCTTTCTCATTCTTGAAAGTTCAAGACCTTGATGCGAGTTTCACGCATCAAGATTCGCCCGAAGCGCAACTGGCGCGTTCACTTTTCATCGCTCGTGGATATGAAGAGAAAGGGATGTCGAATCGGTCTCACGCCTATCTGGACCGTGTGTTGGAAATCGATCCAGATCACCCAGAGGCTCTGATGATGAAAATTTCCCTCTTGGAATCTGAAGGCAACGAAAAACGAGCCAACTGGTATCGCCGCAAACTCGGCTTCCCCAACGAGAGTGCATGGTACATCGTCGGGCCATTTCCCAATCCAGATAGCGAAGGCTTTGACACCGTTTATCCACCGGAAACCGGAGTCGATGTCGAGGACACTTATGAAACAGAATCGGGAGAGGTTGCTTGGAAGAAGCGGCGGGATGATAACCGAAATGATGGATTTGTCAATTTCAAGGAGATGTTCGAGGATACAGAATGGAAGGTTGCCTACGCATGGACGACTGTCACCGCGCCAGAATCCGGAGAAGTTGAATTGCGAGTTGGCAGCGATGATGACGTTAAGGTGTGGGTTAATGGAACTGAGGTATTGATCAACCAGGTCGGACGTCCCGCAACACCGGATGAGGATGGGGTGCATGTTTCCTTAAACCAAGGACCAAATCAGATTCTTGTTAAGGTCTGCAATCGCGAACTTGATTGGGGATTCTACCTTCGCTTCACAGATGAAAATCAACGCCCGATTAAAGGCTTAACCTACGGAAATTAGCTTGGCAATTTGACACCAATGAAAGAAAACGAAACAGATTCCAACCGCGCCCTAACGCCCTCTGATTCACCGATTATCCAAAAAACTCATGGGGAAGATCTGATACGTCGAGCGCGAGAGGATGTGCGTGCTTCTCAAGCCACAGATAAACATTTGAATAAGGCGGTGGATGCGCTTAACGCGAAGGATTATCAGCGAGCAATTGAGGCATTTCAGCATGCGCTCCAACACAACCGAGAATCTGCAGAGGCGCATTTTTATTTGGGGCTATCCTATTTCATGGTTGGCGATTATCCAAACGCGGCGGCTTCGTATAAAATGGCGATTGCATGCGAACCCATGGACGCCACAGTCCACCTCAATTTAGGGACGGTGTATCAATTGCTCAAACGCAACGATGACGCTATTCAGGCATACCAGCGGGCAATTGTTCTTGAGCCGAATAATCCGGAAGCGTATTCTCAACTAGGTTCCGCTTATTCGACTCAAGGCAAGCGCCGCGAAGCCGTGGCTGCCTACAAAGAAGCCATCCGGCTCAAGTTGGTATCCGAATTAGGCAAATAGGCAGCAAGCACGCCTGAACATCTTCTTGCGTGAGTCCACCATATTCCTCTAGAATCTCATCTACCGTCGCACCATGCGCTAACAGATTGAGGATATATTCTACTGTCAACCGCGTACCGTTAATGACTGGTTTCCCAACCATAACTTTCGGATTAAGAGTAATTCGTTTGAGTAATTGTTGATCTTTCACCGCTTTAACCTCCCACCACGCCAACAAACAGCATTGTCCATGTGATGTGGTCACCCCGTGATTAGCGTTAGTTAATGAACATGCCCATGAGAGATTTCTTCAGCAGTCGCTTCACGTATACCTTCAATGCTAACGACATAACTGCAAGACCTTGTTAGACGTCTGTCCTCGAAGGCGGCGATACAACTTTACGATTGCCTACCTTCTGCCTAATTCTTGCCTCAGCCAGCATTTTCTTAATATCGTAAGAAAACGCTTTGGCTAAATCGTCCTTAATCTTTCTGATTGCTTGAATGACTTCATCTTGTGTTTTTATTTCCTCAATGTTGATGACTGCCATTTCAATCTCCTATCAATTCTTCAGGGGTACATATCACAGGCATTTCATAGCCAGCGTCAACGATAATGTGCTGTAAATCTCTTAGTATAATGGCGATATGCCTAGTATAATGGCATTGGCGATATGCCTACAATTCCACGTTAGCAGAAAATCTACATTGTGGATACATGCGACAGCGATATGAATTGCATCACGGGCTGCCGCTTGCGGAAGCAACCCAGATTCCATAATTTTCTCAGCCAATTCATCAACATTCAACGTAAGATCAAGCAACGGAAAGTCGGCTATCACCGCCATACGCCTTTGCGCGGCGTCCTCATCACCGGCCTCCGCTTCATCAAGCACAATTTGCGAGATGCAAAGATCATAGTTGTGTCGCTGTGAATTCCACCAATCGCGTGTCAACTGTTGTCTTGCCATTTGGACGATATCTCGACTGGGCCAGGCGGTCAGGTAACTTGGTATAGTGGTTTCAATGTAGATTCGTTTACGCATGAGGTAACAGTGCTTTCAGCGAATCGATCAATCCCTCCGGCGGATCGAAGGGAAGTTCGACAGGCGCATGCGTTAACGCACTTTGGTAAATTCCTAAAATCAGATTAAATTCCGCAAGCGACTGTGCAAGATGGGTTGAATGGACGTTCTCCTCATCGTCGAGCCAATCAAACACCGCCTCGGTCAGCCCCGCCTGGCCTAAGACATCCTGCTCACCGTAACTGTGCGAGCCACTTTCATAGCCCCCCTCTGGCGTGCCACGCTCCCAGCCATCCATGTTCCAGTGAGTGAAACCACGAGTTCCGAACACAGCGACCCGTTTGTGACGGTGTGCGCCTGGATTATCACTGATCGAAGGCGCACCTTCGGTTCCAAATGTGACAAGGGCACGAACACCATTTGCATACGTGACCGACGCTGTCGCATGCCGTGGAGAAGGTTGAAGCGAATCCAGTGGACTTCCGTCCGATATTTGACCGAACACTTTGACCGGACGTGAGTTGTCGATGTATGAGGACACAAGTTGGAGTACATGCGGCCCTTGATCGATTGGCGTTGAACGGGCACTGGCATCGATAAACTTGATGTCTCCAATTCGCCCCGCGGTGACATCGCGCTTCAATTCTAGATTGCGCGGATGGAAGTTAAGTTGCGTATTCACGCAAAATTTTGTTTTGGTATTTTGAGATAATTCCATCAATTGTCGCCAATCTTCTGCCGCCACCGCGATCGGCTTCTCAACAATTGCGGCAGGCACTTCGTGTTCCGACGCAATGCTCATCAACGAATGCCGAATGAGTTCCCCGCTCCCGCGCAACGTCGGTGCTGTGACGATATGCAACAGGTCAGGACGTTCCTTATCCAACATTTCGTGGATATCGGTGTAACGTTTCTCAATGCCAAAATCGTCCCCGAAAGCGTTGAGAAGCTGTTCATTCATATCGCATAATGCGACAAGTTCGCCGCGTTTGACATACTCGTATGCGTGAGCGTGCCCACGGGCTCGTCCACCGCAACCTAAAAATGCACATTTATACACGATGTTATCTCCTTGTCACTGTAGTAATGTCTTGAAAGAATCAATGAGCCGATCGGGCGGATCGAAAGGCAGGTCGATAGGTGCATGTGTCATGCCGCTGTAATAGATGCCCAAAAGCAGATTGAATTCCGCTAAGGACTGTTCCAGGTGCGTTGGATGCACATTGTTGTCATCATCGAGCCAATCGAACACCGCTTCCGTCAGTCCGCCCTGTGCCACAACATCCTGATCGCCGTAGCTGAGATCTCCACCCTCGTAGCCGCCTTCAGGCGTGCTGCGCTCCCAACTCTCGAAACGCCAGTGAACAAATCCGCGCGTCCCAAAAACGCAAACTCGCTTGTGACGGTTATTGCTTGTATCGGGCAAAACACGGGGTGCCATCGTCGGACCAAATGCAACCGATGCTTGAATTCCATTTTCGTAGGTAATCCGTGCAGTCGCATCATCAGGGGAGGGTTGTGCAGAATCGAGATGGTTTCTACCAGAGATCTGCCCCATGACTTGGACGGGGCGGGAGTTGTCGATGTAGGAAGATACGAGTTGGAGTACATGCGGTGCTTGATCGACAGGCGGGTTACGGGCACTCGCCTCGATAAATTTGAGTGTCCCGATTCTACCTTCAGTCACATCTCGCTTCAGTTCCAGATTCTGCGGGTGAAAGTTGAGTTGCGTGTTCACGACGAATTTGGTCTTCGTGGTTTTCGCTAAATCGGAAATCTGCCGCCAATCTTCGCCCATCACCGCAATTGGTTTTTCGACAATCGCAGCAGGCACGCCGTGTTCGGAAGCAATGTTCATCAGCGGGAAGCGCAACGGTTCTCCGGTATCCCGCGAAACTGGGGCTGTGACAATGTGCAACAGGTCTGGTTTCTCCTTGTCCAACATTTCATGGAGGTTGGTGTATCGTTGGTTAATGCCAAACTCATCACCGAATTGATTCAGGAGGTCTTCCTTCATATCGCAGATGGCAGCAATTTTGCCGCGTTTGACATATTGATAGGCGCGGGCATGACCACGCGCACGACCTCGGCAACCTAAAATGGCGCATTTGTACATGAACTGAATTCTCCTTTATTTACTCTCGTTCAGATCCGAATTTTTGCAAATTCGGCTACTAAATAACTCTCGGAGTTGTCGAGATTTTGAGAGTCCTAGCTTGCATTCAAACTACCCGCTCAACATACACATAATAAGCACCGACCGAAAATCCATCAGCATCTGTCAAAAACGTCTGCAAGCGTGCTTCGCC
>JADFGN010000393.1 GCA_022567695.1 Candidatus Poribacteria bacterium | reverse complement strand
TCTGGCTTCCGCAGTTCGGGGAGTTCAGGCTTGGCGGACTGACGGTTGACAATGGTGCGGAAGTCACCGCGTCCCCCGGATCGACCGCTCCACGCTGGATTACCTACGGCAGCTCAATCACTCACTGCCGTACCGCCGACTCGCCAACCCAGACCTGGCCGGCAATAGTAGCTCGTATTCGCGGGTACGATCTGATCTGCCTCGGCTACGGCGGCCAATGCCACCTCGACGCGATGATTGCTCGCATGATTCGTGACCATCCCGCTGATTACATCTCGATTTGTGCCGGAATCAACATCCAAGGCGGTGCAACTCTGAACGCTCGGACATTTCGCCCGGCAATCATCGGCTCTGTTCAGATTATTCGCGAGAAACACCCTGACACACCTCTCGCGCTCATTTCGCCGATCTATTCCGCGCCCCGAGAGGAAAATCGAAATGCGGTCGGCTTTAATTTAAGACTGATGCGTGAAGAAGTCGCTGCGGCGGTAGAAGCACTTCGGGCACATGGCGATCGGAACGTTCATTACATTGATGGTCTCGAAGTGTTTAGTCCGGCGTATGCTCACCTGCTTCCTGACGACTTACATCCAAACGCTGAAGGATACAAAGTGCTGGGCAGGAATTTTTTGGATAAAGTCGCTGACAGCGTATTTCACTAAGCCACTTATAGCCATCGTTATAGCGGATTTAGCGGAGAGAATTGGTCATAAAGAATCAACAGTGCAGACGTATATCCGTAAGAAATTAAAGGAGTGTTTAGTTTATCCAGCAGGGAAGGAAAATATAAATGCTTTGGGGAGTATTATATGGCTCTGAATTTCGCGGAAAATCTTATCGAAGATGCATGGCAACTCCATCAGCAGATAGCGGAACAATTGGTGCTTCCAACATCAAAACTCATGAAGACGGAAGTTGCAATGGAGTGCATCAGTGTTGAGAGGATTCAATGGCCAGAATTCCTCAACACATTGAAAGCACCGCTGCTTCTATGCCTGATCGATATGCCGCCACTAGAGGGGCATTTTATTCTTAGGATTCAGCCCTCGCTTGCCCTGCATGTTACGGCGAAGTTGTTAAACTACACTTTATCGAAAGACGAGATTGCTGCCCCCCGTGCGTTGACACATATTGAGAAAATTACCCTGATGCAGTTTGTCAATCTGATTTTGACGACTTTCACAGCAGAATGGAGACAGGTTTATCCACAAGTTGAAGTCCAATTTAAGACGATAGCAGATTCTGTAGCAAAGCTCCCCAGTTCTTATCTGAAAGGAACAGCGCTGTTGACTGACATTGAACTTGTGATGGACGGGCAGGCACATGGGGTTCTTCGCTTCTGCTATCCACCAGATCTAGTAGACTCGATTCAGAAAGCATCTGCCCCGCTGGCAAAAAGTACTGATCAAACCTCTCCTAGCTCAAAGTCTATTAGCCCTGAATTAATAACGGCGATTGATGATTTGCTACAAATCTATACTCAGCGGATTGAGGAGCGTTTGGATGGCTTGGAGAAAAAGATTGATCTGCTTTCCAAAAGGCGGGGATGGCGGCGTTGAAAATTTCAGTGAGCATACTGTAACCCCTTTGCGTTTTTATCATGGATAAAGAGTTCTGTTTAGAGGTCGCTACAAACGCAGCCAAGCAAATGGCACAAGAGCGTGAAGATATCATCAGTGTCTTCGTATGCGGTTCAATGACGAAAAATCCACCTCCCGCTTATGCAGATGTTGATCTGCGTGTTGTGATTGCCGCGGAGGAGACAGAGGCGAGCTATTACGAAATCAAACAGGGCGTACCACTTGAATGGATGTTTGTGCCCAAACGACGCTTCGATACTCGCGAAGATCTGTTAAGCGCTGCATTTCTGGCATCCGAGCTTGTCAATGGAATCATTATCCACGATCCAACAAATTGGCTCCAACAGGTGAAAGATGACATTCGCTTAATCTATGGGCACCCTTCGTATCGTATTGCCCGCAGTCAACGTTTGCTAAATTCCGCCAAGCAGCTTTATGGGCAGATTCAGAAACTGTTTGAAGCAGAAGAGCATGTGCCGCTGTGGGACGTTCGTTGCGTAATCTTCTGGACTGGCGAGACCCCCTCGCTATTATTAAATGAGATTCCCAATCATCGTCGGCTCATGATCGATTTGAAGGAAGTTGGCGCACGCTTAGATGCCCCTGAACTCTATCCCCTCGGCATGGAAACTTTGGGGGCAAACCGCGTCGAAGTACCAGAAATTGAATCCTTTCTCACCGATGCTCTTGATACCATCACGTACGTCAATTCTGTGAGCGATCGACCCCACTTCCATCTATCTCTGGAGAAATGTGAGTATTGGGAACATGGCATTCAGCAGATGCTAGCGGATGAGGACGATCTTGAGGTGCTTTGGCCCCTTCTAACGCTTGTTAGTGCTATCCAACCAACCCTTGCCCACATCGAATCCGCTGAATCTTCGGGATACTACCTCCGTTGCCTTTATTTCCTCGATCGGCTCGGATTCTTGTCAAGGGATGATTTTAAACAGAAACTGATTAGACTTGCTGGATGGATGGAGACGGTCGATCTTCTCATTGCCCGCCAAAGATTATCTTCTGCTTGATTCACTTTGAAAATGAATAACGAATCGCAACTAAATAACTCATACATTTTCGACCTCCCCTAACCCCTCCTTCGCAAGGAGGGGAACAGGTTCTCCCCCTTACGAAAGGCTCTCCCCCTTGAGAAGGGGGATCGTCGAGTCCGGAGACGATAAATAAATGGCGAGCCCGGAGACGATAGATAAATAGAGGGGGTTAAATGACCAACTTATTAAATTGCAGTTCCTAAACTCGTTCGTGTGTTTACTTTCTTATGCAATGTACATTACGCTCTATATTTTTATTCCTTTGCGGTGTCAGCTTCTGCTTGATGTCGAGTGCCGTTGAATCTGCCCCTCACCCACGATTCGGCGGTCAACTGCGGCATGCAATCTTCCAGCGCGTCACAACGCTGGATGGGGTCAATTATCTGAATTTCGCCGAATCACAGGTCGCAGCAAACTTGTATGAAGGACTCGTGAAACGCGATCGCTTTGGGAGAATCGTCTCGGCAATTGCACAAAGCTGGAGGCACTCGGAGGATTATCGCGTCTGGCGATTTACAATAGCCCAGAACGCGAAATTTCATGATGGGACACCTGTGAGGGCGATTGACATCAAACGTGCGTGGGAGCGATCGGTACGGGAAAGCTGGCGAGGCGAGATAGAGATGGAATCGAGGATGTCCTTGTTCTCTATCGAAGGAGCAGTCAGTTATCGAACCAATACCACTGAAGAAATTGTAGGAATTGAGGTCTTGGATGAAAAACATCTCCGAGTGACTCTGAAGAAAGGCGACCCTGAATTTCTGGCGAAATTGACCGCACCAATGGCGTGGATTACAAAGCAGGGAAATCCGCAACCGATCGGCACGGGGCGGTTTCATGTCGCGTCGTATAGTGCGGAGGAAATACAGCTTGCAGCGAATGCGAATTACGTTTGGGGTAGACCGTACGTGGACAGCGTAATTTTCCGTTATTATGTAGATGTCCGTGAAGCGTTGTTTGATTTTGAATCGAGAGGTCTAGATGCATTGTATCTCCCGCTGACAGAGGCAGAGAAACGCCGACGTGAAAACTTAAATGAGATCTTGATCCAGACAGACATCGCGACTGGCGTGTATCTTTACATCAATTTGCCCAATACAAAATCTCAAGATTCAGGACAGCAAGCGTGGCACAATTTCCTGAAGTATGCAGTTGATGTTGATGCACTTCTGCGGTTGCAATACGGCGCAGAATTCGCTCAACTGGCTTTGGCAGCTTCCCCGTACCGTTATAATCCGACGAAGGCACGCAGACGCCTGAAGCATACAAACGAGGAGCGTTCTCGTTCGCTTCGAATGGTCTATGCTTCCCTGCCGGACAATACCGGTGAAGAAATTGCCATGCGGCTGAAACGGGATTTTTTTTCTCATGTCGGATTGCAGGTTGCGAATCCCGTTGAATTCGGGGGCGCTTTGAAAGACGCATCTGCCGATATCGCCCTGTTGGCAATGAGACTCCCTCAAGATACCGATGGAGCTCCATCTAATTTGTACAAATCAGATTTTTTAATTCCGCTTTACTTCTTACCGTCCCACTTTCTCTGCCAGCCTCAAGTCCGTTGCATCAATATCGGATGGGGCGGGATTGCCACTTTTGATGGCGTATGGTTGAGTCAATGATAGAGCTACCAGATCCAAAATTCCTTGCTGATGAAAACGTAGCGAAACTTGGAAAATGGCTACGAATTCTGGGATACGACGTCGCTTACCGCTCACCCGCCACCGATGCCCAACTTGCCCTTCTTGCTTTACGCGAGGGACGAGTTATCTTGACCCGAGATCGTGGCTTTCTAGAGCGACGCATGGCTGAAAAGTGTCTCTTGATTGAGAGCCAAGATGCGATTGAGCAGCTTCAGCAAGTTATCCAAACGCTTGGATTAAAACCGGAGCGCAATCACCTTTTTACACGATGTCTTAGCTGCAATGTGCTTATTGTGCCCATACCAAAAGCGGAAGTTAGGTCTGTTGTTCCTGATTACGTTTACAAGAACCATGACGAATTTCACCGATGTCCCACTTGCGAGAGGTTATTTTGGAAAGGCAGTCACACGAAAAACTTCCAGAAGTGGTTCCGAGAAATTGATAATTGATGAATCAAATGAGAAAACTAATCTGCTGTATGCTGATCATTGCGCTCCTATCTGCCATCGTTCCCTCCGCGCACAGCATATCTACCAAAACGGCAGGAAAGCTGGCGTTGGTCGCAGTTTTGTCGGGCGTTGCTTTCCTGACGAGATGCCTTGTCAAGAGCGATATTCGTACCATCGAAGAGTTGCATGCGCGGCTTGGTGAACCAGATCAGGTCGTTGAGTTTGAAAGAGGATTTGATCGATGGCGGGTTGAGCAATACGGCAATCGCAAATATTTCTTCCGTAACAATGTTTTACAGAAGAACGCTCAAAATTGATAATTGTCAGTTCTCTAGCAACTCCCGAACTTCTGTGGCATCGGGGTTTCTTTGCAGAAAAGCCTCAAATATCTGCTGAGCAATATCAGGGGCTGCAAGTTCTTTGCAGATAAGACCGTAATTCACAACCGCACCAACGTCATTGGCATCCACTTGTAAAGCCTCAGTGAGTTTATAAAGTGCCGCGCCAGTTTGTCCTTCCTGCCAGTACAAGACTGCGAGGTTGTTATAGGGTTCAACAAAGTTTGGGTTCATTTGGATCGCCCGTTTGAACATGCGTTCTGCCCCTTGAACATCCCCGCTTTCATAAAGTCGTTTAGCATTCGCATTCATTTCTATCTCAGCGGCGGTCAGTTCATCGTAATTTGCGCCCTCTTCGTTTGTGAGTTTGGCGTGAAGCACGTATACCTCCTGCGCGCAAGCGAGTTTATATTTGCTAGTTCGAAGCCGAGTGTATAGCTGCCACAGTGCGTCATTCAAAGACAGACTTTCGTCAAGACCGCCTACCTGCTGAATCGCCCGGCTCTTGAGTAATAGACAGAAACCACCGAGGTAGGATACCTCCTCCCACTTAGAGTCTATCTCAAAATCTAAACTTACTCTACTCGTTGGCTCTCTCTCCTCGCCTTGTAGGAGAGGGGCCGGGGGAGAGGTCAGGTTCTTCTGAGGCTCGCTTTCGGGTTCGACGTCTCTGCTTTCAACACGCTGAGGTGCTGGAGCGGCGTTGGATGTTGGGCCGACAGCAGCTATTGAATCGTCCGACTCAGCCACAGTCAGCAGGGCATCAACTACGCCTTCGGTAAGGTCCACGTCGGGAGAAATCAATAGCACATATTTCGCTTCCCAGGCCGTTCCCTGATTTAACGCTTCAAGCACCGTCAAGCTCTTTGGAGAGACATTGACCCCAAGCTCATTCTCAGCCAAGTCAGCGTGGGCTTTGACAACTTTTACAAATAGTTCCTCGGAAGTGGGCGAATAACGCGAAAGTTGTTCGACGCAATTTTCGACCCGCTCATGTGACGCTGTACTTCGCACAACGATTGCCATGATTCCAGACTGAGCCGGCTGTTTGAGCAATGCCCGCTGTTCCCTTTCGCGCAATTCCGTTTCCCGAGGCATGTAGCGTTGACGGACTAACTCGGTTTCATGTTGAGAAAGTTCAGGTTCCCGATGTTCCCTGCTGTCTGGTGAGTATAAGTACAACCCCAGGAATTCATCGATATGCAAAAAAGTTTCTCCTTCAGCGAAGCGTAGCCAAAGATCCCAGTCGCCCGGTTGTATGATGTTCTCATCGAAATATCCATACTTCTCGTGCAGGCTTCTGCGCCACATCGGTTGCGGTCCCATAAAGCAACCATGAAGCAATCTCAGCCGATCGAAGTCGATCCAGCAATATGCTCCCGCACGGGTATGCTCGCGAAACGTCTCATTCTCGCCCATCGTGACGTAACAGTTGGCGTACACGAGGCCGATATCCGGTTTGGACTCTAGCACAGCAACCATACGTTCGTAAGCATCTGATTTGTGGCGATCGTCGGTACAGGCGAGGGTAACGTATTTGCCTTTGGCGAGTCGAAGGCAGCGATTCAGCGCGGCATGTGAATTTTCACGTTTGCTCACCTGCACGTACACGATGTTGTCATGATGCTGTTGGAATTCCTGGACGATAGCTTTTTCGTTCGTCGGTGAGTCGGTGTCTACAATGACGATTTCCATCCGATCCGCGATGGTCTGGGATTCAAGGTCTTCCAACAGCCCCTGCATAAAGCGTTCGGAATTATAAGTCGGCACGAGCGCGGTGACAAGATACTCAGGAGGGTAATCCATCTTTGTTTCTCTTGCATCCGGAGTAGGTTCTTGCGTCGTCTCTGAAGATACTGATTCGGCAATCTGCCGCCCCGAAAGCCGTAGCCCTTCTTCGCTGAGTGTCTTCCTTTTCTGAGTCGGCTGACTTGGCGGATCTGTTTTTGTGTCCTTCGTGAGTTCATCGTTATGTTCCTCAGAAGGTTGAGGTGGGGCGGGTTGTAGAATCGCTAGACGCCAGTCGGCATCGTGGTAGATCGGTATCCCCAAACTCTTTACAGTATCGG
>JADFGN010000392.1 GCA_022567695.1 Candidatus Poribacteria bacterium | reverse complement strand
GAAACGAGAGGAACGGTCAAAAAATACTCGTCAAAATCTGCATCGACCGTTTGCGCCTGAACAAGAATGAAATAATCCCCTTCTACGACACCGAGCGTAATGCACTCGCGTTGAGCGTTCGATTCATCTACAATCAACTCGGCGATCTTATTCGTATCTGACGTTGAGCCGCGATACACTTGGGCGGTTGTTTGACCAATTCCACCTGCCCGCTTTAAGCAAATCGAAATCAAATGGCCATCGCGGGGAATTTGAAACTTATACCAATCCAGATCGCCTTCGTTAATACTTGCTCCACGCAGTTGATGATTCAGTCTCACAAAGGTGGAAAGTGAACTGACATCGTTAAATTCAAGCTCAATTTGTGGAACGAGTCCGACTTGAAAATGGCGTTCGTCAGGCGTTTCATCTTCAACCCCATTTGCATCAACGCCACTGACGCGGAAGGTGTGAGTCCCTGCATCCAGCCCGAAGAATGATACACGGTTCGATTCCGTAAAAACACGCCCACGATTATCGAGTTCGTAATAGTACCCGATGATCGGAGTGAACGAGTCATTAATCCACCAAAAGGTGACATCTTCGTATTCTGTAATGCCGCTAGGACCACTGATAATCGTGGCTTGAGGAGGGGTTTGCGCGTTACTCAATGGGAGGACAAAAAGCAGGAAAATCAGGCAGATAAGACAATAAAAGAGTCGAAAGGGATTCATGGCGTTATTACGGAAATGCAATCAGACATTCAGTGACACAAGAATTCAGAGATTTTTGAATACCACTCTGTGGCGAGAAACAGTGTATTGCATCGATAGAGAGTCAACCGAGCATAAATTTCTGTACGTTTCTTGAATTCGTCTTGATTCCTCTTTGAGAAGGGGGATACATCGGGATGGAAAATGTCCGAAAACTTATGTTCATCTACTTATCGTTTTTGATGCTTCCCCATGTTGTTGCCAACCTCCCATTTGACGAAACTGCCAGTGGTGCAGGTGACCAAGTGGGAAAATCGTCATTGGCTGGGTTATTGGTGAGGTTGACGGGATTTGTCCCATCGGCATTCATCACGTAGATTTCAAGGTCACCATTGCGGTTAGAGCGAAAGGCAATCTGCGTCCCGTCAGGTGACCAAGCGGGGAAAGCGTCATTACCTAATGGGTGATTGGTGACATTAACAGGATTTGTCCCATCAGCATTCATCACGTAGATTTCAAAGTTGCCTTCGCGGGCTGTATCAAAGGCAATCTGCGTCCCGTCCGGCGACCAAGCAGGGTCAGCGTCCTCGGCGGCTATGTGATTGGTAAGGTTGACGGGACTTGTCCCATCGGCATTCATCACATAAATCTCAATGTTTTTATTGCGGTTGGAGTTAAAGGCAATCTTCAGTTTAGCAAGTTGTGCTGAACTTGCCGATACCAGGACAAGGCTCATGAGCAGCCCAACAAAACTTCTCCGCCAATTTGGTGTCTGTGCTGTCTGCTTCAACAAAAGGAATTTCATGTTTTTACTCCTCTCGTTTTCTTTGTTATAAAAATCGTGCCAACATAAGCAACCAACCTGATATTTTATGCATACCTACTTAACGTAAGCGTCAAGAATACTGTGCGCAAGGAGGAAACCTTATGGGTAAAGAGTTTGACGCTTACGAACTTCGTTATTGATTATGGATAGATAAGTGCCTGAAATTCCGAACTCTGACGGATATTATCAAAATCGCTATCAATTTTGGCTTGTTCAATCCAACTGCTATTATGAGATATAGCTTTCCGAAGGGATACAATCGCAAATGCCTTTTCCTTTTTGAGAGAATAGACACCGGCGAGATTGTAGTGCGCCCATGCATATTTGGGTAGGGCGTGGACAGCTTTTTGGTACTCTGCAATTGCGAGGTCATCCTCACCTTGCTTGTGATAGACAAGCCCCAGACCGACATGCGCCTTTGCACCGTCCGGGCTGAGACTGATAGCATTTTTGTACTCCTCAATAGCTAAGTCATCCTTGCCTTGCTTTTCGTAGACAAACCCTAGATTGAAATGCGTTCCTGCAAAAAACATGTTCGCCGCCTTGGCTCCCACGATATTATTTAAGTTCAGGGTCGGATTGAGACTGATAACCTTTTTAAAGGGCCCAATAGCTAAGTCATACTTGCCTTGCCAGAGGTAGGCAACTCCTAGATTGCTATATGTCATTGCAGAGTTTGGTTCGATGCGGATAGCCATTTTGTACTCCGCAATCGCTTCGTCAATTTTGCCTTGCTTTTGGTAGTTCACTCCTCGATTATAGTGCTCTTTAGCTTCATCACCACATGCCAATAGCACACAACTTATCCCAATGATAACGATAGCAAGCTGTTGTTGCATTCAGTTCCGCCCTTTCAAATAAATCGATTTCGATGCTTGTCATTATTTTACACGGTCATTCCGCTTCGAGGCAAACCGCTTTGGGCCATGCGAAATTTCAATTGGGGGCAGGAGCGCGGCACAACCCATAAAAGGTCATTCTATCAACACGGCAGTTCGTTTGTCAACTCTATTTTGTCGATTTGGTGATATAAGTACCTTGACAAAATTAAATTGATATTACTTCGACTTCAAATCTTCATGGATGTGACTTCGATTAACGTGGGTTGGTATAAAAGTAATTCTGTCCATCTACTTACGCGCTCTTATTGCTTGCCCACCTGTGATATTCGTGATAGAATTTCTCTGTCTGAAATGAATAGCGAGGGGATGATAAATGGAAAGAACATTTTACGATGAATTCGTCCGAAAAAGTTTGCGAGGAGAAATCCTTTCTAACATTGATTGTGTGCAAATATTAACTTCACCGGAGATAGAACTTCTCCCTTTACTTGATGCGGCATACCAAATTCGTAAGACATACACGGGTAAAGAGGTGCAACTCCATATCATTAGTAATGCCCAAAATGGCTACTGCCCCGAAGACTGTCATTACTGTGCTCAAGCTAAGTCATCAAATGCAAAGATTGAGGCGTACCCTCTTAAACCGGAAGAAGAAATTCTGGCTGAAGCCAAAGACGCTTACGAATCAGGGGCTTACCGCTATTGTATGGTTTTGTCCGGTCGTGGTCCATCGAAAAAGCGTGTCGCGCATTTGGCAAAGTTGATTCAAAAAATCAAATCTCAATATCCCATCCAAGTTTGTCTTTCTGTGGGCTTGATTAAGAGGGAAGATGCACAGACGCTCAAGGAAGCGGGTTTGGATCGACTCAATCACAATCTGAATACTTCAGAGGCCCATTACTCCAACATTTGCACAACCCACACCTATGCGGACCGAATCAATACGCTCAATGCGGCAGAAGAGGTGGGGATTAAATTGTGTTCTGGAATCATCGTCGGTATGGGTGAAACCACAGATGATGTCATTGAAGTCGCTAAAACATTACGACGGCTCAAAGTGCAATCAATTCCTGTCAATTTTTTAATCCCCATTCCGGGAAATGTGCTTTCCGCCGAACCAGCCCTAACGCCAGAATATTGCCTGAGAGTCTTGTGTTTGTTTCGTTTTTTAAATCCGGAGGCCGAAATTCGAGTGGCAGGTGGTCGCGAAATACACCTGCGGAGTATGGAGGTCATGGCACTTTATCCGGCCAACTCCCTTTTTGTGGATGGCTACCTGAACGCTAAGGGAACATCAAGAATACAGGTTTTGCGGATGATCAAAGATGCAGGATTTACTATTAAAGCAAATCAGTCTCTGGAGGAGCTTTTAGAGCAAGATGAGCGAAGCAAGAATGGATCGGAGAGCGACAATCAAACAGACCTTATGAAGGATATCAAGGACCTAAGACCAAAGATTCAACTTCAGTCCGCTATCCACTGAAATGAAATAGGAAGCAAAGCCGGCGGGGGTAGGAAATGTTGGCGTCCTCGGTTGACCCAGAAACCGTAGCTTTATTGGTGGAGAGTATACAGAAAGGAAAGCATGGCGGGAGAGAGTGGGAGTCGAACCCACCAATCCATTTGCATGGACAAGCTGGTTTTGAAGACCAGTAGGGCCACCGGACCCTATCCTCTCCCAACAGAATTGAGTCAATTAAATTCAGGTTACAGACGACACTTTACGATTCGCGTTGCGCCGATTTTCGCAAGCGTCGATGATTTTCCTCGCGAATGGTGATGCCTTGCCCATCGCAATATTCCAGAAAAGGAACAGCGTATTTTCGCGAGGTTTGGGCGAGTTCACGGAATTCAGCAACCGTTATTATACCATTTTCACCCAGATAATTGGTAAGCAATTTGGAGAGCTTGTCGAACGTGTCCGCATGAATAAAGAGCCCATCACTGATTTTGATGAACCGTCCAAGATTAAGTAGGGCGTAAAAGGTCTCTTGGATGGATTGGGATGGGTATTCGGAAAGTTGCGCCGTCAATTCTCCCAGACTTGGCGTGTTCAATTTTGCATCCAAAAAGACTTTCTCGATCTTCTTTTTGACCGCTTCGACCTCTCCCGAAAACTGGATGTGGTGCGATGTCAAGCGAAGGAAATTTCCATCTTTGGCGATCTGTTTTTTCCGTACCAGGCTAGCCACAATCTTCTCAAAAGCCACTTCGTCTAATCCAATCTGAAGGCGAAGCTGTGCGACGTTTTGGCCCGGTGCCAGTGGATTCTGATCATGAAACGTCTCCAAAGCGTTGATGAGCTCTGTTTGCGCTCTTTCTGTCCGATCTGCCGCTGAAACCAGCAAAGTTCCACCACTCCAACTCACAACCTTTTGATCTTGCTCAAGTTCTTTAAGAAAACGTCGTATGCCTGCGTCCGAATAGCGCAAATAGTAGTGGAGAAAATCTTCCGAGACGCAGAGTTGAGGGCTTTGTGCCAAAACCAAATCGACAACTTCTGCATCGTTTGCACGCTCCCAATCATCCAAAAGCTCCAACGTTTCCTCGGTAAATCGCTTGTGTCGTGGCGCAAATGGGTTAATGATTTGCCCGCCGCCAACGGTGTACTGCGCTGAGAAATCCCGGACGATAAACCGATCGCCCCTGAAGGCGAGAATTGGCTTTTCCAGGCGGAGTTGAATTTGCGCTGTGTCTCCTGGCAAAACGGCGTCCTCCACTAGCAGAATCGCACGGCAGAACGTCTCGCTCGTGCCGAGGTAAAATCGTAGGCGTGTCCAGTGTTCAAGCATTCTCGGGAATGACGACAAAAGGTTGAGAGATACGTCGATATTATCCGTCGCCTCGGAGAACCCGATTGGACAAAGCACATCTCCACGCTCAATTTCCTCGGCGGCAATCCCCGACAGATTTAACGCCGTTCGCTGTCCGGCATACGCGCCTTCCGCCGATTGGTTATGCACCTGCACGCCACGGACACGGACCTCACGTCCTTGCGGCAAAATCATCAGTCGCTGTTCGCGTTGAATTGTCCCTCCGATTAAGGTCCCGGTCACAACAGCACCGAAGCCCTGCATCGTAAATACGCGGTCTACGTAAAGGCGCGGAATTGCAAAGCGTGATTCTTCTTTGGCAACAGCGTCCACCCGATCGACGATCATCTGTTTAAGTTCATCGATTCCTTGGCCCGTGATCGATGACACATGAACAGTCGGTGCGCTCTCAAGCGTTGTGCCAACCAACATCTCCTGCGACATCTCCGTCGATTCCGCCAGCGCACCCGAGTCTACCAAATCCACTTTGGTTATTACGAGAATCCCCGTTGAGATACCAAGCAAATCGAGGATCTCAAGATGTTCCAACGTCTGTTCCTGTACACCTTCCTTTGCATCGACAACGAAGAGAACAATGTCCATCCCATACGCCCCGGAGAGCATATTTCGGATAAACCTCTCATGTCCGGGGACATCAACGATTCCCGCCCGCGAACCGTCCGGCAGATTGAAGTAGGCAAAGCCTAACTCAATGGAGAGTCCACGCTCTTGCTCTTCCTTGAGCCGATCGGTTTCAATCCCTGTCAGGGCACGAATAAGCGCCGTCTTTCCGTGGTCAACGTGGCCGGCAGTGCCGATGATAACGTGTCGCATGATGTTTTATCCTGTATTAAGAAATCTTTTAACGAGTCCAATCCTCGACATGAAGGTTGGCAATGCGAGAAAAGTGTGCGATGTTTCGTGTTGCCACTCCCATATCGCGTGTATTCCGCAATAAACCACAGTGAAAACTTAATCACTTTCCCTGCTTGACTTCTGCCCAAGTACTTGCAAGATTACCTTGATAGTCTACTGCAACACTATCTACCTCTCGACCTGACATTCTTAAGTTTGCAATCTCTATGCTTGTTCTTTCCCACCGCATGAAAAATCCGATTTGGTTGACAAACTCGAAATCGGGATCAGTAAATTCATAGACAAGCATCTGGTTCGAGAAGAGTTGAAAATGCCCTTGCTTGAAATGGATCTCCATCTGCTTGGTTTCCCGGATTTCCGTATAAGGCTCAGTAAAACTGCTCTTATGCATGGCGTTACCGAATGCAAAATGAGAGAAAGCACGAAATTGGATAAAGAAGACATCAAAGAGATAGAACATGAAGGGACGTTCTTCAGGTTCAAGCAGGTCACACGAGAATCCATGGTTCCGTTTGCCGAATTTTTCGAGTAGCTCTTCACCAGCATGCGTACATGATTGGATGCCACCGACAAGCAAACCCGTTATAGGCGATCGGTTATATGCCACTCCTGCCTGTTCTCGACTCACAAAGGTGAAACTGATAGTAAACTCGGTAAACTTGGCGGGAATACCTTTAAAAAGCAGAATTCTTTGCCCAAAGTCAGGTTCTCCTGCACTGACAGGCCACGGCAGTGGTCCAGTCGGCAGCGGTCGTTGATATATCTGTCCATGTAGATGGTTGTTTTCAACCCACCAAACGTTCCGTCGATCGGACGCGGAATACGAAGCCAATTCCCAATGATTTAGATCCTCGAAATCCTCTATCCACGTCCAAGAATTCGCCCCAAGCGAAGGGGAGAACGCAAGCATAGCCAGAATTATCTTGACCATTATAATGAACACGATTTTATCGATATACATTTTAGACATCAGTGAATACCTCCTTTCATGTCCTTCGCCGCCTCAATAATCCAATCGAATTCTTTATCGAACACCGTCCGCACATCAAGCCAAAACCTGCCATCCTGAGTCCGGCCAATCACGGGAACCGATTGTGCCCGAAACCGC
>JADFGN010000391.1 GCA_022567695.1 Candidatus Poribacteria bacterium | reverse complement strand
CACAAGTGGAAGCGTCTTTCGGTTGGCAAGTGGCAGCGATGCTTGGCAGGCTGTTAATGGAGGTTTAGACGCTGATGTTCGGTCATTAGCAGCGATTGGGACGACGTTCTACGCCGGTACAAACAAAGGGGTATTTCGCTCAACAGATAAAGGCAAATCGTGGATTGCCGTCAATAACGGATTGGTAAGCAAGAATGTCCAGGCACTAGCTGTCTTAGGGACAACGCTCTATGCCGGCACAAACAAAGGGGTTTCCCAATCGACGGATGGTGGTGACTCGTGGACAGCTGTCAATGAAGGATTGAAAAACCGTAATGTACGGGCATTAACCGTTTCAGGGGAGATGCTCTATGCTGGCACAAGTGATGGAGTGTTTCGTGCTTCGTTTCCTCAGTAACCGTTTTTTCATGTAAGTTCTAGAGCCGCTGGGCGGAAATAAATCCCTGGTAGCGGAAGTCGCAAGACTTCCCGGTCAGCAGAAATCTGGCGATTTCTGCTACAAAACATAGGAAAAACTTACACCGTATGATAAGTAGGTAGACATAATTATTTTCATATTCGCGTCATTATGGATGCCCGACTTGAGTCGGGGAAGCGGCTTCTCGACTCAAGTCGAGCATCCCAGTCATAAACCCGACTCACAAGTTATGAATTTAATTTTGTCCGGGTACTTACTAGGCCGCTGTGAGAAGAAACTGTAGGAGATGAATCAGCTTTTTAGTGAGACGGTTGCGCAGAGACAAGCGTATGCACAATCAGATTGACCCCCCATTGAAGCCACTTTTCATTCTTATTTCCTTCCATCCACTTCAAGCCTAGCCCCGCCGCATCGTAGAAGACAGCGATGCGACCATCTAGCCAGAGTGCATAAAATTCACCACGCTTTTTGTCCGCGCGAGGTACGCCTTTCTTGAATCGAAAGAAGCTTGTGCAGACCGAATCTTCCCGATCGATCGGACGAAGGTTAGAATTATCGCCGAGGATTTTCCAGAGTTCAAAGCGGATGGAGTTTGCAACTGGTCCCTGCGTTCCCCATTCTGGAGAAACATCGGAAAAGAGCAAAGTTCCGCCATTTTGCAAATACGTTCGTAGGTTGGCGCGTTCCTTTTCCGAAAAGGAAAAATCGCTTTTGGCAGCGATATATACCAGTGGAATGCGTTGGATGGCTGGGTCAGCAAGTGGTGTGCTTTCGGGAAGGAGTTGTGTGCGAATATTCGTCCATCGATTCATCCCCATCACCAGACGGCTCAAAGCCTCCGCTCGCATCGCATCTGCGGTATCTTCATACTGCACGGTTGCGATGTGATAATAACCCGTGACTCCCTCACCGGAACCATGTACTTCTGCTTGTGGTGCTTCCCCGACTTCATTTCGAAGTTTTTCAAGAAAGCCCTCCGAACGTTTGGGGGCATCAATAGCTTGCCCTGTTGTGCGTGAGGTACTCAGTCCGGCAGTCATTGGCCTGTTTTGAATTGAAATATTCCCACGAGATACAAGATCGACAGGAAGGTTGATTTTATCTGCCAGCATGGTTTCATCAGGAGTGGTCAATGCCACTTCGTTTGGCGATCGAACGATGTTTCGGACGTGCGTGGTAAGCGGTGTCGCACGGGCTGGTGCAGATAGGCTCTGTGAAGCGGAAATTTTGATAGGTTGGCTGACGTGCTTTATACGTCGTGCAACAACACGGCGTTTTGGGGTCGGTTGGTCCGGCAGAGAAATGACATCCACTTGCATCCCTTTTTCTGGCAGTATCTGAAATCGCTGGGGCAACAATGCCAACAGAAATAACATCACCACATTGAGAAGGAGTGAAAGCCCCCATGAAGTAAATGTGATTCGATTGCGGATGGGGCTTCCCGGCGGGAGCGGATTGGTGCGAGGGGAGAGGGGTGCAGGTTGCGGTTGAAGTTCTGTTCTATTTCTCTGTTTCCGTGTTTTCCCAATTTCTGACCTTCTCACACGTCTCTTTTTTGACGAATTGTTGAATAGTCTTGTAAGCTGGCGAGACCTCCGTCCGTACATGGCTTACTTCTCCTTAACCTTCATCTGTGCTTTCAGCGCATTCATGCGAGCCTTGACAATTTGATAGCGTTCGGAGCCGGAAAAATAACCGAGATAGAGTTGATAAAATTGTAGTGATTTCTTGTAATTCTCAGTTTCTTCGGCGGCATGCGCTTTCGCTTCCAATTCGTCCGCCTTGGTGTTCAACAAATCCTTGAGGTGTTTTTGGGCAAGTTCTGCGAAAACGGAACCTTGATAAGTTTCCGCAATCTGGTTCAACTGCGCCGCAGCTTGCCGATATGGTTTGCCGTTCATGGCTTTTTCGGCTTCGGCGAGTTGGGCGTGGGCGTCTTGGAATAACCTTTCGGCAGAGGTCGTTGCCTCATTGCACAGTTCGTTGTCCGGCAAAATTCTGGAGGCTTGATCGTACATGGAAAAGGCTTGCCCTAGCTTACCCTCATTTTCCGCAACAAGAGCTTGGGAAAACATGGATTCAGCCTGCTTGAGCGGGCCTTTGGCAATCAACCAGTCGAGCATCTTCGTTTTCTCTTGCCATTTATTGGAAAGCCCATGTGTTTCATCTGGCCAGCCTTCGAAGGTCACATCCGCACCCCACTCTCTGTAAAGTTGCGCCGCCCGCTTTGCTCGAAGGTAATGCGGGTCGTCCAATTCTCCGGCACCGAAAAAGACGGGATGACCGCGAATCAGGTCTGCTGGCGGTGGAAACCGATCAACGTGAGTGCGTCCGGCACCGAGGACAAGCCGTCCGGCGAGCCGCTCGAGCATTTGTTCACCCAAAACAGTCGTGGAATATCCGCCCTGGCTATACCCGCCCATGAACACGAATTCTGGCTCAATGCGTAGGTGAGATAAAATAAAAGCAAACGCCTCGTTAAAATAAGCCTTCTCTGGCCCGGTTTTCTCGTAAGGCAACTGCTTGTGATAATCGGTTGTTGCGTAATTCATCCCGACAATGATAAATCCCTTTCCGCCTGTGACTTGTCTGAACGGCCATGTGGTTGCCGAACCGCTGTATCCATGGTAGCAGAAGATCACCGGCCACGGACGATTGGGTGTATAGTCTGAAGGGACGTAAACCAGAAAATAGCTCTTCGCCTCCGGCGCGTCAATGCGAACTTGCATTCCTGGCGATAGGCGCAATTCCTCGACCTCTCTCTCGCGAAGTTGAGGCGTGGAGGGAGACGTTGGTTGAGTGGGCTTTGCCGCAACACCATCCACCTGCCGAACTTTTTTAGGACTCAGCAGGCGTTCGGTTTCTGCAAGAAATGTCCGACGCCTATCCCTTTGGGCAAACGGAGATCGCCGATTTGCTAACAACGATGGTTGCGCCGGTTCATTGCGCACGTTATCTTCAATGGTACCAGTCAACTGAGAAGGATGTTCCAAGAAGGCAATGCATTTCCCGAACCAAGCTGGATTTGGATACCCGCGACGCATTCCGGGAATCTTGATATACGCCACATGTGAAAAGCCTCCCCGTTTATAGGCCTCATAAGTGGCTTTCACTAGAATCTCTGCTTTACGGTGAAGGTCGTGGTCGCCGGAGAGCAGGACATATCGGTTCCGCTGCTTGATTAGTTTGAGGGTATTTGGGGGTGGGGTTTGAAAATGGTAGAAGTAACGCCCCGGCTCCGTTGGCACCGCAATCTTTCTAAAGTAATAACCACCGTGCAGGTAAAATCCGCCGTGGAAAAGTTCTGGATAGGCAACCGCCAAGAAGCTGGCAGATCGAGCGCCGTCCCTAAATCCACCGACGTACACCCGCGCGGGGTCAATATTATACCGCTTTTTCATGTTATGGACAGCATCAATTGCGGGAGCGATTCGATGCCAAAGCGGGAGATTATTACCGGATTTACTCGGCGCAATCCAGATAAGATGATGTTCGTCCATGACCGGCTTGTAGGATTCGCGAATTCTCCCGGAGCCTTGAGGATGGATCCAGACAACCAAACCGTACCGCGTGCCCGGTTGGTTATCGGTGGGAACATATACTTCGAACAGTTCTTTGGAAAGGTCATAAGGCGCATCCCTGCGCTCTGCCAATTCTAACTGAATCATTCGATTTCCCAAACGCGCCTTGATGGTCTCAATTTCACTCAAAGGACTGCGCTCCGTGAATGAAATCGTGAAGTTGCCCTTCTCTCCTGTACTTAAGCTGACAAATGTGAGGAAACTCAGAATGACAACAGTCACGGATCTGACATTACGCATTCGTCTCCCTCCCTGCATCTTGTATCCTTGTTTCTCTCCCTGAACGCTTACTTCTTCACGAGATGATAAACTTCGATCTCGCGGACGCTTGCCATTGATGGACTCAAAATGTGGAACTCTTCGACATACCGTCCTCCGAGTCGCCCCCTCACCCGATTGACCACTCTGTCATGCTCTCCTATCGTTGCCCTTGAAACCACGCGGTCATCAACGGTTCGCAACACATTAATCCGAATCGTGTCGGTCTTGAAGTTCAATCTATCAATGACATATTTTGTATTGGTACGCTCCTTGCCGATATTGCGGCGTTGGCGTACTTCATGGATGGTTTTCCACTCTTGGGTCTTTGCATCAAGGTAATCCACATTAAATCGAAACAGATTATCATTGTGAATGACGATTTTATGAACCTGTTTGATTCTTTCAAATTTCAGGGTTAAAACCCGTTCACCGTCTACCGGGTGAATCACCCCGACCGTTTCTAAGTTGCCGTCATTGAGGGACGGATGATTCGCTACGGTGCCATAAGGCGAAAGCGCGAAATTTTCGCTCCATTGGTTTGATAACCCTGATAAATTCTCGGCGATAAGGCAACCGGATAAGCTAACACAAATCACCAGGATATAACCAAGTCCGAACTGTTTGCCGTTCATTTTTTTCACCTTGCGGGGAATGTAAGCCAGAGAATAGAACTTGAATAGGAAGGTTTATGAATCATTGCGTGTCCTCTTTGGCATGTCCGGTGTAAATCCCGATTGATATCGAGGCTAAGAACCGAATTGCTGACAAATTGGAGCCACGTCATTATATGGAAAATTAGAATGATTGTCAATGGTCTTTCTCCAACTTTGAAAATCTGTAATTTTTCATAGACCGCGACGCGATTCTGTGATAAGATAAGATAATTAAACCAACTGGAAAACAGAAAGGAACAGGTTGTGCTATGAAATATCGCCAATTTGGAAAGACAGATCTACAAGTTTCAGCAATTGGATTTGGTTGTTGGGAAATGGGAGGAACTTACGGTTCAATCGAAGAATCGGATGTCATCAACGCCGTCCACCGCGGCATAGACCTCGGCATCAATTGCTTTGATACTGCCGAGGACTACGGAAAGGGTCGCTCTGAGGAATTTTTGGCAAAAGCACTGGGGAACCGACGAAAGGAAATTATCCTCGTTACAAAGTTTGGTATCGGCTATGAACAAGGACGTGATGGCGGTTGCTCAATGGTTCACACAGCGATTGAGGGAAGCTTGAAGCGGCTGAACACCGATTATGTCGATGTGTATCTTGTCCACTGGCCTGACCGCGACACTTCGTTTGATGAAACGATGGCAGCTTTAGAAGAGATTGTGCAACAGGGAAAAGCCCGCTACGTTGGGTTGTCAAATTTTACGCCCAATGAAATTCAGCGGTGCATGGCAGCAAGACGGGTTGATGTCTTACAGTATGGCTACAATCTGTTCGACCGCCGAATGGCAAAATGGATTTTTCCGTATGCACGCGAGCACAACATCGGCGTCATGATATATGGTTCACTCGCTTATGGTTTGCTGGCGGGGGTGTTCACGGAGGACACAGCGTTTGGCAACAATGATTGGCGAAGGAGAGGCGGTGGGAATTTTTCGCTGAGGTTGTTTGCTCCAGGAGTTTTCAAACGGAATATCCAAGCTGTCAACGAGATTAAAACCATCGCGGAACGAATCGGTAGAAAGCTTCCGCAGCTTGCGCTCAATTGGGTATTGTCCAATCCGGCGGTAAGTACGGCCCTCGTCGGAGCCAGAAACATTGCAGAAGTTGAGGAGAACATGGGCGCAATGGAATGGAATCTTGACGAAGAGATTAGATACGAAATCGATCGCATTTTTGCGAAGTATGAAATCGATGTCGCACCAAACAAATGGGTCGAAGGCAATCTCGACATTGACATCGAGAAACAGATGCGTGAAGCAAGTTGATTATACGACTTTTTCACTTAGAGAGTATCAAAACCTCTCCCCCGCGGCCCCTCTCCTACGAGGAGAGGGGAGAAGGCTCCCCTTCCCTCTTTCCCCCCTCTCCGTTTCGGGGAGGGGTAGGGGTAGGGAAGGGGCTGGGGGTTAGGTCTCATCGCGCAATCGGATGATAACTGAAAAGCTTGTATTGATTACTCAAAAGGAAATAGTGCATGGCAAAACATACCATTCAACGGTACCACATCTATGATTTCTCTCTCAAAAGCGCAGCACAACATGACAACCCATTTTCCGTTCAGTTAAGTGCCACCTTCGAAAACGAGTCGGGCGAAAAAATCGAAAACTTGCCCGGCTTTTACGATGGAGATGGCTGGAAAATTCGCTTCAGTCCTACCTGCGAAGGCGTCTGGCATGGACGAACTTCATCTGACCATCCGGCGCTGAATAACATTGTGTTGGATGACATCGAATGTGTGCCCAACGAAAACGCGAATCTACACGGCGTCCTGCAAATTGACCCACAACATCGCCAGAAGTTTTCTTTTAGTGACGCCACTCCCTTTGTGCCTCTCGGTTTTGAATGTGACTGGCTGTTCAGCTATCATCAAGCCGATGCGGAACGGTGCCACAGACACATCGACCTGATTGCCGAACACGGTTTCAACTATATCGTGACGAACCTGTATGCGCACACCGGTTTTTCCACGCGGCAAAATAGTGATGAACGCCCCGTAGACCCAGCCTATATTTTCAGTCCACCGGCGATGTACCCCTTCGGTGGGAGTAACGACGAACCCAACCACAGTACGCTCAACGTCGTTTTTTTTGCGGATTTCGATCGATTGATGCGCTACCTACACAACAGAGGCATCGTGGTTCACCTCATGATTCAGGTTCAAAACAAAAGCGTCCGGTGGCCAGCGCGTCGCTCGCCGGAGGACGACGTGTTTTGGCGTTACGTGGTTGCTCGCTATCAGGCGTTCTGCAATCTCGTGTGGGACGTTGG
>JADFGN010000390.1 GCA_022567695.1 Candidatus Poribacteria bacterium | reverse complement strand
TATCGGTAGGTGAAGAATTAACGTACGAGTTTAGACGAGCATCAAATACTGCGAACGTCCATAAGGTGCCCTTTTGCATCTTATTCAGCCAAAATCCATTTTATGCACGGATTCAAGATTCACCCTTGTATCTTGTCTTTACGAATCTAATAATAAAATGTGTATGTCGGTCGATCAAGAATAATGCTCAAGATATTCCAAAAGCTTCCAACCACAAAATCGCCTAACGCTAACCCAAGGAAAAGTGGAATGGCTTTACGATAAAGTCCGATTCCGCCATATTTTAGCAAGCTCCACTTGGCAACGGCACTGATGATGAACGCCGCCCAAAACAGATGGATG
This sequence comes from Candidatus Poribacteria bacterium, assembly GCA_022567695.1. Lineage (GTDB taxonomy): Bacteria > Poribacteria > WGA-4E > WGA-4E > PCPOR2b > JADFGN01. The sequence continues at coordinate 6,867 of JADFGN010000390.1, read as the reverse complement.
TGAAAGGAAACCCCATAACCGAGTGGGTGAATGGGCCACCAGAAGAGCCGAGTGCGAACGGCTGCGAGGGCAATCGTGACAAAAAACCCGATTGTCATCGCGGCAATGTGTGCGGTGTCAGAGTCTTGCGGCGAAGAGAGCCAACCGTCGAGAAAGCGATAGGCACGTCCGCCAAAACTGTTAATCTGTCCCCCAACTTTGCCGCTATCCACGCCGAGTTCAAAGAACGTGTCCACTAACATCAGGATGCACAGCGGCATCGCAATAACAATCAACGCGAGCATCAGACGAGATAATCCTTTCACGTCGAGATTCCCCTGCTCAGCAAGCTTAAATGCTTCGAGCTGATGCGGCATCGGATGGCTCCGATTATCCCGATTGAACCAGAAAAATAGGGAGAACCATGTGAGATTTTGCCCCCCGATCCTTCGCGTGCCAAGTAAACTGACAAGGCTATGGTGTGGTCCAATGAAAGTGGTCGAATGGATGGGGAAACCAATCTGTGCACGAATGCGCGTTAGGGGAATGGCAATCGTTACGAAGTGAGCGGCGAAAAACAGCACGGCAATCCACAACGCCATCCCCCCTCGCATGGCAAACCCGACGAGAAATATCCCGCCAAATAAAATGCCTAAAAAAGCTGTCCGATAACGCATTGGTTCTGCCTCATCTCCCGTCTGTTTCCGCCTAAAAAAGGCACCATGGAAAGCCCGCCAAATCTGTCTGCGCGTTCCCCAAATTGCGAGAGCACATATGCCTGTGTATGCCCCAATGTTCTGCTCATACGGGTAAGGAAAGCCGGGGATGTTTTCCATTCCAGTGATGATTGCGATAAAATACTGTACTTTGTACAAAAAGAAAAAGAGGATGCATGACATCAGCAGGTCTAGCGGCATCAGAAAACTAAGCCCAACGGCAAAAGGATATACGATAATTGAATTTCCGCCGCGCAGCAGTGCCGTCCATGGCTTTTCGGTGAATAGCGAGGTTAAAGGGATGCTCTTATTCGGGAAAGCGGGGATAAATGGAAAAAACATGTGGAGTCCGTTAACGAGGCTGATTGTGGCGGCAATCCCAAATCCCCACCACATCGCCCTGTTTCTCAAAAACGCACTTGTGTTGTAGGAGAGTTGATAAGGAAGTTGGACAATGGGGTACACGAGGCGTTCTTGCTCAACCCACTGTTTGCGGATGATGACGTTAATGCACTGCATCACGAAGAGCAGAACGAAGGTAAACGCACACCACCAGAACGTCGGTTTGGCCCATGAGAGAAGGTAGTGTTTATTGAATATCGATTCCTCACCGAGATAGAACGCGCGCAACACATCAGGGTTGTTAATCGTCAACCAGTCCGGAAGATACCCCCAGAAGAGGTCTCGCCATTCGTTCTCCGGAGAGGCAAAATAGAAGGCGTGAACGATAATCGAGACCAGCGGCAGAAACATGTCGTAAGACATGAACAGCAAGATGGTTGACATCAGCACGTAAAGGGAGATTAGTTCTCCACCTGTCAGGGCGTGTTTCCGGGCGTATTTCTTTAGCACGAGGTTAATCGACGAGATAACGAGAAGGGAGAAGACAACGCTGTAGAAGGGCGCCATCAGCGTCGGGAAGGTGTACCGAAGGGCTTCACACTCGATGTGCCATTTGTAGATGAATGGAAGGAGCAGCAGCGAAAGCAGAATCGTTCGCCATGTAATTTTTTCGGGTTGGGTGGAAGGTTTGGGGGAAGTATTCATCTGTAAAACATGATATGTGATTTTACGTGAAATTCGGCAATCACAGGCAAGTGATCCGACGCATCAGAGCGAACAACATCAGCAGATATAGGCTTTAAAACCTCTTGAGAACCCTTCGAGAGGAAGATATAATCGATCCGTTTTTTGGGATTTGATACCGGTATTGTTTTTCCATCTCCAACGCCGACGAGTTCCCACACATCCACAAAGTCCGCCTTCATCAACGCGATCGTTTTGCTTTCCGGACGGGCGTTGAAATCGCCGCAGACAATCACCGGGCGTGGCGAATATTGCAAGGCGGTGGCGCGAATCTTCTCCGCATGCATGAGACGTTCTGCCTCGTCGGGGTGCGGATCGATGTGGGTGTTCATCAACACAACTTCCTGCCCACACACCTCAAGCACAAGTTGAAGTAATCCGCGTTGCTCACGGGGACGAATCATGCGGTAGTGCAGATTCTTCTCCTGCAAAATTGGGAATCGCGTCAGCACACCATTACCATAGTCACCGCCCTGATATTCGATGTTTTTGCCGAAAGCGTGTGCCATTCCCGTCAATTCAGAGAGCCGTGCCATTGTGTCTATTCTGTGAGAACGCTTGACATCGCGATCGACTTCCTGAAGCGCAACAATGTCGGCGTTCTCTCTTGCGATGACTTTTGCAATCCGATCAATGTCCACTTTGCCATCAATTCCGGCACCGTGATGGATGTTATAGGTCATGATACGGATGGTTTTTGAGTTTGACATAGCGGTCTCTCGAAGAAGCAGTAATGGTGGCTAGTGCGTAACTCCTACTCCAGTCAGATTCACTTCTCCTTCATCACGGTCACCCCGGTCCAGGTTTCGTCTACGCCCTCTTCGAGACACCGCGTAGCTTCGCCCAGATAGTGCCAGGCGACTTTGTCTTTCGGGTTTCGCTGTAGCACCTTGAAAAGTTGCACCTGCGCCGCTTCAAACGCTCGTGCATAGTACAACTGCTGCGCTTCAGCGAGCTCGTCAACGGTCTCCTGCTTAAGCGTCAGCAACTCTGGCGGGTCGGCGTCAAAGACTTCATAGAGTTTGACCGCCTCGTTTTTCCCCTTCACCCGGACTTTGTCCAGGAACCGGATGTTGTAGTCGTCCGCATCCGCCAAACGGTTTTTCGCTTCCTCCGTGATGATAAAAGAGATCTGGTAAAATTTCGTCAACCCTTCAAGACGCGAGGTGAGGTTGACATCGTCTGAAAACGCATCGCCTTGAATGCGATTGGTTTCTCCAACCATGCCGACCATCATGTACGCAGTATGTATCCCGATTCCCACCTGAATGGGAACCCGACCGCGCTTTCTCCGATAGGCGTTGTATTCTGCAACTTTGTTGAGTTTCTCAATCCCCGCCCGAATCGCATCATCAGCCCGATCGGGGAAGACCGCCATAATACCGTCGCCGAGGTATTTGATAATGAATCCCTGATGCGCTCGAATGACCGGGCTGACGCGCTCGAGATAGGCGTTGACGAAATCGAAGTTTTCTTGAGGGGTCATGGTTTCAGAAATCGTTGTGAACCCGCGAATGTCGGAAAACATAACCGTCATCTCTTTACTCACATGGTCGCCCAGGTTAATATCAACAATGCTGCCCTTTTGCAGAAAAGAAAGAAATTCGTCGGGAACAAAACGACTGGCAGCGAGATTCATTTGGGTCAGGCGCAGATGGGTTTGCATACGTGCCAACAGTTCATCTCTGGAAAAGGGTTTGGTTAGGTAATCATTAGCCCCGGTCGAAAACCCTTCCACCAAATTGTCCACCTGGTTTTTAGCCGTCAGCATCACCACCGGCAATTCGTTAGGTGAATAGTGCTGACGCAGTTGTTGGCACACTTCATAGCCGGACATGCGGGGCATCATCACATCCAGCAGTATCAGGTCTGGTTTGCGCTGCTTGATGGCTTCCAAAGCCTGGATACCATCGCTAGCCTGGATGACAGCATAGTTGTGGAGGGAAAGATAGTTGAGCAGTACCTGACGATTAACCGGATCATCATCAACAACCAGAATCGTAAAGTCCCCTTCCCCGTTGCATCTTGCATTTTGCATCTCGCATCTTTCTTGAAATGGCACCACGGCTGAAAGCCGTTCAATCTGCCCTGGATATTCGATAACTTTGGCGATTTCACCACCTGTTTTGGACAACTGCTCTGGTTTTTCATCGCTTCTTGGAAGTGTAAAGATAAAGTGTGACCCTTTACCCAGCGTAGATTCGACCCGAATCGTACCTCCGTGTAATTCGACGAGTTGCCGGGTTATCGGCAGTCCCAACCCTGTGCCTCCATAAGCGCGTTCTGTAGAAGTATCAACCTGCTCGAACGATTGAAAGATGGCGTCAAGATTCTCGGCGGAGATGCCGATGCCGGTGTCCGATACACACACCTCAACCATTTCAACCTTTGTACTTGCAGAAACGGTAATCACGCCCGCTTCGGTAAACTTGATTCCGTTGCCGACTAAATTGAGCAGAATCTGCTGAAGGCGATTTTCATCGCCAGCGATTGGTGGAAGATCGGCTGGAACCCGGTTCTCAAGAGAAACCTGCTTTTCATCGATCAGCGGCTTAGACAGTGCTAAGACAACTCCCACAATCGGGCGAAGGTCGATGGACCTGATTTGAAGTTCAATCTCACGATGTCTCAATTTGGAGAAGTCCAGGATGTCGTTGACGAGATTCGACAAACGCCTCCCACTTTGGCTAACCATCGAAAGATTGTGAATTTGTTCGGGCGTCAGTGACCCCGTGGCGCCATCTACCATTGATTCAGCGATGCCGATGATACCGTTCAGTGGGGTACGTAGTTCGTGGGAAGTATTGGCTAAGAACTCATCTTTCAGCCTGTCGATCTGCTGTAAGTGCTCGAAGGCCTGTTTGCGTTCGGTGATGTCGTGAAATGCGATGAGCAAGCCAGGTTCATCGTTGAAGGTCAGGGGACGCAAAGAGACCTCAACCCACAAGGGGGTGCCATCCGCTTTTTTGATTTGCAGCTCGTAGTGGTTCACCTCACCTTCTTGCGCCAGGGTATCAAACAACGGTTGGCGGTCATCGGGATTGTCAAAGAAATCCGTGACTTTACGTCTGAGCAACGTTTCTGTTGATAGATTGACCAAGGGTCCTGCCATCTGATTGGCATAGACAATCTCGTCATCTTCTACCCGACTGATGATCACCGGCACCGGCGTCGCCTCCACGATTAAGCGTAACCGCCGCTCGCTTTCACGGAGGGCTTCTTCGGCGGTGCGATGCAATTCCTCCTCGACTGCATCGGAGTGTTCGGTGGTCATTTCCAGCATCAGTTCAAGGTCATCTCTTTCACCCTGGAGTTCTTCAGAGACCGTATCGGCATGTTCGGTGGTCATCTCCAACATCGTTTGAAGATCCGCTTTTTCACCCCGGAGTTCTTCCACTTCCTGGCGGAGTTGAGCCAATTCCGCCAAAAGTCCTTCCCGAGACGGTTCTGTTTTCGGTTGTATTTCAGACATTATTTTATCTCCAGCTGCAATCCCGGGAGTAGTCGCTGGAAATTCTTCAGCGATTGCCGCTGCCAGGGGACTTGACGATTACCCAGAATCACCATCTGACTGGCGTTGTACCTACGTACCTGAATCACGAATTTAGAAAGGGTATTGATCCCCGAACTGTTTAGAAATTTCAGTTCGCGTACATCGAGAGTCATTGTATCCGATTTTGCACCTGCCGCCTCAGAAAGCAGGTGCGAGATCTCGGCATATTCACCACTTCCCCGCAGCCGAAATGACCCGGAGCAGGTAATCGTCGCGGTTTTTGGGTCGTAAGTAACTTGATAATCTTCATGTTTGATTTCCATAGAAACTCCTTTTTTAAAATTTGCAAATGGGCAAATCTGCAAATGGGCAAATCTGCGTATTGTTTAACCTACTTGTTCATCTTCTTTCGTTGCAGGGAGATTTCGGTGATAATTAGCGCGATGATTTCACTCAGCAGTTTCAGACGGTGTTTGACAACTTTAGCCGACAAGAGATGACGCCCACGAAAATACCAGCCCTTTGCTTCCTTTGCCGATCCAAGGGCATATCGCAGAAATCGATGGTATTCTTTGCCATCGAACCCGCGTCCATAGCCCTCTTCAATGTTTGCACTAATCGACCCAACACTGCGAATTAACTAATCCGCAACGGCTTGACCTCTGCGATCTTACAACAGTTTCTCGCAATCAGTCCAACAGAGATCAAACAGAAACAGAGCTTTACGATAGGCGTAAAAGCCCCAGACCGACTCCTGCTTAATCTCCTCTGGAATGCCTTTTTCCCACTCTTCATAGCTTGTTAAGTGCTTCTCACCCATTTTCTCATATTCACCTCCCAGCAGCCCATTTGCGCATTTGCATATTTGATAGCCTCAAACCGTTAATTGCGCCATTGTAGTAACCTCCATCATGTCAGCATTCGATTCAGGCGTAGAAAACTTCCAGGCCAACTTTGTCCCGTAATCGTTAAGCATCGTCAAATAGCCCAAACCTGACTCACCACTGCTTTCATCTTCGGCGTTGCGCGTTAATTGCTCCATGAAGAGTTCATCAGTGTCCTCTGTCAAGAGTCGTTGAATCAGGTTCTGAAAATCCGTTTTGGTTTGAGGTTCGATGCTGTTGGTCACGTAAAGGCTGATCTCGTTTTCTTCGAGATACATCTCAATGCTGATGGGCTGTTGCGACGGTGCAAAATTGAACTTCATCGCATTTTCCAAAAGTTCGTTGGCAATGAAGCCGATTGCGTCTTTGATTTCGGCTTGTTTTTCTTTCGATGAACTATCCTCTCCCGGAAAGAAAGTGCTGAGGTAATCGGCGAGAAAATCTGCCGATAAGCCGTTATTGTGCCACCGCTGCTGCAGTGAACGTGAAGTAGGTGAAAAACCGATTCTCAGGTATTCGTGTCCACTGTTGTTCATCTCGGTAAAATCTCCAAAGATTTGTGTCATTTGTCAATCACTCCCTATTTCTGTTTTAGCACGATCAAGGTCAAAAGAATATGCAAATATGCAAATATATAAATGGGCAAATGAAGAATGCGCATCTTCTTCTGTATTCATTTTGCGGCGCTTCGACCATTGCATATTTTCGT
>JADFGN010000389.1 GCA_022567695.1 Candidatus Poribacteria bacterium | reverse complement strand
TGATGAAAATTTGCGAAAACTAGAAGATGCAATGGGCGTGAAATTCGCCGACCCTGAGAATCCATTACTCGTTTCCCTGAGATCTGGTGCTGCGGTTTCAATGCCGGGAATGATGGATACTATCCTCAACCTTGGTTTGAATGATGAGACCGTTCAGGGACTTATTGCGAAATCGAACAACGAACGTTTCGCTTACGACGCTTACCGTCGATTCGTTCAGATGTTCGGGAGTGTTGTTCTCCGCGTCGATCACAACGAATTTGAACACCTCTTGGAAGCAAAAAAGGAAGCAAAAGGTGTAAAGCTAGATACAGAATTGGATGCGAATGATCTCCGACAACTCGTTTCCGAATACAAAGAGACGATTAAGCATGAAACTGGAGAAGATTTCCCCGAAAAGCCACGTCAACAGTTGAACATGGCGCGGGATGCCGTATTTGAGTCTTCGAATAATGAGCGAGCAACCATCTACCGACGACTGAATGGCATTTCGGAGGAATTGGGCCAAACCGCCGTGAACGTTCAAGCAATGGTCTTCGGTAACATGGGCGAAGACTCTGGTACTGGTGTGGCGTTTACACGCAATCCATCGACGGGTGAAAATCTCTTCTACGGTGAATTCCTGATGAATGCTCAAGGCGAAGATGTCGTCGCTGGAATTCGCACGCCTCAGCCCGTTGAAGAACTCTATAAAGTGAAGCCAGAAGCTTATGAGCAACTCGTGGAAATAGGCAAGAGGCTAGAATCGCACTATCGTGAAATGCAGGATGTAGAATTCACCATTCAAGAGGAAAGGCTTTTCATGCTTCAGACTCGCTCTGGCAAGCGGACGGGACATGCAGCCGTCCGTATCGCCGTCGAGATGGCTGAAGAAGGACTGATTGATAAAGCAACGGCGGTGACACGGGTTCCCCCCAACGACCTCGATCAACTGTTGCACCTGATGATTGATCCGAATGCAACAGTTAACACCATCGCAAAGGGATTGCCAGCCTCGCCGGGGGCTGCGGTCGGAAAGGTCGTTTTCACGGCTGCTCGCGCTGAAGAACTCGCAGGCGAGGGTGAAAAGGTTATTTTGGTCCGCACGGAAACGTCGCCGGAAGATATTGGTGGAATGCACGTCGCTGAAGGCATCCTGACCGCACGTGGCGGGATGACCAGTCACGCCGCTGTCGTGGCACGCGGAATGGGGAAATGCTGCGTCGCAGGGTGCGGCGATTTGACAGTTAGTGAAGATACGAAAGTTTTTCTTGCGGGTGGGCGTCGGTACGAAGAAGGGGATTTCATCACTCTGAATGGATCCACCGGAGAAGTCATCGACGGCGTAGTCGATTTGATTGAACCGGAATTAAGCAGTCACTTTGGTACACTGATGGAATGGGCGGACGAATTCCGCACACTCGGCGTCCGCACTAACGCTGATACACCGGGTGATTCAAAGATCGCTCGCGGATTTGGGGCTGAAGGCATTGGTTTGTGCCGTACTGAGCACATGTTCTTTGAAGGTGAGCGGATTGATGCAATGCGCGAAATGATTCTTGCTGAAGATGAGGACGGGCGAAAACGTGCGCTGGCAAAATTACTTCCCTATCAACGGGAGGATTTCATCGGCATCTTTGAGGCGATGGACGGCTATCCTGTCACCATCCGAACTCTCGATCCCCCGCTCCACGAATTCCTGCCCCATACCGACGAAGAAATCAATGCGCTTGCCGAAAAAATTGGAATTTCAGCAGAGGTACTGCGCGAGCGCACCGAAGCATTAAAGGAGTTCAATCCGATGCTTGGGCATCGCGGTTGTCGACTTGGTATCGCTTATCCAGAAATCACTGAAATGCAAGCACGCGCAATCTTTGAGGCGGCGATTGAGGCAACCAAACGGGGAATCAAAGTCATCCCTGAAATCATGATTCCGCTAGTTGGGCATGTTAATGAATTGGCGTTGCAACGCAAGATTGTCGTTGAAACGGCGGAGAAAGTGTTTGAGGAAACGGGAAGCCAAATCGAATACCTCGTTGGTACGATGATCGAGCTACCAAGAGCTGCATTAACTGCGGATGAGATTGCTAGAGAAGCAGAGTTCTTTTCCTTCGGCACCAATGATCTCACGCAGACCACGTTTGGTATGAGTCGCGATGATGCTGGTAATTTTTTGGGCATGTACGTCGACGAACACATCCTTGAGCATGACCCCTTCCAAGTCCTCGATCGGAGTGGTGTGGGGCAACTGATACAAATTGGTACTGAGAAAGGGCGTCGCACTCGGCCTGAACTTAAAGTTGGCATCTGCGGCGAGCATGGTGGTGAACCAAGTTCGGTAGAATTCTGTCACACAGTGGGTCTCAACTACGTTTCTTGTTCGCCTTTCCGGGTGCCCATCGCCCGACTTGCTGCCGCTCAAGCTGCAATCAAAGATGAATCCTGAAGATCGGGAGATTTCTTGTTACCTTCGGGTGGGAGGGAGATGCTCTCGCCGAGTTAAGGCTCTGTAGAAGCATCTCCCAGAACGCAATAGGGCTACCGTCTTCATGGATATTTTTCAGAAATCATCTGAACAGTTACGATTTCTTTATACTGTCAACAGGATAACAACATCGTTTGAAAAGGAGTCAAAATCATGCGTTCAACACTTACCCCGGAAGGGGTTGAACGGTATCACGCTGACGGCTATTTGGTTGTCCCCAATCTATTGACCGATCAGGAGATCGATGCGTTTTTAGCGCATGAATCGGAGCCGAAACCACCGGAGTGGCAAAAAGGATTGCTCAGCCACACCGCCGATCCGCAATGGAAATATCTGGCAACTCACCCATGCGTCGCCGGAACCGCTCAACAGTTGTTGGCTGGTAAACCGATGATTGTGCAAACAATGTATCTGAATAAACCACCATCTGGCGGAAAAGGTATCTCCCTACATCAGGACAGGCATTATATCCCCAACGAACCGAACACGCTGATGGCGTGTTGGATAGCGTTGGATGATACGGACGAAACCAATGGCGGATTATGTGTGGTTCCGGGCAGTCACCGTGAAGGATTGCGCGAGACACACCTACCTCGAAATCCAGACGAGCATGTGACTTGGGAGACTGAGCATCTCATGCGCAATCGCGATGGGGTTGAGTGGACCGAACAACTCTACTCGTATGAGGTAGCCGATCTCAATCCAACTCAGATTGTTAAGCTCACTGTACCTCGCGGTGGGGGTGTGTTTTTCACCAGCATGACCATTCATGGCTCGTATGCAAATTGGTCTACAGATCGACCGCGTCGGGCGTTTGCAGTCCACTACGTCAAAGAGGGAACGTGGGTTTCCCGTTGTGATATTCAGAATGTGACTCCGGCTTTGTGAAACGTAATGCGTTGGTGCGAGAGGATGATAACATGAATCAAGCAACTGTTCAATTGAGTCAGGCACAGCGAAAGGCATACCGCGAGCAGGGATACCTCATCTTCCGAGCCGCCTACGGGACCGATCGAGTGCAGTCACTAATAGATGCGGTTGAACGGCTGATCGATCGCGCTTTGGCTGGTGAGTGCGAGATTCGTTGGATTGACCGGGAGCGTCGTCTGCCAAATCGAATCGGTCACATGCTCCATCCGGATAAATACGACGCCGCTTTTGCTGAGTGGCTTGACGCTGACATCATACCGACGATCGAAGCCATTCTTGAAGCACCCATTCGCCACAGTCTTTTCGGGATGCTGGCGTCGGGTGGCGGACAGCATTATAGTACCCCGTGGCACCGCGATCTCTGCCGACCCGGCGATACCAACGAAGAGGCGGTGTTGCACCGTGAATTGGTGAGACACACGCAGTTCAATGCACCGCTAAAACCGGGCGATCGATTCCTGCAAATTGTCCCCGGTAGCCATGCTCGCCCATCGACTCAAGCCGAAATGGCGGTTTACACCGACAACCCCAACGGCAATATGCCCGGAAAGATTACGGTCGAATTGGAGCCGGGGGATATTGTGTACTACAATGCGAATCTCTGGCATCGTGGTTTGAATCCGGAAGGCGTTTTGCGCTGGTCGGTGCACACAGCGTTTTGGAGAGCAGATATACCGGTTTGGCAACATGAATCTGGCCAGCACGAAGCGATGCTCACGCCCGGTCACCTTGATGATATGCCATCGCGGACCCGAACGTGCATCCAGCGATACCTTGATATCTACCCCGAAGACACGCCGCTGAATGCGCGGGATTGATTTATGCACATCAACGAACTAGAAACCCCTGCATTGCTCGTTGATCTCGCCGTTGTACAAGCCAATATTGAGCGTATGGCGAATTACTGTACGCAGCATGGAATTGACTTGCGTGTCCATGTCACAAGCCATAAATCGCCGGTAATCGCGTATAAGCAGGTAGGAGCCGGTGCTTGTGGAATTGCCTGCGAAAAATTAAGTGAGGCAGAGGCTTTCGCTGACGCGGGATTCTGTGATATTTTCATCCATGGTAACATCGTTGGACGCGAAAAGCTGAATCGCTTGGGACGGCTTATCGAAGGGGTTTCAGTCCGTGTCGCCGTTGATTCATGGACCATCGCAGCGGGGATCTCGCAAGTTGCCAAACAGGTGGGCAAGCAGATTTCCATCTTGATTAAGGTAGAACTCGGTGATAAAACACCTCATGAAACAGTTTCCCTCGGAAAGCAACTCATCGATCTCCCGAACGTCGATCTCGTCGGGCTGATGACCTTCCCTTCTTCCCCTTCTGACCGTTTACCCCTATTGGAAACATTACGCCATTTTGAGACCGCTGGCATCTCGATTCCGATTGTGAGCGGCGGCACCCGAAATGCCTTCCAAACCCATGAGATTCCCGAAATAACCGAGTTGTGTGCTGGGTCTTATGTTTTTTTCGACCTATCCCACGTTGACGGGGGCGTGTGCGACATAGAAAATTGCGGGTTAACCGTTCTGACCACTGTTGTAAGCGCACCAAACGCGGGTCGTCCTATCTTGGACGCAGGAGCGAAAACCCTAACGATGAATTCTCAAACCTCGCCCCACCCGAAGGGGGCTGGGAAAGAGGTGAAGAAGTTCGGTGTGATTAAACATTGTCCTGATGTATTTCTCGACCGCCTATCTGAGGACCGTGCGCATCTCAACACGGGACGGTTCAAGGTAGGAGAAAAGGTGCGTGTTATTCCCGTTAATTCGCACGCGACGATTCGCGTCAACGACACGTTTGCGTTAGTCAGAGGCGATCGGGTACTTGAGGTCTTGCCGTTTGTGGCGCGGGGAAAGATGCAAAAAGAATTCTGTAGGGCTTCAGGCAATTCCAGATCGCCGTTGAAGCCTGTGTCAATAGTAATCGGCCAATCTTGACTGGCAATCGAGAGTGTGATTGTCGGCACACCGTCAGACCCGTTCCGTGAATCACCGACGACCTCCCTCGCGAAAATATCCACCACAACCCTGAAAAGTATTAAAATCGCATACCCCCGAAGCCTGCCCTCGAGCGAAGCGAAGGGTCAACTGCAACGGCTTGTTAGGCAAAAGCTGCGTGTCCAGATGCGAATCACTCGTCAGAGGCATCATGGGTTTGATCTGCATTTTCAATCAGGCCTTCGACATCTTCGAGCAGATTGCCCAAGTCTTCTTCGATGATTCCCCACACAATCCGATCGTCAATGCTGTCGTAGCCATGGACGAGGATATTCCTGAATGACACAATGTTGCGATGCTCTCTTATCTTATCAAGTATAGTGGGATCGTCTCTCCTGATTCTGTTCAGTGCTTCGCCGATAATCTCAGACTTTCGCTCAACACCGCTTCGGAGTAATTCATCATGCATATAATCATCAAACGTCTTGCCATTGACGAATCGGGAGATAGCCAAAGCCGCTTCCCTGATGTCGTGGAGATGCTTGAGGATGTCATCCTTCATAGATGTTCACCTTCTCCTTGAGTGCTCTGCTGCGGAAGTAAGGATTTCTGAGACTACTGATAGTAAGCAAATCGACATCGCAGCCCAACGCATCCTCAAGATGATGGAGCAACCCGAAAAACCTCTTAGCCGGTTGAAGATCGGGTACCTCAAACTCGACGAGCAGATCGACATCGCTTTCAGAGGTCTCCTCGCCACGTGCAAGCGATCCAAAAAGATCCAATCGCTTGACTTTAAATTCGCCACAGATTGGAATGGCAACCTTCTTAATCTCTTCCAAAGTCATAGCTACCTCCCTGCAAATTGATTCCACCATTTCCCCGCCGTCAACTGCAACGACTGGTTAGGATCTGATTTATTCTTTTTCATTTAAGAATTATCTGACCGTTGCGGAAATCAACAATGAGTTTTAGTCCCCGAAAAAAATCCAAACCCAGAAGACCATCAATGCCTGCACTTGATGGTAGCGTATGACAAAGAACAGGAAAATTCCTTTTCTCCTGTCCTAAGGCCGTCATCTTGTTCACTATGATGCGTGGGACAAATTCGATACCGCTTGCCGTTGTGACCTGGAAGCGGTCTGGAGCAAGTGCTGGATCATAGCCGATAGCGGTCAACATCCCCACGTTGACTACCGTATTCGTTGCACCGATGTCGAGTGCCAGTCGCAGAACCGCGCTTCGACGGCCGTGGTCACCTCATCGTAATAACCTTAACCATTATATGATATAGCGATAGGGGGTAGGCGCATGTGAGATATGGGCTGAGTCGATTTTAGAGGCGGCCGTTAGTGGTGAGAGCGGTATAGAGGATCTCAAGAGGGGTGAGTGGACTCTCGGTAGTGGATTAGGCGGGAAAAACGCGCGAAGGGAAAAAGCATCCTCCTTACAGCGAGCCTAATGTCGTCGAGTTTTACGAGAAACCCATCGACACCGAGCTGCTGATCCGGCAGGTCCATAAAATCTTAAAGACCCGCCCGCCGAAGCGCCGTAAGCACCCGGCGCACCGTTGAAACAGTTGTTTTATTGTAAAATGAGGTTTTGGGATAAGTCCTAGACGGACGACTCATACTTTTCCTCAAGAACTGCGACAACGGTTTCGTGGAGAAGTTCCGGTGTAAAGGGCTTATGAATGTAGCGCACGCCGCTTTTAAACAGCATCTTTATTGATTCCGAGCTGCCTTCACTCGTAATGAAAATGACGGGAATTTTTGATAATTGGGAGTCCTTGTTCATTAAATCATACATTTCCCGGCCGGACATGATGGGCATGTGGCTATCCAATAAGGCGATGTCTATTCCAACAGTTTG
>JADFGN010000388.1 GCA_022567695.1 Candidatus Poribacteria bacterium | reverse complement strand
ATCTTTATGAATAAAGCTCTAAGAGAAAAAGGAGGAATTCACAGATGAAAACGTTATTGGGTATCTTCGTCATTCTATTTCTAGTCTGTTTACCACTCGCTCAAGCCGAGATCGATGAACACACGGTTGCTGTTTGGTTATTTGAAGAAGGCACAGGAGACACGGTTAAAGATGTCTCCGGGAATGGCCACGACGGTAAATTCGCGGGAAAGCCCAAGTGGGTCAATGGGAAATTTGGCAAAGGGTTGCAACTTCCCGGCGATGCGTCGGGTTATGTCGTCGTTGATTCTAGCAAGAAACTTCAACTTAAAGAATTCACCATTGAGGCTTTGATTAAGCCCAAAGCGCCCACTGGCAAATGGCAAGGCATCATTTGTAAACAGCAGGCTGGATGTACCAACAGAAACTACGGAATCTGGATTCACAACACCAATAATGTTCTGCATAGCGAAATTGGTGCGGCGGCGGCTTGTGCCTTTAGTATGGATGGCCCAAACGGTGATTACTGACGACGAATGGCACCACGTGGCATTCACGTATGATGGCAAGGTAGGACGGGCTTACGTGGATGGAAAGCTGGAACTCGAAAAACCTCATGGGCAAGACCCGTTCTTTAGTGATGACCCGATCACCATCGGTGTGCCAAATTTAGACAACGCCAACGGATTTCTAGGGATTATTGACGAAGCGCGTATTTCAAGTGTCGCACGAACCGAAGCGGAAATCAAAGAAGCGATGGATGTGGGATTGGCTACGCTTCTGAGTGTGCAACCTGTCGGGAAATTAACAACAACGTGGGGAAATATCAAGTGGAAACAGAAATTGCATAGCAGACGCTAATTGACGGCGAAACTGACATCTTTGCCTTCAGCTTGCAGGGAACCGCGCAACCTAAGGTAACCCATCGTAAGGGACAACTAGATTCAACTCGATTCAACCCCATCATACCATCGAACCAAGCAAGCAGGCGAGCTTCTGGGGTTTTTATTATGAGCTTGAAAATTTGTGGACTGTAGCTTACAATTAGGTCATGGACGTAGAAATTTACCAAGACCCAAACGGTAATGAGCCTTTTATAGAATGGCTTTCTTCTATCAGGGACAAAAGGACTGTTGCCAGAATTCGAAGCCGTTTAAGACGAGTTGAAGAGACGGGCAATTTGGATGATTATCGGTCAGTAGGAGATCGGGTCTTTGAATTGCGCTTGCAGTTTGGTGCTGGATACCGAATTTATTTTAGCAGGATAGGAGAAGATATCATCTTGCTGTTGTTAGGAGGCGATAAAGGCTCACAAAGCCGAGACATACAAAGAGCGAAAACATACTGGCAAGAACATAATTCAAGAGGAGTCAGAAAATGAGAAAACAGAGAAAATTCAAAGACTATCATATTGAGCAACTACGCGACCCAGAGGACGCGAAGATATATCTTTCCGTTGCCTTTGAGGAATACGAGGAAGCTGGAGACATAGAAGCGTTTTTACTTGCTGTGAGAGATGTAGCAGAGGCGCAAGGCGGTATGTCAAAGCTAGCCGAGCGTATCCGCCTCACCCGCGAGGGGCTTTATAAGGCTCTTTCAGAAAAGGGAAATCCGCAACTAAACACAATGGGTGAGATACTACATGGATTAGGATTTAAGTTTTCTATAGAGTCACGGGAAGACCGACCACAGGCAGGCATTTGAACCCGTAGTGTAAAGACTTCTGTTTCAAATTTTGCTGGTTGCTAACAAAAAGCCCCCGCATTTGAGATTGCAGAGGCTTCTGAGTGTTCAACCTGTCGAGAAATTAACAACAACATGGGGAAATATCAAGTGGAATCACTAACTAATTTTCATAAACAAACTCCATATTCTGTTTTGCTGGGGTTGCACCCCAGCAGGAAATCGGAAGGGGTACAACCCCTTCCAAAACGTATACTTTAATCCTGAAAATTAGTTAGAAGCATAGGCGCATTTAGTTTTAGGGATTCTTCACTTCGTTCAGAATGACAACTCTGTTACAGCAAGTCATCCTGAGCGTTAGCGAAGGATCTCGAGCTTAACCCACAAGTACGGTATGTTTGAGGAATTTCACCATTTGTGCCGCTGCGTCCTCCGGCACACTCCACCATTCATTGTCAACTTGCACATTCTCTAACCACGCGCCGCTTTCATCGAAGGTGTGGAATTCGGACAGGTCGATTGGGATGCAAGCGAGGCCGGTGTGTGGATGTAGCGCGTAAGGAATCGGCGAGAGCGCGTGTGGGTCCTTGATGAGTTTACAAGCCGCCCCCGGCATCCGCATGGACCTTTTCAAGTATGGGGAGAGTTGCGTAAGGATGGTCTCATGTCTGTTTGCAGGGAACCGCGCAACCTGAGGGAAGCCATCGTAAGGGACAATTAGATTCAACCCCATCACACCATCGAACCAAAGCAAGCAGGCAATCCCCGCGCCGGCTAACAGCGCGATCACAGGCGTTGCGGCTTCAAAGACGTTCTCATCGCGACTCCTGGTGCTGAACTCAATTTTCAGATCGCATGCGATTGCCACTTCGCCTGTCCGTTCGTATTTAGAGTTTGTGGCAGCAATCGTTGGAAATAGGTTTTTCGGTCGATCGCTACATAACTGTGCATAAACAATCAGTGGCAAAAGGTCTGTTGGTTCCTGAAGAAAGACCAGTTTCTCCTCGCTTCCCACACGTATCTTCCGCCCCTCCGCGTGTGTGTATATTGCCTGTTTGATTTCCTCTTGCGCGTAGTATCGAAGTGCCTTTCCGTTTGATTCCCATTGCCACAGCAAGCCCAAATCTTCCACATCAACCCCGAATCGAACGGCAATCGAATCCAGGTTTATTTTCTCATCGCGTTCATGCAGACGTCTGAGTGTCCGGAGGGCAGCTTTACTGCTCTCATCCTCCAATAACAAAAATTCTCGCAGATCAATTGCGTCCTGTCCGATTCTCAGCATCTTATCGTAGAATCCCTCATTCGGCAAAAACTGCTTTAATACCTCTCTTTTCTGTCGCCGCGCCCGTTGTGCTAATTTCGCATCCGGTCGCCATCGATCGTTGGCCCCTGCCGCGGGCAACGCGCCGACTCTTAATTTCTTTGAAGAAAGTGGAATTTTCCCATACGTCACATACTCAATAAACTCCCGCATTTGCCCCGCTGCATCGCTTGGAATTGTCCACCAGTTGGAAAGAGGCGTCACACGTTCAGGGCGTGCCATCTCCGGATTGAAATAATCGTAATCCTTCAAATTGAAAGGGAGGCTGACAAGTCCAGTGTTTTCATTCAGTGAATACGCCAAACGAAGGAAATGACGGGGCAAATGGAAGGATGTATCGAGGTAACGAGATTGTTGAATCTCCTTCTTGACCAGATCGGAAAGACATCGAAAAAATCTGCCATGGTCGAGCAGAACGCCATCAACTTGGACCACCTCACCGGGGATGATAATATGCACACTACAATGGCCGCTGAATTTAAGTCGAAACACCGCCCCACGTTCTTTGAACATTTGGACAACAGGACGGGTCAACTCGAAGCACGTTTTCCAACTCGATTTGTAATCCAGCTCGATGACAACGTCGCAGAAACGTCCCTTCCCTTCACGTTTGGGTCTGGAAATCGTCCCGTGAAGCGAGGGCCAGTATTGCCCATGGTCAAGCAGTGTATTTAGTGTAAGCGGCAAGATGTCCTGTGGCTGCGCAAGTCGTTCGTATTGTGGTTGGAATCGCCTGAGGTGTGTGATTTGACGTCCAGCGGCATACCTGAACATTGCCTGTTGAATCTCTGGGCGGGCGTAATAGTTGTAAATCGTACTCAGTGGAGTTGCGCTTTTTTGGTGAAGGAAACGGCCGACGCTATTTTTGGGAAAAGCACTTGTCGAACTTTTGCTTCTCAGAATTGCCTCGACCTCTTTCCCACTTTCGATAGCCAGTTGATAACGCGCTTTGGGGGTGAGTGGGGTGGGTTTATTTTTCTTTCGTGTTCGAGGAATGACAGGCATTTGTGGCTGATTCACGACATGCAGCCTTTGGCGGTGCTTGCGCCGTTTTGACTTTCGGCTTTCGTTATTTTTTCAAAACCCTTATGCACCAGAGATTCGTGATAAATCCAAGACCACGTCTCATCTTTGCTTGTAGCCCGTCGTTTTCAAAAAATGCGTAAAATCAGCTCAAACGTAGATATGATGCGGATTCTAATTTAACATTGTCAAGATAATAGCTATCCTGTTTTGTTCGTTTCACAATCTCATCCGCGATAGACATCTGCTCAACGAGCGGCAGTTTCATCATCAGACCGACTGAATACTGCAAATTCATACGCCGCATCGCCTATCTGGTGGAATGGAATGACCAACACTTGAAAAGGTGCCCGTGCCATTATACCCCCTGGAATGATATGGTTAAGAAATCCCAAAAATAAAAACAGGCGAGTTTTGTTATTGGCAGTGTGAATTTGATAATCATCGTTCTAAATCCCTTTTACACGATTCTACGGTGCGCTCTTCTAATTCATTCCGATAGACGGCTGCGCTTTTCGCTACCTTTGTTAATGCCGCGCAGAAATAGGTCCGCCAACATAAATTTTGGCACATTTTCAAAACCTATCAGGTCTGAGGACAAAAGGGACTTAACAAGCGGTTCAACGATAAAACGAATAGACGGTCACACCCCAAAAGAGCCGGATAAGCACCCACGCCCCACCGATTACAAATTCCCCCATGAGAAGTCCCAAGAACAGCGGATACGCCTTACGATAAAGTCGGATGCCGCCGACTTTTAGCAGCGTCACCTTGACCGTCCAACTGATAAAGATTGAGAACCAGAGCCAGCCAACCGTCCAACTGCTACTGCCGATGACGTATCCCGCCGGATGGAACGGCCAAAGCGGAAGCCGGGTGCGTATCCACCAAAGAAACCCTGTGAAAAGCGCACCAATTCCCATAAATGCGACGGACGCAAAATCCGTCTCCGTGGGATGATAGAGCCAACCTTGCAGCGCATTATATCCACCGACCCCAAGGTCACTGACAACGCCAATTCGATAACCAACGTCGAGGTATGCCCAAAATGCTGCCGGTATTCCAATCACTGTCGCCAACATCATCACCCACACTAACCGGCGTGTGTCTAAAACTTTGAAGCCTTCAAGTGTGTGTGGCATGACGTGCGCCCGTGAGCCGCGATTGAAAACCATGTAGAGCCGAATCATTGTCAAACTTGGCGGGGAGAGTCGCCGCGAGCCGAACACATCCGCGAGGAAGTGATGAGGCGTTGCGCTCACTTCGTTTGTCGGCGGACCGACTTCGGCACGAACTCGCGTGATTCCTATCGACAGCAGGAAATAAAACACAAAGTAAAATCCGGCTGTCCAGAGTGCCATCCCGCCTTTGTACGAAAACGCGAGCAAAAAGATGAGTCCACCAATCGTTCCCCACACCGCCCACCGAGGATGCGTTTCCGGCCCTTGATGTGATTGAAAAAGATTTCTGAAAATCGCTATGAAATAACGCCTCCCGCCGAAGAGCGCAAGGCACGCCAGTGCGAGATAACCGCCCATGACTTGCGACCGATCGTAGGGAAAAGCGGGTAAGGCTGCCAGCCCAAGTGCTTTCCCTAACACACGCTCGAATTTCCAGAAGAAATAGAAGAACCACACGGAGAACGACATTTCCAGTGGCATCAAGAATCCCAGACCGACGGCAAATGAAAGGATGTAAAGCGGCGTCCAACCGAAAGCGTTCCACGGCTTTTCAGTGAAGTATTGCCCAATTTCTGCTTGGCGTACTGGAATCTCTGGCAAAACGGGAAAAAAGACATGCAGCCCATTGATCAGGTCGATTCCACCCGCAATCGCAAATCCAAGCCACATCATCTTTGACTTGAACATTCGTCCATCGGGGCGAGTCAACTCTAGTGGGAGTTGGACGATTGGATAGGACAGTCGTTCGTGTTCAATCCACTGTTTCTTGAGCAGCATTGACAGACAAATCATCACCCATACCAGTCCAGTCAAAAACACTGTCCACCAGATAGTCGGGCGCAACCAATCCTGAAAATGGGTTGCGGTGTAAAATGTACTTTCGCCCTCGTAGAATCCTTTCAGCGTTGAAAAATTATCCACGACCATCCACGCCGGGAGATGCCTCCAGAAAAGCTGTTTCCATTCATTTTCGGGCGTGGCAAACCAGAATCCATCGGAGATCGTTGGCATGACCGTCTGTATCATGTCGTGTCCCGCGAGTGCCGATGACACCGAGAGCATCACATAAATGGTCAAAAATTCACCGTGCTTGAGCGCAAAACGTGGTAGGAATCGCTGAATCAGGAAGTTGAAGCAGACGAGAATTGTCAGCGTAATGATGACATTGTAGATGAGCGAGATTGTTGTGGGCAGCGTACTCCAATACTTGAGGTGATTCCACATGATGAAGTACGTGTTGATTGGGATGAGGAGCACGCCGAGGCTGACGGCTCGTAGCGTTACGCGAGTGTGTGGCGGGGGGCTTTTTTGGGGGCGGTCTATCATGTGGCTCTATTATATCACCCGCCCCTAAAATGTGGTATGAAGAAAGGGGTCAGAGGGGCATCCTCGCAAATGAGAGCTATGGCTTCTACAAGGCGCAGGTGCTGAATAACGAATAGAGTTTATTCTCACGCAACCTCTTAATGATGTTAATGTCAGATTTGAAGGCCATATTTTCAGGAAGGGAATTCAGGGAGAAGAAATATGCTTCTTCGGCATCATCGTCTGCCATCAGTTCGCCACCCTCCACATTGAGCATATACCAAGAACCTATATATACACTACCATTTTCCCGAATTGTGCTTTGCTCACTGACACAGGACATAACCTTGCAATGCAGATGAGTCTCTTCGATAATCTCTCGCACAACAGCGTCTCGAGGATCTTCGCCTTGCTCAACATGACCACACGGGATGCACCAGAAACCTTTTTTTGATCCATATTTTCTTTTTACGAGAAGTATTTGGTCGCCATTAAAAATTATACCAGCTACCCCACGTCTTTCCTTGGGGCCTTGAGTTGTAGGTTTCTCGCGCATAGCGCCTAACATAATATTATCCAACACTTCTTGGTATACTGCCACGAGCAACACAACAGGAAAAGGGCAAAGTTGCTCATAGAATGTTGTAGCGGATTCCTAAAGCAATTCCTTGAGATATTCCGCACGAGCTGGATGACGTAACCGGCGAAGCGCTTCAACTTCAATCTGC
>JADFGN010000387.1 GCA_022567695.1 Candidatus Poribacteria bacterium | reverse complement strand
TTCAATAAAAAACTATACATTCCTGATTCGTCAATGGTAGCATTGATGCGGGTTTTTCTAATCTTCAATCTTCAATCTTCAATCGAAAATTAGTTAAGCAAGTTTAAGAATTCAAGTACCAGTTCTCAAATCACCGAACCCGCTTCAATGCTGGCTTTGGTGAAATCAAATTTGAAAGTTTTATATTTAAACTTGCTTAAGTACCATCTTTGATACCTCCTTTGTTTTTTTGCTACCCCTTGTCCACAAAAAAACAGAGGGAGTCACTACCCCGTCGCCAATACAATCTGCGTGCCTCGGATAATGCGACCATCACCGATTATGCGGTAGAGTGGACGCTGAGTTTGGCGCAGTATTTGTAGCTTGTGTAATGATGCCAATTTTACTCCAATACACCCAGCATCATTCACCAGATCAAAATAACGAGCCAACGTGTTCACGTGCGTATCAAAAGGCACGCCTCACCTGCGACGGGCTAAACGGTCACCCCCACGCCGTTACTCACACACAACTCGTCTGACCACAATCCGTCACTTCATGCCTCTTCCTTGCTCGTTACCTCGACATTTCGGTTCAGTGCCGTTTTTGTATCGTCGGTATCACACAAAACTATAAACAGGCGAATTAGGGGTACTATTAGCTATAGGCGAATGGCACGGACTCCCATATTTTGCTGTAGGCGGCACCCATGCCATTACTGTATTTGAACGGATTCTCGTTTTCTTCGTATCTTTGGTCCTCAGTCAACATAGGATACGGTATAACACTAAAACCCGCATCGCCTAATCGTGCCAAGATTTCCATCTCTGATGCCTATTATTTATCCATGAGTGTACTCTGTTTTTATTCTCCTCCGGCAGATATTCCATCAATTCGTGAAGCTCATACAATGTTAATCGCTCCACGGAGCCAGGTGATAAGGAGACGGAAGTACTCTTATATCCCCGCAAGAAATGAGCAATTAGATTCCGAGTCGTGCCAAAGGCTTTGTTGACTTCAACCCAGTCCAGTTCATAATGACCACAAAGCGCGTTTTCAAAATCACAAATACCAGAGATAAAATAACCATCTTGCTGATGGGAAACGAAAATCTCATTGTCATTAAACTCTCGGTGGAGCAACGCGGGCGTATAATCGATGTCCAAAAACGCCTGATGCGCTTGGACATATGTTTGGACAACACTTTGCGCCTTTGGGCTTAGTTTGTGATAGTCTCGAGCAAGAATGTTTGCCGTCATGACGGATTGCCATTTCGAGGATGGAATGTACCAAGCGTGAGAGGAAAAGGTGTCCATCGGAACACGGTGCAATTTTCCTAAAAGCTGGCCCAAAGAAAAACAGATGTCCATACGTTTTTGCGGATTGAGTCGAGACCAAACGTGTCTCAGCGCTCGGCCTGAAAATCGTTTCATCAGCAGGTAACATCGAGGCTCCATTCCGAAGTCAATGATCTCAGCACTAGGAATCGAGGAATATTGATGGAGATGATTCAAGATTTCATATTCTTTGACGAAGTTATCGATACAGAATTTCGTAATACAGTCTGCATCCCCTTCACACGCTTCGATAGCCGCCATTTTCAAAATGAACGCTTTATTAATCTGGTAAACATATGTCGCGCCTTTGTGGATGGGGCGAATCGAAACCACCTCTTTGACGCCCGCATCTTTAGCAATCTGTGCCGCCAATTGTAAAAGGGTAAAAATTTCATCTGTTGACGGAAAAACGCTTTTCTGTTGCATTGAGTTTCTGCGGTTCTTTCACGAGACGGTTTGCTCTTATCTTGCCTCATGTCGTGGTCAACATGCTAGCACTTAGCCGCAGGAAGAGTAGTCGAATGCGGGTATTGCAATCGTATGCGGTCAATTTCATAATGTCACGGACTCAAGCCGCCGCACGAGGGAAATATCTGTCATTCATCAGTTTTCGCTTCAACTGCCTTCGCGGCTTTGTCAGTCTCGGATATGCCTTTGGACGACGTTTGACCGCACGAGGTTCAACCCGATTGGGACGGAAGGGTAATTTCTCAGTGGAAACGAGGTATATCAACTGCGTGTATTCATACTCTCGTTGTTCATCAGTGCCATGAGCCAGCAAGCAGGTAAAGGAAGACAAATGCTGAATGGTAGCTTGAAATGAAAGGGATAATGGGTCAACCGAATGCTGCCGACTGGCCTCTAACTGCACGGTGCGTATCAGATTGTATGCCAAAAGATGCACATAGAAATCCTTACGAACCATCGCAGGCGTTTTTGAAGGAAGGTGCTCCATCTGCATAGTGGTTTTCAAATGTTTGAGGTCAATCTCAGCATGCCAACGTAGCCCATACAGTTCTGCGAGGTCAAGTCGCGTATATTCTTTGGGGTCTAACAACGTCGTGACCAATGTCACGGATTCGGTTCTGAAGCCGCGGATTGGAATATGAAACCGTACTTCTCTAAGCAGAATTCGTTGTGGAAGTTGCTCAAACAATTTCTTCTTCAATCCTTTTGGACATTGCTTGGGTTTGACCCACTCAACAATGTGGTCCCATAGCGCCAGTCGTTTGCCTTTACGGAAGTCGGTCTTTCTCGCGCCATGCATGCGAAAAGCACTATCGACACCGCGTGCAAAAAGCAGGCAAATATCAGCAAACGTACCAAAGATTCGGTCACCCAATGCAACATCTCCGGTCTGCAAATGAACATAGAGCTGGCGAAACAGGCTCACTTCGCCGAGAGCAAGCGATGAAATGACGGCATCTAACACCGCTCCCGTTGAAAGACTAAAGCCGCACACAATGCGTGCCGCGGGAAACCCACACCCTTTAGCTTGGCTGGTCGGTTGTGGATATTTCGCTTGATTCTTCGATGTGTCTGCCATCGTCAGTCTTGAACCGTCAAAGACGGCAACTCTCCGACCACACCAGAGGAATTCGTCTTCGGGGTGCTCGTGGCTATGTTTCCCAGTTAAACGCATGAAGTACAGGAGGAACGCCTCTTTGATACGTTGGCGGGCTTTGCAATATCCACTGTTATCTGTTGAAGGCGGTTCTTGTCCCTCTGCCACCAAGTATGAAATCA
This sequence comes from Candidatus Poribacteria bacterium, assembly GCA_022567695.1. Classification (GTDB taxonomy): domain Bacteria; phylum Poribacteria; class WGA-4E; order WGA-4E; family PCPOR2b; genus JADFGN01. The sequence continues at coordinate 4,173 of JADFGN010000387.1, read as the reverse complement.
CACGAGAAAGGGCGTTCTTACATGATTTATCCTTATCTAATACCTGAGAGAGCCATGCCCAAAGCGTTACTATCGGGCAGAAGAGTCGTTTGCGGTAGGTAACACCTTCATCTTCAAGGGCTTGTTCAATTTCGGATTCGGTCAGAATTTCGGCGAAAGGAAGTCCGATGCTTTGGGCAAATTTCTCGCGTAAGATGGCAACTCGATTACCAATGGTCATCTGTTCATCTCCTGAGTTTTATCTCTTGGACGAACACAGATAGCGATTGGTTTTCAGTGACCTTTCTTTACAACAAAATGTTTAAGTCCGTGCCATTCGGTCATATGATACTATTTTAAGAGTTTTATCTTCCTCGTTGCCGTAAACTCACCCGCTCGAAAGTGATAGAAGTAAGTACCACTTGGAACCGATTCGCCGGTCTTACTCCGCCCGTCCCAATACGCGGCTTTCTCTTTGGTGAGGTATGAACCAGCAGGTTGTATGCCTAGCTCAAGGGTGCGAATGTGGTGTCCTTGAACACTATAGATTGTGATAGTAACTTGCGTATCTGCTGCAAGTTCATAAGGAATCCATGTTTCAGGGTTAAACGGGTTGGGGTAGTTTTGGTGTAATACGAATTGCGTCGGCACAGCTTTGGACAATATTCTTGGGAATGTTACGGTGATAATTGCCGAACGTTCGGTGTTGCCTGCGATGTCAATGTCTTCAAGGAAGTAGTAGTAGGTTTCCCCCTTTTTGGCTTTCTTGTCGGTAAAGGTGTAATCATGAGGTATTGGTGTACTCCCATACCCATCAACAAAAGCCACTTTTTTAAACTGATCCTCTTTATTTGCTGAACGATAGACTCTAAATCCCAAGTTGTTAGTTTCTGACTCTGTCCTCCATTGAAGCAATATACCATCTGGGGCGATGGTTCCACTAAAGGCGGAGAGTTCAACGGGAAGGGATAAATCGTCTATGGAATTATAGACATACGCCGAGCCGGAATTCTCTCCGTCATCATCGTCCCCCAGAGCCCCGACGATGGCGTAGTCTCCACTGATAGAGACGGAATTGCCGAACTTGTCAACTGCTGCCCCGTCACTGGCGGTCAGTTTGACTTCGGCGGCGTGGCTCACGCTGACAACTAAAAATAGAACCAAAACCGAAGTTGATTTTTTCATCATTATTTCCTTTTCTCGTATTGCACTACAAAGTGCCGAGAGGGCGCATAGATTATAGCACAATTGCAAAAATCAAAGAGATGAAAAGAGCCGTAAGCGTCAAAAATACTGTGCCTGAATGAAAGTCAATGTTCATGCTGCTTTGCGCTGACAACACAGCCAATTGAACCTCAACTGTCTCAGAATCAATTGGAATTTTTGCCCCAAATTTTTGCCATCGTGCTATAATCTGACGAGCTTTCGATGAGGGACACAACAAGTCGCAAATCACACTATATCGCGGTCACATCTCTTTGTCTCAAAGAGGAATCAAAGAAAGAGAACACGACCATTTCTGGAGGGATAACCGATGAAACGTCCTTTTTTCGCAATAACCGCAATCGGTTTAATTGTTACCGCTCTTTCCATCGGAGAAGCGGCCAAACCGGAGGGACTGCTACTGCACTTTCCTTTTGATGAAGGAAGTGGAAAAATGGTCAAAGATTTGTCTGAAAACGCTTTTGAAGGCGAATTGAATGGCCCAACGTGGACCGAAGGCAGGTTCAGAAAAGCCTTAGCTTTTAATGGGAAGACTGACTTCATTGGGGTCAATCCCCTTGGGGTCAATACCGATGAACTGACCATTGAACTCTGGTTCAAACCGGGCAGTGACATTAAAGCGGGAGATGGAAGGCAAGACCTGATCTATCGGCAGGAGGGTTCTGGACGTCCGCACCTGACATTTAACAGAGAGGCGGATGGCAAGCTGGGTTTTTACATTTACCCCTCCGATGGAAGCTCGCATGATGCGAAGACCAACGCATCATCATGGTCGGCGGGGACATGGTATCACGTTGCGGGAACGTCGAAACCGGGTGAGTTGAAAATCTACATCGACGGCAAACTGGCAAACACAAATATAGCCCTGCCAAAACTCCCCATCGATTTCCAGTATGAACAGCACGGTATCTCAATCGGTGCGCGCCAGGCGTCCCAAACTTTTTTTTGGGCGCCATCGACGACGTCCGCCTCTGGAGCCGTGTCTTGACGGCCAATGAGGTGCAACAGGCATTTGACGGCACCCTATTAGCCGTTTTTCCCACAGGCAAACTCACCACAACGTGGGGAAGAATGAAGACGAAGCGTTAAACTTGAACCAGCAGGATAATTGGACTTTGGACAAAATGAATGGGATATCGAACTGAAAGCGCGAAAACGGGAAAACGGCGACATGGTGTCGCCGTTTTCCATTGCATTTCCGCAAGCCCATCCACTACGCCGCCCGCGAAGGTCACGCCGAGATTATGCGCGTCCTGCTCGATGCGGGGGCTAATCCGCATGAGGTTGTCTATCCAAACAAAGAGGTGTCAAGCCCGCTGACGTTGGCACGTGAACGGGGTCAGACGGAGGTCGTCGAAGTGATCGAGGCGTGGATGAAGAATCAAGCGCCTGCCACCGCATCGACGCACGGTGAGGAACTTTGCCAAGCTGTCCGCTTTGGGGATGCCGAACGCCTCCGAAGCATTCTCGACGCTGAACCTGCTGCGATTCATCAGACCGATGGTTCTGGAAACACGGCGTTGCACATCGCCGCGCAGACCGGGAATTGGAAGTTGGCAGTTGAACTTCTCCAACAAGGCGCGGACAGCGATCTGAGGAATAAAGCGGGCGACCGACCCATCCATTTCGCGCTTAACAAAAATACGTTTTCGTATGAACTCCCAGATTACACGATGGCGGGGGTTCTGCTCGGTCACGGCGCGGACTGTGACGTGTGGGTTGCCAGCGCACTCGGTGATACAGAGACGCTCGAAGAATTACTCACGGAGAACCCCCAACTGGCAAATGAAGCTCGCGGCAATCCTGACTATCCGCTGGTCATCGCAGTGAAGGCGGGGCATCTGGGAACCGTCAAACTGCTGCTCGAACACGGTGCCGACCCGGACGCCCCACGGGTACTCGACCCAGACAGCCCTGAGCCATACCACGAACACGGTGCGCCGTTGCTGTTTGCCGGACATCTCGGCCACCTTGAAATCGCCGAAGTGTTGCTAGAAGCGGGTGCGAATCCCAACACGACCTGCATGGCTTGTCCTTCGGCGACATCTGCCGCCTACCAAAACGGTCACGATGAAATCGCCGACCTGCTGTTTAAGCACGGTGGAGTCGCGGATTACGGTGCCTGCCTCAACCGTAAACATTACGCACCGATCACCATGGCTTTGCAGCGCGACCCCAAGCAGGCGAGTAAAGAGCTCTTGGGCAGCGGCAACCCGGACGTCATCCGCCTCTGCCTCAAGCACGAGCTGGAGTTGAATGACGAGGAACGCTTCAAGATAATGTTCAACCTGATACGTGTCAACAGTGACGACCTTGATAAAGCGAAGCACAACGCAGAAGTCCTTGAACTCTTCCTCGAACACGGCTTCGACCCGAACATTCGAGAGCAAGAGAACATGACCCTGCTGCATCGCACGGTCGGGTGCATGTGGCGCGGAAGGTGGATGAACAGCGAAGAGGTAATGATCGAGTTTAGCCGTGTACTGCTTGACCAGGGTGCCGATACCAACACCAAAGACGACGACCTGAAGTCAACGCCGCTCGCTTGGCACGCTCGCTACGGTCACAAGAAGGTGGTCGAATACCTGCTCTCTCGCGGTGCGGCAACGAATCTTCCCGACGATGAGCCGTGGGCAACGCCGCTCGCGTGGGCGGAGAAGAAGGGGCACACGGAGATCGCCGAAATTTTGCGGGCGCATGGCGCAATGGCGTAGGGCGATTTTCCAAAATCGACAAGGAGTCGAGTCGAGATTGGAATCTCGACCTATTCCAAATTCAAAACCCGATAAAAGATAGATTTTACATCAATCTCAGGCGTATTATACCATTTGTAGCTAGAAATGCGACTATTCTCCCACCGACTGCGAGAAACCGTACAGAGATTGGATGCCATTGAGGCAAGATAAAATAGTCGCATCTGGAAGTCCAATTTGAAGAGGCTTTGCCCCAAGATTTGGTGAAAGCCAATAT
>JADFGN010000386.1 GCA_022567695.1 Candidatus Poribacteria bacterium | reverse complement strand
AGTGGTCAAATCCGATTTGCTTGCGGGTCGCCGTAAAGCACCGTGAGCAATTTAGGGGTATCTTACCTTCCAAGTCCGAAAGAAACGCTTCTACGGGAAAAATAGACGGCTTTACGAAGGTATACAAGCTAGACTCCAAAGCCCAACCCTATCTTTATCATTAGCAAATCCTTTCTTCCATCGTTCGATAAATCAAGGAATGGCACTGACTTAAAGGTTAGGAGGTCGGATAATGGATATAGACAAGCCGTGTATCTTTTGCCAAATCGTTCGGGGGGAAAAGCCAGCCAGTATCATTTATCAGGATGACCTAATCATGGCTTTCATGTTAATTCGCCCTATACATCCCGGCGAATTCATGATTATCCCCAAAGAACACATTGATGAATTCTGTGATATTCCAGACGATTTGGCATGTCATATCATCATCCATGCCCAGCGGCTTTCAAGAAACTTGAGGAAAAAACTCAATCCCAAGCGTGTTGGCTTGGTCGTGCATGGTTTTGGCGTTGCTCATGCTCATTTGATTGTTGTCCCTCAACATGATGAGATGGACATAGTGTCTGGTCGCCATCTCTATCTGGAAGATGGTGAGATTAAATTCGGCGTAAGTCATCTGCCTTCTCCATCACGAGAGGAATTGAATCGAATGGCAGAGTGCCTCAGTGAAGAGTAATCGATAGCTATAAAGTCAGTGCCATTCGATAAATCAAGAAAGTGGTCATCTGGCGAGGATAATGATGCTCAGAATGCCGGTGAGAACTGAAAAGCCCACTATTTTTGACGATTACGGGCTTTGACATTTTGCCCGAATTTTGTTCTTATTTTTTTCCAGTTGTGCTATAATAGATGCCTATCAATTGAACAAACGGTCTTTCGTTTAATCTCTAAAAGTCATAACCTATACTTAGCTTTCGCATAATCTCGAAAGCAAAAGTTGAATTTTGTCGTTGAGTGTGAGTATGAATACTCAACAGAAGACAGAAGTCTATGTCTATGTCGAAAGATTCAACGACATTCGGTTGTTGATTTTTGGGTCTAGGCGTTGGTCATTGAAGTTGGTCGGCTCTCGATTTTGCAGAGAGTTTCCGACTTCGTGGCACAACATAAGGGCGAATTATCCAAGCCCGGGGAGTGATAAAGTCCTTTGGGTACAGCATAGGCACTATGCTAACAAATTAGTTCCTGAATGGAGGTTTTTCTGATGTTTAAGCAGATACAAGCGACAATAATTTTGGTGCTTCTTCTTTCCATTTTCATGGCATTTTCAGTCAACGCCGCTGAAGTGAAGTTATACACCAAAAACAACATCTTAGTTGCTGCGAATCAGAATGATGGGTTAAGTAGCAGCGATATCTCCCTACAAGTTCAGATTGAAGTTAATGGAAAAATCGTCGTTGATGAAGGGCATGAGGTGAAATATCTTGCCCCTGATAGGGATGAGCGTAAGAAAAAGATGCCAGCACTACACGAACCCAAATTTGATGATTCCAAGTGGGAGGATGGCATCTCTGGCGTAGGTTATGATGATGGTGATGACAACACCGAAATCCCGGGGGGCGATGTCGCCGTAATCTACACACGATACCGTTTCGATGTGCCGAAGGCCAGTAGTGCGAAAAAAATCATCACTCGCGCCGATTATGACGACGGATATCTTCTGTGGCTAAACGGTGTTGAGATTGCTCGCTCCCCAAATCTTGAGGTTATTTCCAAGGTGGGTGAAATTCCCGATTGGGATCTTACAGCACCTCGAGGTAAAATGCAAAACCATGGTGCAACGCAGTTACCCAAGGGCAACCCGAATAAGGGCCGTTGGGGAGATGCCAAAATCGCAGTTGTCGAGGTCGATGTCACTTTCGGTGGAACTGACGGTTTACCGGTAGAGCCACGAGGAAAACTTACGACCACGTGGGGCCAACTCAAAAGTAGCTTGAATCACTTTTAGCCTATGTTGGACGATGCGACGAAATACATGGAAGGTGACGAAATCAGAAAGATTTTTGAAGACCTTGCCAACGAGGGCTATCAGATAAATTAACCCTTGCTATTGTTGATCTTTAAGCACTGAAATGTTGAGTTTCAATCCCCTTATGCCATTAGGAATCTATTATCAGATAAACCAACCAACCCTCTACATGGAGTTTGCGACCCCAAAAAAGTGCGGTAAAGTCAAGCTAAAAGGGGTTGATAATCTTTCATGTCCTTATCTTCCGCGACCCAACTACTAAAACGGGGCGACCCGTTATGGCACGGTGATGGATAACCGCCAGACTAGCTAATCCATCATTGTTTGAAGTTTAAGAAATACCAGAAGGCCGGGAGCTGTCCCCCTCATTGCTTTGGACTCAGCCTATTTTCAATGTCAGGCAAAACGATCTGAAAGATCTCAATACGTCCGATGGTAGATGTAGTAGCTATAATCCACGGTCAGATCCCGATGTTCAGTCAGAATCTCCTCGGCTAGCAATGGGAACTCGTTTCGAATGACCGCCTCAAAATCGTCCCTGCTTTTGAAGCGCAATTCGCTCATGATCCGCTTCTGCTTGAATCCATGTTCCCGCCAGAATCGTTCGAGGGCTTCCACATCACGATTCGGCGAGGAGGAGGAGCGTGCAACCCAAGAAGCAAACGTCCCGTTTTGATAGTCGTTGTCAATAATGAACGCTGTTCCTCCGGGACGGATGACCCTTTCGAGTTCCGCTAGGCCACGTTCGCAGCCAGGCCCCCAGAAATAAGCGAACCGCGCGTGCACGATATCGACGCTCGAGGATGCTAACAACAGGCGTTCCGCCGAGCCCGTCATCACGGAGGCTTTTTTCAGGTCCATCTTCGCTAGGCGTGCCATAGCGCGCAGTCGCAATGAGTCATCAGGCTCGACCGCAATGACATGCCGTGCGGTCTTATGAAACAAAGGGATATAGAACCCCGTACCCGCCCCCAGGTCCAGAACAATTCGATCTCGCCATCCCGCAATCGACTCCATCGTTGCTTCGATGTGCCCGTCGGGGTCTGTCGCCTCGTTTTCGATCTCAAAACTATCCCAATCGCCTTGAATATTTGGAGCGGCATGTACGCCAGGAAGCCATCCGCGCTCGTCGTTATGCATCTTTAAGGCCTCCATTGGTCTAGGGTCTTTATCCAGAGTCTCAGTACTTCACATGTTTGCCGGTGGCCCGAAGCTAAACCTTCGGGCTGAGCGTGTTAACCCGCATCAATGCGGCTCGATGAAGCCGAGAGGCGGTTCGTTTCATGCGCACGGTGGTTGAGCGCCGTGCGGTTGCAAATTGTGAACGACTGAAGCTTGCTTAAACTTTTACAAATGTTAAAATGGGTACTCATTTTTACGATCCCCGACAAAAGGAGGCAACTATGAGTACCCAGCATACTGTGTATGCAACAAAACTGTGCGACCATCTTACCAAATGGATAAAGCGCAGGTCAAGGAAATTACCGGACGAATGGCTTTCTGCGGCGTTGATGCTTCTATGTCTCGACCTTTTACCCGCACACAAGATTCTTCGTCCTCTCTACGCGAAAACACATCGGGGGATACCACCGTATGATCCTGTCTGTATGCTTCGCGCACTGTTGCTAATGATAATACTCAAAGTCGAAAGCATTCAAAAGTGGGCGGCGAAACTAAAGACTTTTCCAAGACTGGCACGCATCGCGGGATTCGACCCCGATTCCACGCCGGTCGCTGGGACATTCTATCTGTTCATCGATCGACTCGAAGATGGAGAATATCATCCGCCGTGCGAGCATCAAATAAAAAAGAGTTCATTACGCAAGGGGAAACATATAAGGAACTTGGCTAACGAGAAGCAACAGCGCCATGAGGATACCAAACGAGATGTTTCGCAGAATGATTCGGTCACCCGGGCACTCAAGGAGAAACTGCAGAAAACAGCTTGCCAACCCCGCGATAAGTCCCTAAGCCAGCGATTGGAAGACATTCTCCTCCAGTGCGCCATCATTCCTTCTGCTCAACGCGGATTGTTAGGTAATACCCAAAAGCTAACTATTGCAGGGGATGGTTCCTCTCTTGTTTCGGGAGCGAATCCGAATGGCAAACCCACCTGTAACTGTCGAAAACAGGGAATCTTTTCCTGTGACCATGATCGGTTCTACACCGACCCCACGGCGAATTGGGGATATGATTCTTACCGTGAATGCTACTATTTCGGGCACACCTTTTATCAATACGTTGTTTCAACAGAAGGGCACGACCTCCCGATTCACGTCGGCATGGGGCCCGCTTCTGAGACGGACTTCACCCTTTCGCTGAAGAACCTTGATAAGTTCCGCAAAACTCTGAAAGAGAACGGATTGGACTGGCAGATTCAACAGGCGATCTACGATGCTGGACATGATGCGCTAGGTATTTACGAGTATCTTCTCGATGCGGAGATCTCCCCCATTATCGCACTGAACCCACGGACATCAGAACATCTCAATCCTACAGGCACGGCAAAGCAGGTCAATGCAGAAGGTATTCCACTTTGTCCGGCTGCTTTGCCTATGAGACGTATGAGTCATAATCCAAAACGGCATCGCATTTACTACAACTGTCCGGTCAAACGTCCCACACATCGCAACGGGAAGTATATGATGCTTACACACGCAAAAGAATGTCCATTGGAAAAGCTCTGCCAACCTTCTACCAAAACAGGGCCAGTGGTCTATGTCAAGACGAATGACGATCCAAGGCTATACCCGTCCGTTTCCCGGAAATCAAAACAGTTCAAGAAGTTGATGAACCTGCGAAGTGGGTGCGAGCGGAGCAATTCGGTAAAGAAAGTGACCTACAAATTGGGGCGGCGAGTCTGCCGAAACGCAACGCACTTCCTCCTCCGGCTTTATCTCATCTCGATTGTGGAGCATGCCTGTGTTTGGCTCTCTGACGAGTATAAAAAGGTTTCCGGCGACACGAAGAAACTCATCAAGTCTGTCCGAAAGCGGTTGTAGGGGCAACGAGTTATTAATCGAAATCCGTGGAAAATGACTCACTCCTTTTCGGAGAAAACGCTTCCCTGAAGGGGGTACAAATGGAGTCTGCCCATTTTCATCCATTAAAAGATGCTTCTGCTTTCACTTCACGCGCCGTCGTACCCAATTTCCTTTAAGACCCCACAAAAACCCAGAGCCCCATACAAAAATCGGTCCAGAAGACCCCGGCGCCTCCTCTGTCCACGTCACGACTGTTCTCAGCTATTTTAACTGATTTCCCTCCTAGCCTTTTTTTTGAACCCAGATATACCGATTTGAAGATTCCTTTCACGTTCGCACCATCGTCCTCAACACCGCCGCCGTCTGCTGACAGCCTCTGCAATCAACATCGTTCGGTTGACCAATTGGCTTAATGATGTTTCTTTTGCTAAGACCCGAGTTTCTCACTTTGCCAAGCTACCTTCTCAGATAGCGGCCTGAATTGGCCAACAGGATTGATAGACTCCAATTTGCACTTTGCAGTTTTCAATTTTGCGCGAGGTCTGCCCTCCCATTAGAATTTGCAGTGCTTTTAACAAGAATGAATTCGCCAACAGTATCAACCAGCCAGCAGACAATTCACGCCTATCGGTTCGGTGTCAATTCTATCACTTTAGCCTTCAACGGGCGGTAGACGTATTCGTTCATCACCGCAATCGCCCCTCGATCAGACCGATCGCGAGCCACGCGGGCATAAGCGGTCAATGCACGATGTGCAGTTTCTAGGGCATTTGAAGCGTGATGTAATGCTTTTGTCGTGTCCCCTTCAGCTTCTGCTATCGCTCCACGGCGGACGGCAGCAATCATCCGCAAGTAACCGATACCGAACTCCAAGGGACCTATCCAGTAATCTACGTAGCTGTGCCCAGAGGCTTGTGATTTCTCTCGTGCATCGCGCGCGGCAGAAAGTGCACGTTGGTAGGCCGCTTTGTCCTCGATCAGTTCTGCTGACATCGGTGTGGGGATCCAATGCTTCATCACCATCCCCGGCACAGGAAAGGTCAACCCTAATCCGTGTGTCTCTAATTCGATGGTGGTTTCGTCCACCGTCTGAAATACCATCACCATGTCGTCCACAGCCGCCTCTCCACACACCGCTGAAATCTGATCGCGGTATACAACTTCAGGCGTTATCTCTTTTTCCCATGCGGCTCGTGCCAGATATGCAACGCATGGGTCGTGGTCACCGGTGAGCCAGTAGCGTGTCGAGAAACCCGCCCACCCGTATCGGCATAAATCCTGCGTGAGTGCATATAGAGAACTGGTCGCAAGTTGGGGTAGGACGCCCACGTTGTCATCATGCAATGTATAAATCAAGCTGCATGGAAAGTCATCACTTCGGATGTGTTGGAGTACCTCCCGGCGTTTTACGATGCGCGATGCGGTGTAATCCACGAAATTCAGCGTTTCCCACCCACGCGGCATCAGGCGGCCAAGTACGGGAAACAACTCCTCTGCAACACTGTTGTAGATAAACTTCATGTCGGGGCGGCGCGTGTCCGTCAGGGCGTGCAAATCGTGGAGAAGTCTGTCATAAAAGTAAAGTGCAACGATGTCACCTTTGACTTCTTGCTCGGCACGGCTTGCCCCACCGGCGTAACCCACACGCTTTGTAGCGGCTTGAAGCACATCGTCAAGTGTTGTCTCCGGTGAGAATGAGTATTTGGCATCGAGGGCTTGCCACGCCCGTTCGTACAACCCCGCCCACTGACGAAACTCCGGCATCCCTAACGCAACGTAATCGACTTCTGGATACGTGTTGACGGTTGCCTGTAACACAGCCGTGGCAAGCTCAGTAAGCGCGGGGTCGTCGATGTCTGTCTCTTCTCCCGGCACAACTGTCAACTCCGCCAACTGATGCACCTTTTGAGCATCTGTCAGCAGGGGCGCAAACTCCGGCGGGAACTCTGTCAGCGTGGCGGAGATAACGCACTCCATGCCGCGCTGATGCGCGTAATCTATCAAGTTATGAACCAATCGCTCCCCGGCTGTGCGGAAGGCTTGGTAACTGGCATCACGCGGCAGGTCAGGATTCCAAAATTCTACCTCATCGCCAAACAAATGCCGTCCGACCATATCATCGGTGATTGGGTAGTGGAAGTCAAACCACAGCGTCGCCGACTGTCGTTGGACGCCTCTGACCTCGTAGTGCAAAAATGGCTGCCACGGCCAGATGGAGATGAAAATCCGATTGAACTTGAGTTTGGCTAACTGATCGATTAGCATGCGGTTCTCCGCCATGCCCCATGATTCCGGACCACAGGCAAAGTCATTGATAACACGCCCTTGGCGAATAGG
>JADFGN010000385.1 GCA_022567695.1 Candidatus Poribacteria bacterium | reverse complement strand
ATGCGCTGGCAGCGTGTGATTCGTGATGGTCGCAAAAAAGTACCTGTTTCTCGTAGCCCAAAGTTTTCTTAATTGTGTCAGGCATCCACAATTTTTCCTTTAACCAAAGTGGCATCGCCATTAGAAAAGAACGAAGGCCAGCGGGAGCATAGGCAAGGTAGGTTTCGACAAGACGCTCAAATTTTACGAAAGGTTTGTCATAGAATCCAACGTAATCAAGTTGGTCAGGTGTGATACCACCTTCACGCAGGCAGTATTCGACTGCGTGGATAGGGAAGCGATGGTCGTGTTTTTTTCGCGTAAATCGCTCTTCCTGTGCAGCAGCGACAATCTCGCCATCGCAGACAAGGGCTGCGGCACTATCGTGATAAAATGCTGAGATTCCAAGAATATTCATGATGGTTTCTTTCTCGTAAGCCTGCAATGCAATGTTAATCTGTCAAGCCAAAACAAGTATCAATTGGTACCCTGTTTTGATGTTTCACTCAATCACCTCAATTTCAAGCTGATTCAGCGTTCGCATGACCCCTTCCCCAAATTCCAGCATCGAATCGGATTCCAGCGTACTCCCGGCCAACTGAATGTGATTTGCATCGGCTTGAATCTGCCCGAGCGTCGGTTCCATTGCAATCCATTCCCCCACGTATACCTCGGGCCAGAAATGGTAGTAGAAGGCATCCCGTTGAAACACGATTCCGGCACAAATCCGCGCAGGAATGCCAACTGAACGGGCAAGGGCGATCAACAATACCGTATGTTCCGTGCAATCGCCTTCCAGCGATTCCAGCGTCTGAAGCGCAGAACCAAACCCCACCTTCAGGTTTTTGTCATAGATATTGTCGTGGACCCAATGACATAATTTCTTCGCGGCTTTCCACGTATTCGTTTCTCCGTCAATAATCTCAACGGCTCTTGATCGGATTTTCGGATCGTCGGTTTGAATATAGACAGTCGATTTCAGGAATTGCTCTACATCGCTCCCATCTTCCTGAGATTGGAAAGGCAGGTGGGGGGCATTTGACACATCAACGCTCGGAACAGCGATTTCTAGCATTCCGTTACGCGGATTAGTTACATCTACAACTACCTTCTGGCGATGATCTGTCATCACTGCTTTTTTGAGTTCTCCCTTTGTCAATCGCAGTCGTGCTTTGAGGTAGGAAGCATTGGGAATAGGCACTTTGCCTTGAGCGAAAATCTTCGTATTCAGGATAACATCGACTTCGCCCACTTCACCCAGTGCAGTCTGCATATCTGTCTTCGTCAAGACCATGGGGATACCCATTAACCCAATCTCCATGCGGTAAGTCGTACCGTCAAGTCCCATCCATCCGGTTGTCGTCACGCCCCCCATGATGTCCATGGTGTAATCAATTACATATACCGATTTAATTTCTCCCTCATATTCAATCGAATCCTCTCTAACAATCGTGACTTGGGTTTCCACAGGCTTTAAGAGATCTAGATTGAAGACATGTAATGTATATTCATCTCCAAGCCGGATGCCACGTTTCAACACAAGATAACTAATCATCTGCTCAAAAACGGTGTCCGGGGGAATCGACTGCTGAGATTGTGTTGTTTGTCCGGCAAGTGTTGTCTTTAAGTAGGCGATGCCATTCTTAATCTCTCCTTCAACCCGCTTCTCCTGACCGGTTTCATTTGAGGTCGAAATAAAATAGCGCGGAACTAAATCTGTGCCGACATAAGAGACTCGTGTTGTTTCCAACCGCAAGTGCGTGCCAGTTCTCTTGATTTCCATGACGGTGTCGGCACGAACTCGGATAGCTTCTTCTCCTTCATATTCCGACTTCTCCATGTAGATGTGGGCATACCCAATCTTCGTGCCCATCAATGTTAAATCCAACCAATCATCTTGCGGTAACCGCATCATTTTCTCTATCTCCGCACGCTCTATTTCTACCGTTTGCCCCATAGTGGATTGCATTGCAACAAAAACCAAATAGCAGATAAAAAGAACCATCCGTTTCATTTGAGGAATTCCTTTCCTGAGCAAATTCTCTTCTCAACTGAACCTCTACTTGCCAAGAATTGTGGCCGACTTTATCCGTAAAATTTCACCCAATGTTTCATAGAAAATCATTCATGAGAAAAAAACATGCCAATCCCGAGCGCAATTCCGATCAGATAGGTTATCGCTCCCAAATCGATCGACTGTGTTTTCGAGTCTGTCAACCGATTCGTTTTCTTGTTGCGAATAGTGCGTTGTGATGTGGAATGCGTCGGGCGATTATTGATGGAAGGGGTTGCGGCTGTTTTTGCGTTCGATTTCTATCTGTCATGTTGATGCCAGTCGCTTTGAGCCTTTTAATTCCAAGCATATCCACTGAGATCCCTATTATACTTGATTCGCCCCTTGAACACAAGCAGTTTTTTAGCTGAGATTTTCATAGTTGTTAGATGAATTGGAAAAATGTTGGAGCGTGGTAGGCAAGCGTTTAAGATTTGAGCTTGCCGAATGATTCCCATCAGATGTTGTCGTATGTGCGGATGTGTCACTGCGTCAATCCACAAGGTCTGTGCTACTTTGTCACACAGACCTACCCTTTGTCTCTGGCAGTTGTACAACTCAAAATTGGAATATGGCATAAACAACACGAGCGCAGAATTGAATTTCTGACTGTGAACATAACTGCTTGACAGGACAGCATTATAAAATAAATTCTGCTTCGATAATTGGTTCACCAGGGACTTTGAAAGCCGAGATGATTGGCACGTCCCTTGCTTATATCTGCAACCCCCACCCACCCAACAAAACAGAGATCAGAGTCTATTTCTGGAACTTCCTGAAGAATGACAATTTAATGGATCGAATACATCTGTTCCACTCACAACGTAGGGGCGAGGCATACTCCGCCCGAAATGTCGGGGTTATTTCGTAGCCATTCCTTAGCAATCTTCCAACAGACCTATGAAAAACTGAGTGACAGCCATTCTATAAGATATTGCATAAATTAGAATTAAAGCAGGTGTCTACCGCTACCGATAAACTATAGATTCTTAACGAAGCACCTGTATATTAAGCTACGTGAACCATAATACGTCAGGCTAAAATTCATTGGACATTTATTTACGCGGAGATCTTTCCGCAGTGCTCGTCGAAGGGATTCGACTCCTATGGTCAAAAGGATTTGACCCCGAGAATCCGAATTCAGAAATAGCATTCGGAGCAAATTAAGGGGAAAACAATGTTTGAGACAGGGATACGACTAAACCATCTTTCGATGAGCCAACTGAATCATATCATACACGGAGAGTTTGATGAAACAGAAATTTCATGCTTTCTCTTCGATGCCTCCGGTGAACTCCTTTTATCGTTCCCAGACAAAAAAGAAGTGATGAGCGAAATCACTCAGATTGGGCACGAGGCTGCTCTAGCCACGTTAAAGGGAGAAACCTACACACAACAATCCGTCAAACGTTGCTTGACAGAGGTCATTCAACATCAAGGACAGACCCAGGGCGTACTTGTTGGTTGGATTCAATCGCCACAACAGGCTTCGATTTGGCCGCGGATAATGCGAACAACTCGGCAACGAATTGAGGATTTACTTGCAACCCAGGAGGAAATTGATGAGCTTTCGTCAGAAATCCTAAATGATTATCGTGAACTCGGACTGATTCATACGCTGAGTACGCAACTCGCGGGTTTATCAGATATGAATCTTGTTTACAACGTTGTCCTCAAGCACATCATTGAAATTGTCAAAGCAAACTGTGGCTACATTTTCAAACTTGACAAGGCAACAGATGGGCTTGATATTGTGCAACGGTATCCTCATCTCACGAATTACAATGCGTTGTTTCCCGTGCAACTTGGCAAGGGATTCATCAGAAAAATCGCCCAGACAGGAGAATCTATCCTAATTGAAGATGACACACATCCGCTCTGGGATGCGGAGTTGGATTACCCCTTTACCCCTCCATTGATGGGATGTGCTCTACAGATTGGCAAAAACTTCTTAGGGGCCATTGTTGTTGCGCGGGAAGTGGGGAGTTCGGTTTTTAAGGCAGGAGATCTAAAGATTCTTGAGTCTGCCGCACAGCAATCAGCTTCCGCAATGATGAATGTAAGCTACCTTGAAGATCTTAAAAAGAGCGAGGAAAAGTTCCGCAAGCTCTTTGAGCAATCCAACGATGCTATTTTCATTCGATCCTTTGATGGAAAAATACTGGATGTCAACAGCCGTGCATGCGAGATGTTAGGCTATGACGCAGACCAGCTCCGATCCATGACAGTCCTATCTTTCCTCACTCCAGCTGATTTTCCATCCGTCAAGAAGGCGATTCAAATTGTCAATGAGACCGGATCTATTCGATTTGAGTCGCGATATCAAAAGGCGGACAGAACAATCATTGATGTGGAAATCAGTTCCAGGGTGATCGATCCGAAAAAAGGAGTCGTTCAGGCGATTATTCGGGATATTACCCGGCAGAAGCAGATGGAAAAGGACTCACGACACAATGCCCTTCATGATGCCCTGACAAAGCTTCCAAACCGAACCTTGTTCCTCGACAGGCTAGAGCAGGCCATTGAGCGTGTCAAGATACGCAAAGGATACTTATTCGCCGTGCTCTTTCTAGACCTTGATCGGTTCAAGGTCGTGAACGACAGCCTTGGACACACGATTGGAGATCAACTGCTTGTCGAAGTTGCTCACCGATTGAAGGACTGCATACGACTCGAAGATACGGTTGCCCGTTTGGGTGGGGACGAGTTTACGATTCTTCTTGACGGCATCAGAGACGTTGATGACGTCATGCATGTTGTTGGGCGTATCCACGAAAAACTCGAACTGCAGTTCGATCTAAACGGTCATGAGGTGTTTACCACCGCAAGTATCGGAGTTGTCCTGAGTCAGACCAGCTATGATCAGCCCGAAAGCGTTCTGCGTGATGCTGACCTAGCGATGTATCGCGCAAAGGCACACGGCAACCCCTATGAAGTGTTTAACACAGATATGTACACCACTGCGATGGAGCGTTTGCGGCTGGAAACTGGACTTCGATGGGCTCTTGAACGCGACGAATTTCGGCTTTATTATCAGCCGATCCTGTCTCTGAAAACTGGTAAAATAAAAGGATTCGAGGCTCTGATTCGCTGGCAACATCCAGATGGCGATCTTGTTCCTCCGGGAAAGTTTATTCCAGTGGCGGAAGAAACTGGAATCATTATTCCAATCGGTCAGTGGGTACTTCGTGAAGCATGCAGCCAAATTAGTGTTTGGCAAGCGAAATTTCCCGATAAACCGGATCTGGCGATTAATGTCAATCTGTCCACAAAACAGTTGATGCAATCGGATATAGTAGAACAGGTCGAAGAAATTCTTCGAGAAACTGGCATCCATCCACACTGTTTGAATTTGGAGATTACCGAAAGCGTCATCATGGATAATCCGGAAGCTGCGGCGGCTGTACTTTCACAATTAAAAGCCATGAACCTTCAGGTCCAAATGGATGACTTCGGCACGGGCTATTCATCGCTGAGTTATCTGCACCACTTTCCAATCGATGTGTTGAAGATTGATCGTTCGTTTGTCAGCCAAATGGAGATGGATAGCAACTCAAAAATTATCCAAACCATCGTGACGCTTGCCCACAATTTGGACATCGAGGTGACCGCAGAAGGGATAGAAACGATAGAACAACTCTCACAACTCAAGGTGCTCGCATGCGAAGCCGGACAGGGATATTATTTCTCTAAGCCGCTCCCTGTTGAGGAAGCGGAGGCATTGATTGTAGCAGACATCCACGGTACGAATCCGTGGTCTTGTAATGAGGGATTGGCGTCTTAAAACATCTGGGAATTTCCGATCTCGAGAATTGAACTTTTCACACATTTTGGATCTCCGAGCACCGATAGTTGGCTACTAACGGTGCTTTTTTTGTGGCCGCAAAAGGATGATACAAGGTCATGTTGCAACATTTTGTGCCGTCAGAGAAGGATTCCATAAGTCGATGAGCGTTGAAAAGAATCCTCGCGAAATAAAAAAAGTATAGCTTGTCGGAAGTGATGGGGTTAGACCATCGAAGTCTTGAGATTTTATACGTTTCTTTGGGCGAATCGTGATATAATTTATTTTGTAACATTTTCGCCAGTGTGTCACATCATTACTGAATCGAAGGGGGATTTTCGCCTCTAATTTAACAAAGTCGAGCTACATATTATGCAGGGAGAACATCGATGAAACTTGGCTACAGCACATGGGGGATGCCAACCGTCCCCATTGATACATCGATTCCTCATCTAGCAGAATTGGGATTCGATGGAATTGAACTAACGGTCATTCCGCGTTTTACGACAGAATTAAGTACGCTTGATAGTGCCGAGCGAAAACGAATCGCGGGTTTGTTGGAAGCACACAATCTAACGCTGTGCGCAATCGCTGGACACACAAGTCTGATGGCGATGGATTCGGAAGAACACGCCGAAAATATGTCACGCCTCAAAGAAACGGTAGAACTGGCGGTAGACCTCGCTCAAGGCAATCATCTTGCTCCTGTCAACACAACGTCAGGTGGTAAGCCGGAAGCATGGGAATCGCAGAAGCAATTGCTTGCTGAGCGGACGGGTAAGTTGGTGTCGTATGCCCAATCACGCGGCGTGACGATTGCGATAGAACCGCACATCGGCGTCATCATCGACACCCCGGAGAAGGTACTCGAACTCCTCGATTTGGTCGGTTCTCCAAATCTGAAGGTCAATTTCGATATCAGCCATTTTGACATCGTCGGCATACCAACGGAGGAAAGCGTTGCTGCCCTCGCGCCACATTCGGCACACACACACGTCAAAGATCAGCGCGGACTCGCTCCCGATTTTGAGTTCCTCATCCCCGGCGAAGGCGACTTCGATTATGTCACCTACTTGAAAGCGATGCAGGCGCACGGCTACGATGGATTTATCACCGCAGAAGTAAGTTTCATGGTGCAGGGGCGCGACGACTATGACCCGCTTGCTGCCGCGACGCTTTCCTATGAGACGCTCTCTCGCGCTTTTGTTAAGGCAGGGATTGACCGACAGAGATGATGGAGAAAAATATGATCAAGCCGAACATCTTATTACTAATGACCGATCAACAACGTTGGGACGCAATGGGATGCAGTGGCGGCTGGGTGCGAACACCGAATCTTGACCGTATTGCGGGCGAGGGAATTCGCTTCACCAACTGCGTTACGAATTCGCCCGTTTGCATCCCAACTCGTCTGAGTTTAGCGACGGGCTTGTATTCACATAACACAGGCGTCTGGAACAACATGGAACATCAGATGTCCGCCGACACATCC
>JADFGN010000384.1 GCA_022567695.1 Candidatus Poribacteria bacterium | reverse complement strand
CGCAAGCGTGAGATCGGCGATTAACCCCGTACCGTCTGTTGTCCGATTAACTGTTGAATCGTGCATGATGACTAACTGTTCATCCTTTGTAAAATACAGATCTAGCTCAATCTCATCCACACCGATTTCCAACGCCTTGCGAAAGGCGAGTAACGTGTTTTCGGGATAGTTCCCCGATGCCCCGCGATGGGCAACGTTCGCAACCATTGATTTTCCTCCTCAACGAATGGTTTCCTTGAGTTGTCCCCATGTTGTTGCCAGCTTGCCCTGCGCTTCGATTGGCAATGTCAGCTCAATCCCCTTTTGAGCAAAATCGGCAATTTCTGCCTGCGGCATCGTGTGGTTTGCCATCACAAACTCGTCAATCGCCGCTTCCATAAAGCGTCCACCGCAGCAACTATTGGAGATATGAACGACGTCTCCTGTTTGACTCATTTGACCACTAACCTTTTGCCCTCCTGCATCTTTCCCATCAAGAAAGAGAAGGACTTCCTTACCATCGTATGTGACGGCATAGTGATGCCACTCGCCGAACTTCACGGCTGGAAACTGCCCGCCAGCAGGAATCTGTCCGATCCAGTTTCCCCCAATATTAATCCAAAACGTCATTTCCATCTCGCCACCCAGTTTGTGCGCTGCCATGACGTATTCTCCCTCTTTCCGGGGGAGTCCAACCCACTCCTGTGGCGTGATGTCATCAATGCGCGCATAAATCATGATGGTCAATGCTTCGGCAAAACTAAAATCGGCGTGATGCTTCCACTCGATAAAACCCGTTTTGTTAAGCTCAATACCACCGTTAAATTTCCCTTTGCTCCATTTTGCGCCGCCCATCAAAGTACCTACGTGACCTTTACCAGAGGTGTCTTTGACCTGTTTTCCTGTCCCTTCCTCAAAGAGCCACATGCCGACAATCTCTGCATGGACGGTGGACACACAGACGACACAAAGGATGAAGATTGCCCCAACGCATAAGATTGAACTCTGTTGTTTCATTTTATGCCTCCGTGATTATTCTTCTCGCATTTCAATAATTGCGCGAGAAAGTTCATTGTCTTCTGGTCGGATTCCCGCGGCTCTTGTCATTGCCTGTAATTCTCGAGCGGGGATCGATTCTCCCTCAATTCCAAGCTCACCTAAGATCTTGTCGAACCGTTCGATAATCAATGGTTTGGCAAGTCGCGAACGCTCAAAGAGTCCTTTTTTTTCCGTTGTCATCGTTTTTCTCCTTCGCAATTTGAAAAACCTTCATTGCTAACAAGTCTGAGCGCATGGATCGGTATCACCTTTTAAAGGGAGTATAGCATGGCGAATCTGTTCTGTCAAACCGAAATCCCGCGGGGAACTGGGGTGAATCAAAGCGAACAACTGGTAATATCAACAGATAGTCGCTCCAACTACGATACCGATTAAATTTCAACTTTGTGCGGTTTCAGAATCAAATTATCATATTCCGTCGGATCGACGAAGGCTTCAACAATTACCGGCGCGTTCATCTCGAAGGCCTTGATCAACGCTGATCGGTATTCCTTTGCATTCCTTGCAACGAGGACAGGTACACCGAAATAGCAATCCGCCGGTTGATACGCATCGCTGTAAAGTTGCGTACTGTATTGCGGATTGTCTTTCCGCTCCTGTTTTATCTTAATCAATTGTAAATTCCGATCGGTTAGCACCACGAAAACGACAGCGAGTTTTAAACGACTCGCGGTTGCCATCTCTCCCACCATCATCAGAAATCCGCCATCGCCAGTCACACAAGCGACTGTTCGATTCGGCTCGCACAGCTTTGCAGCAATCGCCGCTGGAATCCCGAACCCCATTGATGAGCCGCCATTAGTCATAATGAAGTTACCCCACTGATACGTCTTCCAAATCTGCCCAATCAGATGGGTATGCGCCCCAACATCGCATGTCAGGATGCCGTCGCGGGGAAGAATCTCGCGCAAAATATTCAAGGTGTGGTGAGGCGAAAAATTGCGCGTGTCAGGAGAGAGATTCGCAAACAGTTGGTCTTTTCGATCCTGAATTTCTTCAATGCACCAATCATTATCGAATTTGGGAAATTGCACCATCGCTTCTAGCGTCTGACGGATGTCCTCGACGACATTGTAGACATCGTAGTTTGGGCGGATGTCTGCTGACGTGGTGTCAATATGGACAAGTGGCACATTGGGCATCCACTCCTCGTAATTGAATTCCACAACATCGTAGCCGATAGCGATGACCAAATCGGCTTCGCTGTGCGTAAGAGCGACCTGATCGGAAAGGGCATGAAACAGGACGCCAGCATAGTAGCGACTTTCCTCAGAAACCATGCCTTTCGCCATCGGCGTAAGAATCACCGGAAGCCCCTGCTTTTCAATAAATTGGCGCACCACGTCCTGTGCATTTGCACGAGTCACACTTAGTCCAAGCGCGACGATCGGTTTCCTCGCAGATTGCATGATTTGTTCGATCTGCTGAAGCAATTCAGCGGAAGGTTTGGAGGGCAACGGCTTTGCTTCTGCTGGCGAAACCAGAGCTTGCGTACACGAAGTTGGGACGGGGATTTCTCCAAGCTCAGCGGGAATGCCGAGATGAACGGGGCCCGGCGTTTCTTGCGTGGCGATAGTGAAAGCATTGGATACCGCTTCAATCAGGTTCTCGATCGACAGTTCCGTTGTCCACTTTGTAATCGGCTGAAACAACGCCTGATGATCAATCTTCATCTGTGTCGTCCGATTTTTCATCCCCGTTGAGACTTGCGAAGTCAGAGCAATTAAGGGCGATCGATCTAGCAGTGCATTAGCAACGCCTGTACTCAGATTTGTAGCGCCGGGACCGAATGTGCCGTAGCAAACACCCGGCGTTCCCGTCAGCCGTCCACAAATGTCCGCCATAAACCCCGCCGATGCTTCGTTGCTCACCAAGACGAATTCCATATCACTTCGCCGTATCGCTTCCATAAACGGTATCCAGGGCCCACTTGGGATGCCGAAGACGTATCGAACGCCAAAATCTTCCAACATGTGGACAAGCGTTTCTGCGAATGTTTTCAAATCATGCATCTCCTGTACGGATGTGTCTGAAGTGGTTATAATCTTGCTCATCGCGAGACGTTTCATGTCCTTCTTTGAGTGCGGCACTTCTTCATGCGCTCATTAATCCGCTGAAATCCAGCCCTGAATCGTGCTATCTCACGCTATCATCGTAACACACAAATTCAACACAATTTCCTTCCGGGTCATTAACGTAGAGGCTTCGCCAGTGAACCCACGTATGTTCCGCCATATTAACCTGCAAGCCATACTGCTCCAATCGCCTTTTTTCCGGCTCAAAGTCATCCAATGAAATAGCAAAAGCAATATGGTCAACTGTTGTCTTTTCAGCATCTAATCCGGAGTAATTGGCACTATCAGTTCGATTAAAAAGGGCCAATATTTGCGTATGCCCTTCAAAGCCATCGGCAATCTTGAAAAAAGCAGAATTGTCAAAACGTTTCATCAAAGGTAAGCCAATCACCTCTTCGTAAAATTTCTGCATATTGTCCAGGTCTTCTACTCGAAGTGCAATCTCTCCGAGAGCTTTAATACAACTTTGTACTTTAGTCATTTTCACTCTTCCTTCGCACGACTTTGTCAGATTAGAAATTGGGATCGAGAATGGCGGGCATTCCAACCGTAAGAAGGTTTCAAACCTTCCCACGGTTACGTTGCTATCAACAGACCTTGCGGAAATGTGACAAAGTCAAGTTAGTTTTCAAGCGGCCTAACAATTCAGTTCCACGGCACATAACACGATAACACAGTGTGCTGTGTTTTACCAGCGTTTTTTTGGTTATGAGAAATCAGGTATGCTATAATTACGAGTCGGAAAATCAAATTCTACATTCCATAAAGTCCATTATGTAATTCGCAAATGAGGTCATACGATGTCAATTCCCAAACTGTCCGTGAGTAATCCTGTACTGGCAAATCTTCTGATGGTTGCTGTTATTGCATTTGGCATTTATGCTTGGATTGTGCTTCCCAGAGAGCTGACCCCGGAGGTTAAGCTGTTTATCGCCCAAATTACGACCATCTACCCCGGAGCCTCTCCCGAAGAGGTGGAAAAGTTAATCACAGCACCGATTGAGGAAGAAATCGAAAGTGTGAGCAAAATTGATTATATTCTTTCTGCATCGTCTGAGGGAAGGTCCATTATTACGGTGCAGTTTGAGGAGTTGAGTGACCGTGAGTTTGATAAACGGTTTCAGGACCTTCGTTCAGCCGTCGATCGCGTCAGCGATCTCCCAGATGAAATCCTCGAAGAGCCGAACGTTTTGGAAATCGACATGTCATCAGGGTTTCCGATGGTGACCGTTGTTGTGGGCGGGGTTATTTCTGAAGAGCAGATGAAGGAGATTGCTGAAAACCTGAGAGATGAAATTCTCGATATCAAAAATATTGCAGCGGTCCGACTGGCCGGTGTGCGTGAGAGGGAGATCTGGGTCGAAGTCGATCCGGATCGCCTGAAGGCGTACCACATCTCGCTTCCAGAGATTATCAGTGCATTGAAATCTCATAATTTGAACCTTCCCGCTGGAACTTTAGAAGTTGGGAAATCGGAATACCTTGTCCGCACGATGGGAGAGTACCGTTCCCCACAAGAAATAGAGAACACAATTATCCGTATTCGACAGGCAGGAACACCGTTGCGCGTGGGCGATGTCGCAACGGTCTCCGACACTTACGAGAAACCGCGGACCCTATCGCGTATCAACGGTACGCGCTCGGTTAGCTTAACCGTTCAAAAGAAGAAGGAAGGCAACACAATCAAACTCGTCAAGGATATTCGCGAGCTGCTGGAGAAACGCAAAAGCGATACGCCGGAAGGCACGGAAATCTCAGCAGTGAATGACTACTCGGTCATTTTGACAGAACGCTTGGGGATTCTTCAAAACAACGCCCTTTTCGGACTCAGTCTCGTTGTGGTCCTTCTTTTTTTATTCCTAGGATGGCGCAATGCGCTATTTGCGGCACTGGGCATCCCCGTCGCGTTCATGGCGACGTTTATGTTCATGCATTTGACTGGCTATTCGCTCAGCGGGGTGGCGTTGTTCGGGCTAATTCTCGTGGTGGGTATTGTTGTGGACGATGCAATCGTCGTCGTTGAAAACGTGTATCGTCATATTCAGGAGGGAATGTCTCCCAAAGAAGCCGCAGTTACAGGAGCTGAAGAGGTCGGGTGGCCTGTCCTCGCGGGAAGTTTAACGACAATGGGAGCGTTTGGACCACTCTTGTTTATGTCGGGTGTTCCGGGCCAGTTCATGCGTATCGTGCCGATCGTCGCCATTTTGGTATTAGTTGCCTCGCTGTTTGAGGTGTTTATGATTTTGCCCGCTCACATCGCCGAGTGGGGAAAGGCAGAAAGCAAAGGACAGCGTCGGCATAATTGGTTTAATGGGGTTAGAAAGCGTTACGTGAAGACACTCAAATCGATTATTCGATGGCGTTACGCGGTTGTCTTCAGTGTTTTAATTGCCGGCTTGATTCTTAGTATCGGCGCGTTTCTAATGCTTGACAAAGAACTATTTCCCGGCGAGGATTTTCCACAATTTTACATCAAAGCGGAAATGCCAGTATCATTTAGCATAAAAGAAACAACGGATATTATCGCACAAATTGAGGACGTTGTTATGTCGATTTCACCTCAAGAGCGGATTGCGATTGTATCAAACATCGGTTTGTTGACACCGACCTCGAGTATTTCAGAAGGCGTTACCTACCGATCTAACGTCGGCGAGGTATTAGTTGAGCTTGTGCCTAAGGATCAACGGAAGCGTAGTGTTGATGAAATCATTGAGGGATTCCGGGGGAAGCTTGCAGGAATCAGCGGTATTGAAAAGCTGACGTTTGATAAGCTGGAGGGTGGTCCGCCGCAGGGCAAAGATGTTGAGGTGAAAGTTAAAGGGGAACGGTTTAAGCAGTTGGAGAAGATTGCGGGGCTGCTCAAGGATGAGTTGCATCGAATGGATGGCGTTTACGACATACAGGACGATTTTCTGGTTGGCAAAGCGGAACTTCGGATTTACGTCAAAGTGGAGAAAGCGCATCAGTATGGCTTGAGCATCGCCCAGATCGCCCATAATGTGCGCAATGCGCTCGAAGGAAATATTACGACCACCTATCGTGACGCGGACGAATCGATCGATGTTATCGTAAAGTATGAAGATAAATCCCTGCGGACAATTGAGGATATCGAAGACCTGTTGATTACGACTCCGGTGGGGATGATTGTCCCGTTAAGGGATGTTGCTGATATACGACGGGAACAGGGCTATGCAGAAATTCGGCGATTTGAAGGGGAACGCGCCATTACCGTTTCGGCGTCTGTGGACAAAGAAAAAATAACTGCGGTTGAAGTAAATCAGGCTTTGATAGCGGCGTTTAGCGATATTGAATCACTATACCCCGGTTATCGCCTTGACTTTCGTGGCGTGTTTGATCAGATTCAAGAGTCCTTTGCCGATCTTTGGAAATTGTTCTCTATCGGCATTTTACTCATTTATCTTATTTTAGGAACACAATTCAAATCGTACATCCAGCCCCTCATTATCCTCTGCGCCGTGCCATTTGGAATCATCGGCGCAATGGTAGGGCTGTTGGTGGTAAATGCGACCTTGAGTATGGTTGCGATGTTCGGTATCGTGGCACTCGCAGGAATTGTTGTCAACGATTCAATTGTGTTAATTGATTTCATCAACAGATACCGTGAGAAGGGATACAATCGGTGGCGAGCTATTCTTAAAGGCGGACATGTCCGTCTACGTCCTATTGTACTGACGACAATCACGACCGTCTTCGGGTTGATTCCGATGGCTACCGGATTAGGTGGGAAATCGCCGATTTGGGAGCCGCTTGCGAGCACGATTATCTTTGGACTTTCTTTGGCGACTTTAATGACGCTGTTTGTGATGCCTGCGCTCTATGCGATAACGACAGACCTACAGGCGGTGTTTGCTAAACGCGAACAGCCTACGATTTCGAGCATCTCTGAAGAAATCCCGGAGGGGCTTGCGCTTCCCGCTGATGACTAGCCTCACAGTTCGACAGGCGCCTTACCCTCTCACCTGAACGGTGACGGCTAAAACTGCATTTTCCCGAGTTCGTTAACAGATTCTAAAAACAAGCATCCGCGCAATGTGGTAAAAGAGGTCGGCCAAGCTCCAAAAAATACTTCATTAGGTTATTAAAAGAGAATCGGGGAATTGGAAAATGTTTGTTTTCCTAAATCCCCGATTCTCTTTATAGCGTGTATACGGTTCGTTTGAGAAAAGTGGTACTTACCATCTGTCGTAGCCGCC
>JADFGN010000383.1 GCA_022567695.1 Candidatus Poribacteria bacterium | reverse complement strand
GTGAATTCTAATGCGTCGAGATTCCCCTCACCATCATTAATCTCAACCATCTCCACAGTAATCTCAACTGAGCCAATCCCTTCATCATTGAGATAGTCGCCTAGAGCACCGTTTGGGATTGTGACTTTCGCATCGCTGTTGATGACAATGACGCCACCATTTTCACCGATAACTTTGCTGTTGGAATAGGTCGCCGCCCAGACAACACCGAGCGCGAGGACAAGAATCAGACTGGCAATGATTGCCGACTGCATTGAGAAGTAACGGGTCTTGGTAAACATTTTCAGATTCCTTTCTGGAGTTATCCATCCATGAAGCCAGCCGCTTGCTGGCAATAGAGGGCGAGTTGCCTGCTTAACTATATCAGCTTGTATCTGAAGCATATTGTATGCCAACACGCTTCATTTGACTCCAGTTGGGGAGGACTCAATGCTGACGGCTATTTCGGAGCATTTATCGTTTATCATATCTCTCTTCCTTGTGGCTCATGGGTCAGATGTGACTCACGAAAACCATTATGAGCAAGGAGAATCTCTCGAAAACCAAGACACCATTTGACAACACGCTGTGGGTCACGGGCGACCCAAAATCGGGTCAGGCATGACCCATCATTCGATATGATGTTCGAGCATCTTTCGATACAGTGTTTTTCGACCAATTCCCAAAACCTTTGCCGTCCACTCGCGATTCCAATCGTTTTGCCTCAGTGCCTCCGCAAGGATGTGCCGCTCAAGAGCGTTCTGCTTGGTTTGGGCGGCGGTAAGCAAGGCATCTAGCGAGACACGAGAAAATTGAGAATCGCGCTCATATTTTAGTGGCATATCCTGCACTTCGACAAAATTTCCGTCATAAAACACAACGGTATCCGAATCCGGGGGCGTGGCGGGGGCAGTCGGGGAAGATATAAAGTGCAAATGTAAGGGTTGGATTTCTGCGCCTTCGCTTAAAATCAGGGCATATTCGATGATGTTCTTCAACTCCCGGACATTACCGGGAAAACTGTATGACATAAGTGCCTCAAGAGACTCAGCACTTATCGTTGGGCTTTCAATTCCCATCTCTGTCGCAAGCGTCTTCAGGAAGTGTTCGATCAACAAAGGAATGTCTTCCCTCCGCTCACGCAACGATGGCACATTGACGGTAAACCGGGCGAGCCGGAAATAGAGGTCTTGACGAAACATATTATCACTCATCTTTGTCTGAAGGTCAGCGTTGGTTGCTGCGATGATTCGGAAGTCAACCCGCTTTTCACTCATCCCGCCCACGCGGGTTATACGTCCATCCTCAAGCACACGCAACAGTTTTGCCTGTAATTGAAGCGGCATGTCTCCAATTTCATCGAGGAAAACGGTGCCTCCACCAGCCAGTTCAAAATAACCTTTGCGGTCGGTATTGGCTCCGGTAAAGGCACCGCGAACGTGTCCAAAGAGTGCCGACTCCGCCAATTCCAACGGAATCGCAGAACAATTGACAGGAATAAACGGGCCTTTCGCTCGGGAGCCTCCAAAATGAATCGCGCGGGCAACGAGCTCTTTACCTGTGCCACTTTCGCCGGTAATCAGGACGTTTATTGTTTCGTTTTTATGAAGCCTATGAATCTCTTCTAAAGTTTTGCGAACCGTTTGGCTTTTGCCGACAAAGCCAGTAATTCCCCATCGTTGAACTTCACGCTGGGAGATTAGACTTAGCTGTTCGTCGGCGGTCAGCAAGGCTTCCTCTGCTTCAGCCTTGGCGTGTTCAGCCTGTTCACGTCTGCTAATCTCCTTTTGTAATTCATGGTTTTTCTGCAAGAGGGCCTTCGTCAATTGGCTTATCCTTAAGTGTGTTTCGACGCGGAGGAGTAGTTCCTCTTTCTCAAACGGTTTGGTGATGTAATCGACGCCGCCAGCCCCAAAGGCTTTGGAAAGACTTTCCTTTTCCTCTCTGACAGTGATAAAGATCACCGGAATATCTGCCGTAGCTTGATTTTGCTTGAGGCGGCGGCAGACTTCGTATCCGTTGATATCTGGCATCACGATATCCAAGAGGATGAGATCCGGATTCGCACGCTGTGCATTTTTCAACGCTATCTCTCCACTTGGCGCGGCTAAGACCTCATAATTTTCTTTGGCGAGGGTGTCGTATAAAACGTTGAGGTTGGCAGGAATGTCATCAACGATGAGAATTTTCGCGCCGATAAGGTTAAATGAAGCCAAATCCGGCGTAACGGAATCAATTTTGTCTCTACTCATGGTGAATATCTCCTCGTTCTTTTCCACTTTTCATTATACGACCTTTTCAGTCGCCGTTGCACGTTAAGGAATGGAAACTAAATAACGTGAGTTATACGTCAACTCATAGCGAGTAGATCCTCGTAGGGGGCTAAGCCCATATGCACCAAGCTAACGTCCCTGAACCCCCTTGAGAAGGGGGAGTTGGAGGGGGTTGAGTGCAAAGCACTCAGGGGGAGTTAGAAGGACGTTAACACAGTAATCGCCTTTATTTTTTGAGGTTTGGAAAGTTTACTCAATACGGGTTCATAAAATGCTGAGAATTCCTTCCATGTCATAGTTCCGAACCAAGCGGCGAAGTGCTTTTGCCAGTTGGTGACCATCGGGCCCCAAGTTCTCCACCTCGTTGAGGCATCGGGTAAGTTCCGTCAGATGATAGAGTTCCGCAGCATCCTTGAGGCTCCTAAGAAGTTCAGGTGGCAGATTGATTTTCGCCAAATCAACATCGGGTGTCTCCGATTGAACTGCGCTGCCATCCGCTGCATATTCATACTCCACTCCCAGTAAATTTGCCAAACACTCGCAAATCTGTTCAAAGCGAAACGGTTTGGCGATGAAGTCGTCGAAACCTGCCTCGAAATAGGTATGTCGCTGATATAGGAGCGCCGAAGCGGAAATCGCAACAATCTTCGGCCTTTCCTTACCACCTTCTTCGATAATCCGACGTACGGCTTGTATGCCATCCATGACAGGCATATGGATGTCCATGAACACAATATCTGGCTTAGAAGCGGGAATGATTTCTAGGGCTTGTCTCCCATTTTCCGCTAACAGCACCTCACAGTCAATGGAGGTCAACATTTTTTCTAGAACATCTCGATTCTCCTTGACATCATCGGCAATCAGTGCGCTGATATTTTCGCCATCGGCGAGACGAATGATCTGACTCCACTGAAAAGAGGACGTGGGAACATCAGCAGTAGCAGGTGGGAGAGGAATCCAAAAGAAGAAACGGCTTCCGACGCCAGGCTCTGACTCCAAAAACAGTTCTCCCCTCATCAACTCAACCTGTTTTTTAGCGATTGCCAACCCAAGTCCTGTGCCGCGCCTCTTCACTTCTTGTGGATTACCTTGTCGGAATGGCTCAAAGACTGCTTCCTGCGCTTCTGGGGGAATACCGATGCCCGTATCAATCACCTCAAACAGCAAAAGGGACGAGGTACTTCCTTTCTTATTTACCCCACCTCCTCTTTCGTAAGGAGGAGAACTTTTCGTTGATTCGTCCTTTTTTCTTTCGGATTCCGCTCCACCCGATGATTTGACTCGCAATGTGACTGAACCCGAATCGGTGAATTTTACGGCGTTGCCAAGCAGGTTGATCAAGACCTGTCTCAACTTCCCCTTATCACCGTGGACGAGAAGACGAGCAGCTTCTTGTTGCCATTCCACTTTCCAATCTAGTTTCTTCTGCTCACAACGAAGCTGAAACATCACCGAAAGCCCCTTGATGAGCTCCATCAGATCGAAGTCGATTTCATCCAAGTCCATCCGTCCCGCTTCGATCTTGGAGATGTCGAGGATGTCGTTAATCAGCGTGAGAAGATGGTCTCCGCTCGTTTCAATTGTTTCCACAGCGGCTTGTGCCTCTGACTGAAGGTCGGGATTACGTTGCAAAATCTGGGCATAGCCCAAAATGGCGTTCAGCGGTGTGCGAATCTCGTGGCTCATGTTGGCGAGGAAGATACTTTTCGCCTGATTGGCAACGTCGGCGGCTTCTTTGGCGGCTTGGAGGGCGGTGTTTTGGACTTCGAGTTTTCGGTAAGCGGCTTCAAGTTCCTCGCGGGTTTGCCGCAACAATTCCACATGGGGGTCTTGTTCGACCGAAAACGTCACGCTCGCCGTTTCGGAGGTGTTAAAATCTACATCCGTCGCTTTGACTTTAAAGGTGTAGGTTCCGGGTTGGAGATTGAGATAATCTGCACGCCGTTTGTTCGTGGGACCATCCCATTCAGAATCCTTGGATTGAATAGGCTTCCCCGTATAGAGCTCATGCCCTTCCAATTGATAGAAATACTGCATGGTTTCCGGTCGGGTGATAAAACTGATACCTTGATAGGTGATTTGCAGATTCTTTGGACCCACGTAGGTGGAAGTCTCCTCAAGATCTGTTTCAACGCCATCAGCGATAATCGACTCAATATGAATCAAGGGCGGAACGGAATTGGGCGTATATTTTGTCAACCCCTCTTTGGTTCCAATCCAGATGTTACCGTCCTGGTCTTCATGCAAGGCAGAGACGTAGTTGCTAGGAAGACCGTCGTCGGTTGTTATCGATATCAGCGTCCTTCCATTCATTTTGATAACACCTCCGCTTGCTATGCCAAACCACAAATTCCCACGTCGATCTTCGAGAATCGCCAAAACCATCTTGCCGTCGAATTCAGGAAATGTGACAAATGCCGTTCCATCATATTTACTAAGTCCAGTTCTGGTTCCAATCCAAATGTTCCCCTGAGCATCCGCAAATATCGAGTGCACACTGTCATCCACAAGGCCATCATCTGTCGTGAAAGCGGTGAAATTGACTCCGTCGTATCGGAGAACGCCAGCTCCCCATGTACCGATCCAAATCTTCCCATGATGGTCTTTGACCAGAGAGATATGACTATGGCCACCTACAAGTGGAAAATTGGTGAAATTTTCTCCGTCGTATTGACTGATACCAATCCTTCCAAGCTCGGGAGCCGTACCCACCCAGAGAACACCATTTTGATCTTCGATAATAGAACATACCGAATTGTCCCCGAGGCCATCGGCCGTCGTCAAATGTATCCAATTCGTTCCGTCATATCGAAACAGCCCGTGTTCGGTTCCTAACCAGAGATGACCTTTTGAATCCTCGTAGATTGAACGAACAAGACCTCTCAGACGCACAGGTTGCATAAAAGCAGCGTCATCTGACTTGCTGACTCCACTATCGGTACCAATCCACAGTTCTCCGTTATGACATTCAGTAATTGCACGGACATGGGAGTTGGACAAACCGTCGATAACACTATAGTTTTTCAAGCGGCGTGGATTGAACCGGGACAGGCCTTCTGCACGTTCGTGTCCAAACCAAAGATTTCCCTCCCGATCTTCAGAAATACAAAAAACGGAATTTCCTGCCAATCCATTTTCCATCGTGAAATTGACGAACCGATTCCCATCATAGCGAAAGACACCGTCCGCCCAGGTGGTCACCCAGAGAGTTCCCCCCCGATCGACCAAAACATCGCTCACACCACGTCCAATTGGCCCATCCTTTAGGGAGAAGTTGATGAATTTTTCACCATCGAAACGACTTACGCCCTTTCCTGTACCAAACCAGAGATGTCCATCATTATCTTCGGCGACAGCGTAAACCCGATGACTGTCCAATCCATCAGCTTCTGTGAAGTTCGTAAATGTGTGCCTATCAAACTGACTTACACCGCTTGATGTGCAAATCCAAAGATTCCCTCGACTATCCTCTCCAATCGTATTGACGAAGTCAGTGACTAATCCATCCTTTGTCGTGAAATTGGTAAAGGATTCTCCATCATATCGACTGATACCTCCTCCGAACAGAGAGAACCAAAGGTGTCCGTTTCGGTCTTGGTGAATATCCCTAACATCATTCCCGCCAAGTCCGTCAGCGACTGTATAATTCACAAGGCTTTTACCATCATATCGGAGAACGCCATGTGACTGTGTTCCAAACCAAATCTGCGCCTCATTGTCGATGCAGATCGACCAGATGATATCTTGGCGGATAGCTTGGTTTCGGGTAAAAGGTGTAAAATGCTCGCCATCATATTGGCAAACTCCCTTTCCCGTTCCCATCCAAAGGATTCCCCGCCTGTCCTGAACAATTGAAAAGACAGAGTCATTCGTCAACCCATCCGAAGTGGTGTATGTTTTCCAAGCCTCAGCGTCACGCGCAAGTGATTTCTCCACGACTTCATACAGATGACTTAACCGGGTCACCGACTTTTCGTCCCCGAAACTCTCCCACAGGGATTTCCTTGTAGCCTTAATCACAGGCAAAAGTGGCTTCTCGGAAGAGAACAAAAGCTCTTGAAATTTAACCCAATAACGTATTTGGAGTGGCACGATATCATCAGCTTGGGGTGCGCCAACAAGTTCATTTTGCACCCGAGCCACATCATCAATCGCCAATAATTCGAGGTGTAGACGATACGCTTGAGGATTTTGGGGGTCTCGTTTGAAAACCTGCTCAATTTCAGTTCGCGCGGCGTTATAGTTTTCAGACGCCGCATAAAGCTCCGCTAAGTTTACCCGCATCTCAATCTCATCGGGAATCTGTTGAATCAATTGCTCACATCTCTCAATCGCCTGATCGCTCTTTCCCTCAGATTTATAGATTTCTACCAGGGTTCTCAGGGCGTCGGGGGACAGATTTGAAGCCTTCTCCAGAAGGGATTGGAATTCTGGTAGTCGGTTGCATGTTCTAAAATAGGTAGCTATCTTTTGAAAAGAAAACGCTCTTTCCCAGCTATCTGAATTCTCCTCAATCGCCCGCTGAAAAAAGAGAAAAATGGCTTCAACTGCTTCGGCGGAGCATTCCCAATCATCACTTGAGATATACACCTTTCCTCCATAGCACAGGTCTAGAGAAAGTTTAGCCCCAGGTGTTCGCCTATGATGCCAACAGCGAACGACGGGTATGATATTCCCAAAATACCTCAGTTGCTTCGTTCTGAGTTCCTTATAGGTATATTCTTTCTGCGGATGGCGATCGAAATCCCAAGTCGTAAACGAATATTTAATTGGGCTAAATTCGTAGAGGTAGCTGCACGGCATCTTCGGATCTGTCAGTGCCTTAAA
The DNA here is from genome assembly GCA_022567695.1 of Candidatus Poribacteria bacterium. Taxonomy (GTDB): domain Bacteria; phylum Poribacteria; class WGA-4E; order WGA-4E; family PCPOR2b; genus JADFGN01. The sequence goes on along the minus strand of JADFGN010000383.1, from coordinate 243 downwards.
GATTGGGTTTCCGTGTTCCTTATCAGCGGGACATAGCAGGTGTTGAGGGTCCGAGAGGTATTCGGGGTAGAGGTCAGAAAGCCAATCGGGCATGTTACCATCGTGGTCAGCACGGTAGGCGGCAATGGCTTTTCCGATCGCTTTGAGGTTCTCCTTACAGACCTTTTGGAATCGCTCCCGCTCTGACGAATTGGCGTTGAGAGGAAGCTGAGCAAAGATTGAAAGCACGAGGTTTTTTACAAT
>JADFGN010000382.1 GCA_022567695.1 Candidatus Poribacteria bacterium | reverse complement strand
CTCAATCTTGCGTTCAGTAAATATCATCAAGGTCAGTGTTCGGGTGAGCAGGTTGCTAGTTATCTAAATGTAAAAGTCAAGCAATTAGCCCAGTTAGAAGAAACACTGTTAAGGAAGGCAACTCCGTAATGGTTTACGTGTTCGATACGAACAGTTTCAGAGTACTCGGTAATTATTATCCTAAACAATTCCGAACATTCTGGGGCAAATTCGACCAATATGTAGCAGAGCATAAGGTGATTTCAGTTCGTGAAGTCTACAGGGAACTGGAGGGAATGCTTCCAGATGACTACCACCTGACAAGTTGGGTAAAAACACATAGAGATATTTTCCTACCTGCTAGTGGCGATGAGACGGAATGTGTTAGAAAGATTTTATCGGTTAAGCATTTTCAGCAGCTATAAAAAAACGAAACATTTTACAAGGGATGCCAGTAGCAGACCCTTGGATTATTGCCGCCGCAAGCATAGAAGGTCGGTGTGTTGTAACGGAAGAAAAGGAGCAACCAAATGCGGCGAAGATACCCAATGTCTGTAATCATTTTAACATACTCTGCACAAACCTTGAGGGATTCATGGAAAATGAGAATTGGGTATTCTAACACATTTTCTCAATGGTCACCTTATTTCTTATAGAAACTCCTTTTCCTCCCTCACTACAATTTATTATTTTCATACCTTAACGTGAACTCTATCAACCGGAAAATGAACCGTTCCTCGATTGCGGAGAATCAAGTACCGTCTCCGCTTCACGAGGGTCTTTGACCTGTCTGCAACCTGAATCTTGTGTGAGTCTTATTGTGATAGGAAGGATTCTAGCTCCTGAATTTCTGTGAGTTTTACATCAACAATTGATGGATTTGGACACTCCTTCTTTTCATCGCCCACCAACCATGCCGCCCACATTCCCGCTCCTTTTGCCCCGACTATATCGTGTGAATACGTATCCCCAACATAAATCGCTTTTTCGGCCGATACACCTAATTCTGACAGTGCGGCATGGAAGATCTGCGCGTCCGGTTTCCAAACACCACAAACACTTGAATCAATGACGACATCAAGTAGAGGCGAGAGGTTATATTCATCACACCAGCCTTTCGTGTTCCCGAAGTTATTGCTAATCACGCCGAGTCGATAATCTTTCTGAAGTTTTGCCAGCCATTCACGATTTCGATCTAAGAACGCTCCTGCCCCTTTGCAAAAGTGATCGACATACTGCGCCTTAACTTCGAGTTCTAATCCAAGGGCTTTGTAGATACCTGTGGCAATTGCATCCGCGGTTTCACGCAGGCTACAGGTTCCCCCTTCTCCGCTGGCAACGAACTGCTCGACAGCGGCACGATCTGCTTGATCAAAAGCCTGTCGAGCGATTTCGGGAAACCTATCTCGAATGAATTGGTAGGTCCGCTCACGCCAGTGGATGCCATTTCCGTCAAGTGTTCCGCCAAAATCAAATAACAGCGCACGAATCTCTTTCATCAATATCTCCTCTAATTGTAGTTTGATTTTGCGACATTAAAATGGCCGACCCCGGACAAATCGCCTTCTGTCGGGCAAGGTCTGTCTCGTGATGAGATGATGAGCAATGCCCATCTACAGGGATGCGATAATTTGCTCAACGACATCCGTGGCTTGAATCTCTGTCATACACAGATAGGGAGAATCATTGCGCCGACATGTTCGCTTGTAACAGGGACGGCACGAAATGGGTTTTTCGATCACATAATGCCCATTTCCATACGGGCGATGCCGGGCGGGATTGGTCGGACCAAACAGCGCAACTGTCGGTGTATCAACGGCAGCAGCGATGTGCATTGGCCCACTATCGCAGGTCAGGTAAAGATCACATCGCTCAATAAGCGCACCGAGTTGTGTAATCGTTGTTTTTCCAATGAGGTTAATCACATTCGCGTGGGTCATTTGCTGCACCATCTGACCAAGCGGAATCTCTGACGCCGACCCCGTTAAAATAGATGGTGTATCGAAACGGTTTTGCAACGCGGTTATTACCGTAGCGAAATTTTCTAAAGACCAACGCTTGGTTTGCCACGTCGTGCCGAGGTTCACGCCGACCAGCCGATCGCCGGGCGAAACGCCACAATTGGCGAGGAGTTGGTGAACAAAATGGCAATCTGCCTCTGTATGCCAAAACTCCAGATGAGCAGGTTGGTCACGGATGCCAATGCGTTTTAGCACACGCAGATAACGATGAATCTCATGAAGGTCTGTGCGATCTGAGCAGGATTGAGTCAGCAAAATACCGCGACCATTTACATTCGATCCAATTCGTTCCGGCACACGGGCGAGGAAAGGAATCAGAGCGTTGCGAAAGGAGGTTGGATGCAAGACGATAGCCAGATCGAAATGCAAATCACGGACACAACTCACTATTCGCCGAAGTTCTGCAAACCAGCTACCATGCGAATCTTTGGTGTCAATGATGACCTCGTCAAGATACGGGTGAGTTGACATGAGTTCAGCGACAAGCGGACGAAGCATCAGTGTGAGGTGGGCTGTTGGGTAGGCACACTTCAATGCTCTCAAGGCGGGTGTGAGAAGAATCATATCGCCAATCCAGCCACCGGTTTGTGTAACAAGAATTCTTTCCCTCAATGAAGTCGTATCTCCCCAAGTTGCGACGCGCTCTATCGGTGCAATTTCCCGTCATCTTCCGATGTTTAATTTCCCATCGCTCAATTCTTGTGATATAATTGAAGAGTTAAATTGATTCTTGAAGTCATACCGTAGAAATTCGGCAATGTAGGAATAGCTAGAAACGCAACGTGTCGTCGGTGAAAATTCGAGATGGGGGAACAAATCGGTGAACTATGAAATGCAGGAAACGCGAGGCAAAATTCTACAACTACTCAAAATACAATGCAAGATGACAGCAAACGACCTAGCAAACGCCCTTGAAATCAGTTCGATGGGAGTCAGACAACACTTGACAATTCTAGAAATAGAAGGTTTAGTAGAGCACCACCGTGAAAAACAGCAACGTGGACGCCCGACACACCTCTATTGCTTAACTGAAAAAGCGAATAGCTTATTTCCAACAACTTACGCAAGTTTTGCCGTCAACCTATTAGATGAAGTCGAAAAATTCAACGGTCCGGGTTTTATCAATAGAGTGTTCCGCAGTCGCATGAAATCACAAACAGATGCCTATAAACAGCGACTCGATGGAAAGGAAATCGGTGATAAAATAAAGGAACTCGCCCAGATTAGATCTGAAGAGGGATATATGGCTGACTTCACTGAAGAGGAGGACAGCTACGTTTTAATCGAGTACAACTGTCCAATTGCAACGATTGCGGAAAAATATCCCCATATTTGTAATATCGAGTTGGCGTTATTTCGACAGTCGTTGAATGAAAAAATTACGCGCGAAGATCATCTGATAGAGGGCAATCACAAGTGTAGCTATCGGATTCCTAAACGCGCGAAAGACGAAAATGGATAGGTGAAATGGCGAAATCTGACGATTCAATAACGCATGGAAGGCGAACGTTTTTTAAAGAAGCATTTGCAAAATTGATCGAACCTGTAGCAGAATACTTAGATGAACAGATCAGCCCGTACTTCCCAGCCGAAAAAGTTATCTTGCGCCCTCCGGGAGCTCTCTCGGAAGCGGATTTTTTAAATACCTGTTTGCATAGCGGCAATTGCATTGATAGCTGTCCTGCCCAAGCTATCCACCCTTTGCCAAACGGAACCCCGCACATTGACCCCGATTATCAGCCGTGCGTTGTCTGCGAATCGCTCGCCTGTATGCAAGCATGTCCGAGCGGTGCTTTGCAAAAGCTATCGGTCGAAGAAATTCAAATCGGTTTGGCAGTGGTTAATTATGAAACGTGTCTCCGCACAGAGGAAATCGATTGTACCTACTGTGTGGACAATTGCCCGATCGGGGACACAGCAATTCGACTTGATTCTCAAGAACGTGTTGAGGTCATATTTGCGGGTTGTGTTGGTTGTGGTCTTTGTCAGTATCATTGTCCCACTGCACCGAAATCAATTGTCATCCAACCGTTAGGGTAGCCTGATGATAGGCAAATTAACAAATGACGCACCATGCATTACGTTTCACGCATTCCCTTCTACTTCCTCATTTCGTTCTCAGTTCTTTTTATCGGGGTAGCCCACAGCGAAATCCGTATCCACTCTCACACCTTTTCTCCTGCCGAGATTACGGTCGGAGACTTCGTAAATTTACACTTACACATCGAAGCAGATGAAAACCTACAGATTGACTTCGCTCTGCTTGATACGAGCCAGCTTCAGCATATTGAGGCTGGCACCCCTCAAGCCAAACGGGTCAAAGCCTACAAGATAGGACTCCAGCCATCGGCAAAAGGCAACGTGTTTTACGAAGTCATTTATCCATTCCAAGTGTTTGCCTCTGGCAAGCACGTTCTGCCTCCCATCGGAATCAAATATATTGCCACTAATGGCAATGAAGCCTTCATCCAAACGCCTACCTATTCCTTTAAGGTTCAGGCTACCATACCTGAGAACGCTCAAAGGATAAGGGACATCAAGCCTCCAATGGCTCCACGCCGACGTTTGGGAATTTATATCCTCGCGCTGGTTTTAATTATAACGATGACTTGCGCCACGATTTTTCTATATCTCCGCAAACGAACCAAAATGGCACCGCTTCCTATCGAAGTCCCTCGCCGACCTCTTCCCCACGAAATTGCGCATGAGCGACTCAAGGAGATCGAAGAGAAAAATCTTGTGAGCGAAGGAAAACTGAAGGCATACCACACGGAACTTTCTCAAGTCGTTCGCGAATATATTGATGCCCGCTATAAAATCCCTGCCCTTGAATTGACGACCGATGATCTGTTAGAATGTCTCAACAACGCAGACATGTCTGAAGCGGATTTTCACGTCATCCGGAATTTTCTCACGAACTGTAATCTGGTCAAATTTGCGAAGTATAAACCAAGTCAGCACGAGGCACATGAACGAATGGCGGAGGCGCATCGGTTCATTGAAGCGACGAAAGGGCGGGAGTAAATTTAGTGGCAATGCTCGCTCTCAAATCACATCCGTACTGCTGGCTCCTGGACTGTATCCAGTAACCGATCGATTACCGCGTCGGAATCGATGCCTTCGGCTTCGGCATGGAAGTTAGTGAGAATCCGATGGCGGAAAACCGCGTGAGCCACAGATTTGACATCTTCGCAAGAGGCATTAAATCGCCCGCGTAAGATCGCTCGTGTCTTCGCACCGAGAATGAGGTATTGTCCCGCACGCGGCCCTGCCCCCCAACGCACCCACTGCTGAATAAAATCGGGCGCGTCTTTGTCTTTGGGACGAGTTGCTCGTGCAAGCTTGACAGCGTACTGCACGACGTTATCGGCTGCTGGAACCCGGCGCACAACCTTGTTCAGGTTTACGATTTCTTCCCCCGACAGTGCGGTCTCAAGCTCAGGTTCATCCACGCTCGTGGTGGTTGAGACAATTGTAGCCTCCTCCTCCTCACTCGGATAATCAATCACAATCTTGAACATGAATCGATCCAATTGCGCCTCTGGAAGCGGATATGTGCCTTCCTGCTCAATCGGGTTCTGCGTGGCGAGGACAAAGAATGGTTGTTCCAACGCAAACTCTGTGCCTCCTGTGGTGACATGATATTCCTGCATGGCTTCAAGCAGAGCCGCTTGTGTCTTGGGCGGTGTTCGGTTAATCTCGTCTGCAAGAAGGATGTTGGCGAAGATTGGTCCTGGAATGAACCGAATTTCTCGGTGTCCCGTTGCACGGTCTTCTTCCAAGACATCCGTGCCAGTAATGTCTGCAGGCATCAAATCGGGCGTAAACTGAATTCGCTTGAATTTGAGGTTTAAAATCTGCGCCAATGTTTTGATCATCAGGGTCTTGGCAAGTCCGGGAACCCCTTCAATCAAACAATGACCACCAGCGAAAAGCGCCATGAGCATCTGATCTAAAACCTCTTCCTGACCGATGATGACCTTTTTCAACTGCTGTAAAATCAGGTCTCTGCCTTTCATCAACTTATCGATCGCTTGAATTTCTTCTGTTGCTGGCATGTTCACTCCTTTACTGTACTGCGTAAGATTAGTAATTAGAGCTCGACATAATCTCCTAACGAAGTTTATCAGAAGAGACTCTAAGACATCTCATTCGTGAAATAATCGATGAATTCTTTAGGTGTCATGAGTTTCAATCCAATTTGCGGGAAATCTCGTTTATTTCGTGTCACGATGATCTCGCAACCTTCATGTAAAGCTGAAAAATATTGAATTAGATCTTCGTAATCTCCGCTGTCTATTGTTCTTGCCTGTTTAAGAATATCCTTTGTCAAACTGATTATTTCAAAATCTTCCAAAATTCGATCGACTAACCTTTGGGCATATTCTAGTCCGTTTAGCTTTCTCACAATGTAAAAAATATTGTTTACCGAAATTGCCGAAATATAGCCTTCGACGAGTCCTTCTGATACCCACGACCAAACTATAGCTGAATCTTTATAAAACGGTTCCCGTTTCGTTAGAGTATCAAACATCACATCCGTATCAACCAAGATTTTCATATTTCTCCCACTGATCGCCAATCATTCCTGCTCTCAGATCTTTATAATCTTCTGAGGTATTCAGTGTACCGACCCATTGCAATATTTTATCGTCAATCTCAAACACCTTTGATGCTTTCTGTTTTTGCCACAAATATTCCCCAACCATCTTTGAGATAGGCTGTCCAGTCATGTGAGCTAATTTATGAGCAAAGTTTAATGTATCTTCATCGACATACAATGTTAGATAAGTTTTAGACATAATAATTCTCCTTTTTCATTTTATTAATAAAGTTTTATTAGATGACTTAAATTTAAATGGATACAAGGATTTAAATGATAACACGTTATTTTTTGGCCTATATGAAATTGAAGATTACTCAAAAATATACTATCATAAAGGAAATAAATGGGTATTATTTGACGGTTCTGATATAGAAATAAATTCCAAATATCAAAATTCAAAACAGGATTACTTGACGGAACTCTAAGCGGAATTCCGTTCTTTTCGCAGCAGATTCTTCCTTTTCTTTCAATGCCTTCTTCTCCTCCTCGGAGGGTTCAGCACCTTCATTGACTTGATCTCGGAATTTAACTTTTTGACCTATAGCCTTCGACAGCTTGGATCGGTGGTCAAGTTCAGATTTCACTAACTTGTCAATGTTTTCCTTGTCGGTATCTTCGTCAAAGCCGTATTCTTCGATGATACCGGTCCTCACTTCTTCCTCTTTGGCTTCTGCCAACGCCTCCTGTTCGGCTTTTGCTTCTTCAGGAGAAACTTCAATTTTTTT
>JADFGN010000381.1 GCA_022567695.1 Candidatus Poribacteria bacterium | reverse complement strand
AGTTCCTTGAGATCGCCTGGAGGTAGAGTTCGTAAGTCTTTTAGCGCAGCAGTGAGAATTTCTGAGATAAAACGCGAACTTGTAAGGTTGCTCAAGTTGGGCTGTTCAAATTGGTTGCTATGCTTGAAGACATTTGCATAGTACAAGTTATCAGAAACGAGTAGAAAGTGCAAAACTGAGAGCAGTCTTTTGGCAAATCCCAATATTCGCCTTAGGGTAGCTTCGTCTATCTCAATATAGAATCTCCGCCGAATAATCGAAGCCAAGCTTTTTTCTATCGCTTGTTGAACCGCGTCTAACTGTATGAACTTCATCTTTGAAGGCGAATCCAGAAAAATTCGTGATACCGCCATAAGATTGTCCGAGTCCAATTCCCAGCTTACCGAATCGCCTTTTTCTTCGATGGTAACCTCCCGCTCCTCCAACATCTTCAATAAATGCTGAAATGCAGCCGAACCGATATTTGCCACTTTCATGAAATTAGATATTTGTAGCGAATCGTTTTCCAGTAGTTTCATCACGAAATTATCAAATGTACCTTGATTTTCAAATTTAAGCGACTCACTTTCATGAAGATGTACCCTGACGGCTCGAATTCCGATGCCATATCTTTGGAATATATCCCGCACTCCATCAAGTTCATATTCTATCTTTTTTTGGACACCTTCCAGAATCTCACGGACTTCATTCTTTGTGATTGTTGCACTGATTTCCAGTATTTCGCCCTTGGGGCTACAGCTAATTCCTTCAGTAGATAGGTGTTTCAAAAAGTGCTTTCGGCTTTCCTCATCCAGTTGGTTCTCATGCTTCATTAATGATTCTACTCTATCGTAGGTAACATGGCATTCATCAGCAATTCTCAGCAGAGCGCATAGTAAGTGCATCCTAACCTTATTCTTTGCCCCTATTCCAACTGTTCTTTCAGCAGGATATTCTAATATGTCTTTTTTATCCCGACCTCTATGAGCAAGTGAAATTTCAGCGACGATCTGTGCTTGTTTTTCGTCTAATCCCCAATCACCATAATTTTCCAGAATGTATTCCGTTGCTCGATGATGATGATTATCGCGGATTTCTTTCTGCATCGCCTCGGTAGGCGATTCACCATCTCTGGGAGCCATCCCTATGTCATGAAGAAATACCGCTCCACCAAGCAAAAGCGATTCAAAAGGTGTTAAGCTCACATTGTCAGAAATTATTTCACCAATTAATTCAAATAGTCTGTCACAGTGAGGAATCCCATGACCTGTGTAATAAGGAAACATTTTTTGTATATTGGGCAATTCCGTCTGAGCTACTTCTTTAATTTTTTGATAAACCTGATAGTAGTGAGAATCTGTTTTAATTTGGTCTCTGATATCCATGATCTTCCTCCAAGTTTTGTCTTTATCGCTACGGTAAGTGTAATTGTGATGAGGAGTTGGTGTCCGACGCTGCGGAAGTCCATCGTTTAGGTCTAATGTCACGACACCTTACTTATCGCAAACATACGCCTTTGCGGCCTTCACAAAATACTTCACATTCTCAAAGGGGGTATCCGGGTAAAGCCCGTGACTGAGGTTCAGGATATGCCCAATCTTACCGCCCTGTTGCAAGCAACGATTGACACCAACGGTAATTTCATCAAGGCTACCGTCTCGCAGGAGAATATTATCCATATTGCCTTGAAACGCAACTTGGCCGTTTGCTTCTGCTTGTGCCTCCGCGAGGTTCACACATTTCCCGATACTCAAAACATCTGCACCACTTTTTAGCATGAGGTCTAAGTAAGAACACTCTTTGGCAAACAGTATGGAGGGCGCATCGGGATTTAACTCTGCGAAGATCTGTTCGTGATACGGTTGAACGAAGGTTTCGTAGAGCGGTCGAGTCATCTGATCGGCGACCGATTCGAACAGTTGCACGACTTGAACACCTTCTGAAATTTGATAATTGAGATAATCGATTGTTAGCCGCGTTAGACGTTTTAATAGCTCGTGAATCAAATCCGGTGCTTCACGCATCATCTGAAAAGCGACTTGGGCTTCTTGTGAAATTCCGCCCCCTCTTACCATTGGACTTCGTCCGGCAATCATGAACAAAGCTAAAGTCATTGGGGCTCCAGCAAAACCAATCAACGGCAACTCCCCATCTAACCTCTGCCGCAGACCACGTATCACTTGCCCATTAAACGCCATCTGCGAAGATGGGTCATTGAGGGGATGGAGTGCTTCTACCTGTTCTCTGGTGCGGATAGGGGTTTCCAATATCGGGCCAGGGGCAAATCGGAAGTGAACCCCCATTGGAGCGAGTGGCGTGAGAATGTCCTGATACACGATAATTGCATCGACTCCGATGCGCTTGGGTAAAAGCGAAATTTCAATTGCCCATTCAACCTGTTGGGGGTTAAAGGGTTTCGGAACAGTCCGAAAGAGTTGTTCTAAGGGGAGGTTTATCTTTTCTCTGAGGGCTCGATAAGCCGGATCGGAACGCCCGGCTTGACGCATCATCCATACCGGCACCCGCTCTACCGAAAGACGACGGGCTGCACGGAGAAGAAGATCGTTTTTGGCTACCAGATTTGACATGTGACATCCTTACGTGGGTTGATTTTGGAATGGTTCAAAAATTTGAACTACCTCTTCTGGCGTTCCTCCAAAAACTTCCTAAGTTTTACAAAGCTTTTGACGCTCTTCATGATGCGACCACTTTCACGTTCTTCAAGGTAGAGGAAGAACCCCATCAGATACAAACTACCGAGAAATAGCAGAAAGCCTCCGAAACATTGAAATATCGCGAGGAAGTTTGCCTGAAGGTCTAAGTTTAGGAGCGGAATAGATGCATCGTAAACGTACAGGCGATCTTTCTTGAGTTGGACGGTGTACTTCTGTGTGTTATCCTCGCTCGCAATTTGCCACTGGTTACGCTTATCCTTGACTGAAATGGAGAGGGCATCCGGGAGCGGGTGTCCATGGTTTTCAAACTCCTGCTGAAAATCTTTCGGGAAGATAAGGCGATCTAGATCTTCTCGGAATTGTAAATCGGTGCTAAAAACAAAGGAATCGTTCCACGTTAGATTGACAAAGCCATGCCACCCCGTCACTCCCAATGATAGAAACGCAATCGATAATACGAAGACGATGAAGAATTGTATACCCATAACTGATCTCGTGTGTGAAATGCCATCCAGATGCAAGATGCAGGATGCCAGATTGAGTTTCTGCATCCTGTACCTTGAATCCTGTGTCCTCTTAAAGACATCAACCAATTATTGATTCATGCAAAAGTCGAATGGACATTTTCTGAATCATCCTTCACATTTTATTCGGAGACCTTCACCACTCCCTTGGTACAGTTATCTTCACGATTACGCACTTTTGTAACGCCTTCAACTAAATCTTCCAACTGGAATCTGTGGCTAATTATTTTGTCCATGTTGACGGCACCACTTGAGATCAACTGAACAGCTTCCTCCCATGTATTGGGAGCGAGCCACGAGAAGCGGATGGTTTTATCCATCAAGATGGTGTCAAGAATCGGAACCTGCATGACATCTTTGTCACCGGGCAAGCCGAAGATTACGACTGTCGCATGGCGTCCGGTAACTTCTAGTGCGGTATGAATAGCATCAAGAGAACTGGTCGCGGTGATTGCCCGGTCTGCCAATTCACCGTTGTTCAGCGATTTAATTTTTTCACCGAGGTCTTCCACATAGTGCGGTGAATTCGTATCCTTGACGTTGACAACGAGGTCTGCCCCTAATTCTTTGCCGCGGTCAAGGCGATAATCGCGTGTGCCGACGAGCAAGACGTTTCCCGCTCCACGACTCTTGAGTACCTGTATCATCATCAGCCCAATTGGGCCGGGACCAAACACAACAGCAGTTTGTCCATGTTCCACATTCAAGTTATTGACAGCGTACAACCCGCACGCCAACGGCTCAGTCAATGCGCCCTGATCGTAGGTAACGTTATCCGGCAGTTTGACTGTCCAACGATAATCGGAGGCAGCGTATTCTGCAAAACCACCGTCGTTACCAACACCGAGTATACGTTTCTCGGGACACAGGTTAGAGAGCCCCTGCTTGCTCCAGAAGGAATCGGGATTTGACTGGACTGGATTCACCACGACCCGATCGCCGACTTGGAATTTGCTTGCCGCGTTACTGCCAATTTCAACAACTTCGCCAGTGAATTCGTGCCCCAAAATTAGCGGGCCCTTGCCATCTTCGGTTTCAAGAGAACTCATGCCGAAGTAGTAAGCGACATCGGAACCGCAGATTCCGACGGAACGAACTTTGACCAGTAAATCATTCCCGCTGACTTGGGGAACTGACCGGTCCTCAAGTGCCATCTTTTCCGGTTCATAAAAGACTTGTGCTTTCATTAGTTCTGATCTCCTTTAGCAAAGTTAAAATTTTAAGATAACTTTGGATATTGTATTATAGCATATTGGAAAGTGTCGGTAAAGTTTGAATCCCCGCTCATAGAGGCATTTGGAGAACGGAAAGCTTCACCTTGCCCCCCACACAACACCTCGTTGGGGAAACAGGATGCTTTTCTGTTTTTCGACAGAATCGAGTGCATCCACACCGTACTTCTCACGATATTCCCGGTGCTGTTTTTCTTCGTGCGCCGTAATTTGGGTCAACGGCAGGTCTATCGGTTCCCCGCCCCGTCGCGCCGATTCACGAATGGCGATCAGAATCTCCTGATCCTTGCGAGCATTGATTGCCCCATACTCAGGTTCGGTTCCCTCGACGGCGGCTTGATAGATGCTATAATGCGCCGCTGCACGGGCGACATCATCCTCATCTCGTAGCCCAAATCGTTTGAGCGGGTTTTCCCACACAATGGGCGGATCTGTGTCAACACGCGCATGGTCTACGATTTTGACTCCGCCCACTTCGGTCGTAATCGTTTGAATCGGATACGTCTTTGTTTCGTTCCCTTCATAAATCTGCAATTCTTGACCGACAATTGCTCCTTTTGTACCGTCGATTTCCCAATAATTTCCCCGCCGCCGCGTTGGAAGTTCGTAGACGAGGGACACGCCGTTTTCAAATTCGACAACCCCGACCTCCCATGGTCGCTCGCTAATCTCTTTCGAGTGGCCAATGACGCGCACCGCTTCGCTCTGCACAAGTGTTCGGATGGCGTTCATGCCATGATATGAGCCGGAGGTGTACCATAGATGTGCGTGAGTTATTTCGCCAATTAGCCCCGCATCGACGATCTTGCGCTTGAGGCGTTCACGGGGCCAACGCCAGACGTTTTCGGAAACTTCGAGTTTAACACCGTGTTGTTTGGCCGTGTCGATCATTCTGTCCGCACAAGGGAGGGTCGTTGCAATTGGCGTTTCAGAAAGGACATGGACGCCGTGTGAGGCGGCGATCTCCGTAATCACATGGTGTCCATCGGGCGGGATGGTAACCAATATTACGTCTGGTGACTCCGCCTCGATGAGCTTTTCAGGGTCTGTGTAAGCAGAGACGCCCATCCGTTGTGCGATTTCTGAAGCCCGGTTTTCGTCAATGTCGCACACACCGACTAACTGATAAATTTTATCGAGCTTGGGGATTGTATTCAAGTGCGCCCCGGCTCGACTTCCTGTGCCAATGACTGCTATTTTGAGTCTATCCATGAGAAACTCCTTTGATTAAAACCGCAATTCTGCTGAGATAAAATCGGACGCGAAAACGCTTTCATAGATTCGGGCATAGTCGATTTGCAACCACTTCCAATTGAATCCCAGCCCAAGCGTCCACTCCTGATTCGATCGCCCGCCCCGTATGCGGAGGAACGACGCGCATGCCCACTCAAGCCCAAAGTAGGGTTGTGCATCGCGTAGACGCGACCGGGGAAAGGCAACATCTGCGGCAAATAGCACATTCCAACGATGATAAGCAACTCCAATCGTCAACCAGCGAATTCCTTTCTGTTGAGGCAAATGCTGAGCAAGGAGTCCAAATTTTAAATCGGGGCGAGGCTTAATGAGAAGGCCAAGGTCATAGGAGGGGTGAATGCCAAAGAATTGGTAATGGTCACTTGGGTGTCTGCGTTTGAATTTAACACTTGCGCCGACAGCGATGAAGCTATTGAGTTGTCGTGCTAGCGAATAGTAGTTGAAATCTGGTGTGCCGGATTCAACTCCCAACGCAATCTTGTTCCCCCAAAACAGCCCGTATCCCCGCCAAGCGTAGCCGATACCTTTGGGATCGAAAGCGTAGTCGGTTCGGTTGTTAAATTTGTTAACGCCAAATAGCCTAATTCCTTGCCATTGAATCAAGCCCGCTGGGTTCCAGAAACCGGCTGTCGCATCATCGGCAACCGCGGTAAACGCATTTCCTATTCCAAGCGCCCTTGCACCGACGTAGAGTGGGCGCGCGTCTTCAAAAGGGAATTTTGCCGAAAGATTAACGGGGAAGGCAAGCAGTAATCCGATGATGGCGTAAAACGTGAAACGTGAAACGTGATGCGTGATGTGTAATGCGTAAAACGTGAAATGCGAAATGTGATTAGCAACACAGGGACTCATGAGACATTTCCCAATTCTCCGCTTCCCTTCCTTCTTTCCCATCTTCCGCGCTCAATTTTCCAGTTTGAATCGATACGGAATCTGTATCTTGACAGCGATTGGTTCTTCGCCACGTTTAGCTGGTACAAAGCGCGAAGCTTTCAACGCCTCGATAGCTGCCTCGTCGCATCCAAATCCGATACCTTTGGTCACTTTTATGTCTCTGGCGAGCCCGTCAACACCAATGGTTGCCTCTATCCAAACAACCCCCTCTTTCTGAGCGCGACGGGCAAGATCTGGGTACTTGGGCTTCACCGGGTTGAGGTTGCGAGGATTCTTTATCACGTCCTTTAGCTCTGCTGAAAGCACTTCAATCGTCTCCAACGTGAAGTCAGCTTCGGAGCTAGTCGGTTGGTCAATCTTTTCAATGATTGACTCAGAAGCTCTTTGAGGTCTAATCTGCGGAGGTCCCGAGTTGATTTTTGCCTGATGAACGCCTTTAAGCAATTTCCTCTCAAGCCCACTTGCGTCAATCCCCGCATCGTCTGATAGGGTAGAAGATCCAATGGTTAGGTAACCACCCGCCGGAATCGTAAATCGTACATTATCTGCTGGGAGATTTACTGCTGTTGTGATGGGTTGCCGTTCCCGAGGGGTGCGCACCTGCGTAAATTGGGTGGGTTTCACGCTTTCAATACGCTTGGGAGGTAACCGTCGTTTTGGCTTGCGTGCTTCTTTCACCTGCATGATTTCCACCTTTATCGCATCGTCATCAATCTTAGCACTTTTAACGATAAATAGGGTCGTAAGCAACGCCATAATGAGGTGGACACCGAGAGAAATTAATAACGAAAACCGATC
>JADFGN010000380.1 GCA_022567695.1 Candidatus Poribacteria bacterium | reverse complement strand
GGTAGCAACGAAATCCACCTTTCCCGCGAAACCTCCCTGCCTTTACTTTTCGTAAAGCAAATTTTAAGCATCCCCGTACTCCTTTTAGCTGTTACCGTTTGTGTGCTGGTATATTCGTTGGATCAAATCAACAGCGCATTGGTGGTATCTGCCATCCTCTGTTTCCATGTGCTGTGGCAATTCACTCAAAACATTAGAACGCGATACCAGCTTCAGGTTATCGAACACCACTTAGGGATTGTTGTATCTGTCGTTCGGGATGGAATTGTTACGGAGATTTCCCCCACGGAGATTGTTCCGGGAGATTTAATCCTTCTGAACGAAGGAGATTATATCACTGCTGATGCCCGACTCGTTGATGGAGACAGATTGGTTGTAGATGAAATATCGTTATTTGGCACCTCTACATCTGTCCGAAAAACGACAGAGGATATATTTGATGCCGGAATACCGCCCGGCAGGCAAAGGAATATGGTTTTTGCGGGGACGTATGTCATAGAAGGTGAAGGTCGAGCAATCGTCGTCGCAACGGGGAAAAAACGAGAAATCCATAACCCCAATTATCGGGTGCCAGCGCAGCTTGATTTAGATCCGGAAGCAGAAATGCAGATGGGGATTTACTATGATTATTTTAAGGTGATTGGTCTGCTGCTGGGGGTGAGTGCGGTTGTAATTGCTTTGTGGACACTCCAACGACAAGATGCTCCGGTGCATTGGCAAGATCTTCTTTTCCTCGGATTGGGATTTGCGATTGCGGCCATCCCCGGAAGCGTGGCTTCGACAGCCCGGGCAATTCTCGCTGAAAACGCCTACAGACTGTTACAGAAAGGCATTGCCATCCAAAGCCTAATCAATTTGGAAAGATTGAGTGGTATCACCGCGCTCTGCGTTGATGAAATTGGTGTCTTCACGAAAGATACAATGGCAGCATCTCACGCTTTTGTGGATGAGCAACTTATTGAAAAAGAGGCGTGGGAAGCGTGGCTGAAACCCCAAGATGACCTATCAACCGAAGTCGGTGAGATTGCGTTTTCCGACCAATCACTTGTACCATCTGGATTCCCGTTGCTGATATTGGCTGCTAGCCAATGCACGATGGATAGACAAAACCAGCAAAGAAATACAACCGAAAAGTATATTGATGACGCCATCCAACAACTCGCCAAAAAGATCGGTTTCGATCCGAAACACTATGATGCAGCCTTATCTCTGATTTACGAATTACCTCGAGCTTCTCAGCGTCCATATAAAGTGCTTATCTTTGAAACAGAAACGGGAGAATTCTTACAACTGATGTTCGGTAAAGTAGAAGCGGTATTGGATACCTGCCAATATGTTCAGATGCGAGGGAAAACGGGTGATATGAGGGCGGATCAAAAGCGGTTATCCCAGCAGGTGAACCAATACCTGCTTGATAACGACGCCCAGGTTTTTGGAGTCGCTTATCGAAATTTAGCAACGCTTCCCTCTCAGCATGAGATAAAACAAAACCTTACTTTTTTAGGTATGTTGGCTTTTGCACAAGCTCACTGTAAAGATGCGAAAAAGGAAGTTGAATTCTGCATCGACGCCGGAATTAAAATTGTCATGATTACAGACAAAGATAAACTCCAGGCTTTCGATCTTGCAAGAGAATTCGGATTGATTCAAGATAAGAAAGCGGTGGTGTCGAGAGCTGAACTTGATCAACTCAACAATGAAGAACTAGATTCAATTGCTGATCGCTTGCTTGTTTATTGTAAGCCATCCCCAGAGCAGAAACTGAATATTGTCCAACGCCTCAAACGCAGTGGATACTCAGTCGGCATTTGGGGAAAATCTCCCGGCGATTTACGCTCTATAAAAGTTGCCGATGTAAGTTTTGCGTCTGCTTCTCGCGCTTCTCACATTGTTCAGCAACATTCAGGCTGTCTCATTCTCAAGGATGGTTTCGAGGTGATTTCGGATTTGTTGCTCCATGCGCGGGAAATGTATAGTAACTTGAGAAATTCGATGCGTTGGTTACTTTCTTGCACAGTTGCCCAACTGATTACACTCGTCATCGGGTTTATTATCCAGCAACTGAAGGGTTACCCGATGCCATTGAACTTACAGCAAATTATTTGGGTCTACTTTCTTGTCAACCTAATCCCGGCAAACTCGCTCGGCTATGATCGGATAAGAGGTGACCTGAAACGTAACAGACGCAAAAAAGTTCCCCCCTTCTTACCTAAAATCTATCGTTTCGACATTCTGCTACGAAGCATAGTCATTGCATTGATGACAATTGTTAGCTTCGTGGTGACCCTAGAATTATACCCTAACAGCCCTCAACGTGCACAGACAGCAGCATGTACTACCCTGGTTCTCACGCAACTTATCGCAAGTTTCCAATGTCACCGCCATTTCTGGGAATCGCTTTACCAAAGGATTACGGCAAATATTTCTTTGTTCATCACGGTTCTGATATGTATAGCACTCCATCTCTTAGTCATCTATCTGCCAGACATGCGACAGATTTTGTGGGGAAGTGAATTCTATCAGATGGAACCGCTTCTGAAAGAATGGCAGTTGCTCCTTCCATTCTGCATTTTTTTATTGCTGTTGCCTTTGAATTTGGGAGGTCGAAGGGCTAATTTGTAACAGATGCGGAAGTGTGGGGACATTTTACGTTCCACGTGAGAAGTGCAAAGAAGATAGGGCAAACTGCCACTTTATTCTCGCATCGCGAAACTTACGCCCAAATCGGTTGTGCATTTTGATTCTTGAACTAAAGTATGTGGACAAAAATTTCCGCAGCCCCATACCTGACAGGTGCATCGGGTTCTTCCCGCCACCCGCAGGGGGAGTCGAGCCTTTCAGGTGGGAGGAAGAGTGCGTGAATGGGAGCCGATCAATGTCGGGCTAGAGGGTGGAACTGTATTGGCACTGGCAATCTCGGCCGACGGGTCGACAATCTACGCTGGCACTTCGGGCGCAGGTATTTTTCGGAGTCCGACCGATGAGGCTTTGTGGCAACCGATCAACACAGAGCTATCAAATTTCTACGTTCAAGCGTTGATTTGCTCACCGCACGATTCGTCCGTGCTCTATGCCGGAACGCGCAATGGAATCTTCCGCAGTCAGAACGGCGGAGAAAGTTGGACGGCGAGATTGACATTCCGCAGTTGGTCACGCAGATTGCGACTATCCAGGACACGACCTACCCCACAGCTGAAAATGAAGCGTCGCCCGAGGAGATCTATGTGCCGCTTCGGAACAACTACAAGCGTCACGAGCACGTCGGCTTGAACGTCTTCCTGCTCGAGATGTTTAACCAATTCCCCTCGATTCTTGGCGTTGACAAGACGGACTATATGACATCTGCGACGACCGGAAACGCGCTCGCGTTGGAAAATATGGTGCGGCAGGCGCAGGAAGAGACGATTGACCTCAATGTTGCGGTGACGTCTTTTGAAAACAACGTGTTGACGACGGACGTTACGGTGACGAACAAGACGGGCCATCGGTTCCCAAGCGGTGTTGCCTTCCGACGCGCATTTCTCGAATTCCTCGTATTGTACGAAAACGATGTCATCTGGGGCTCTGGCCGAACAAATTCCGCAGGCGTCATTGTGGATGAAAACGGCAAGCCACTCCCCTCGGAGTTCCTTCCAGATAAGGATACCTATCAGCCTCACTACCAGATGATCAAGAACCAGAATCAGGTCCAGATTTACGAGGAACTGAGCCAGAATGTGGATAGCGAGTTCACGACCAGCTTCATCCACCGCGTCGAGCACATCAAAGATAACCGGCTGCTGCCGAAGGGATGGCTTGAGGCGAAATTCTTCGAAGACCAGGGCAAGGTCATGTACGAGTTCATGGAGTCCACCGATCCAGAGCACACGGACAACGACCCAGATTACCAGAACCCAAACAACGACCCGAGTTTCCCCGGCAAGGATAGCCTGACGTATCGGGTCACGCTGCCCAGCGAGTTGGATGCTGCCAAATTGTCCGTCAAAGTCACGATGTATTACCAAGCCATTCCGCCCTACTATCTGCATCAGCGTTTTGCCTCGGCACCCGATGGCGAGGCGACGAAGCGGCTTTACTATTTAACCAGCCACCTCAATCTGAATGGCACGGCGATGGAGAATTGGAAATTGCGGCTGGTTTCGGCGACAACACTGGTCAACTCGAATCAGAACCGCTAAAACCGAAGCCGACAGTCCATAAGTATGTTGCCAACGCATCCAAGAGAATAGATGCGCCCAGTTTGAAAGTAGGGGCAACGGTTCAAAGCGCAATTCGATTGCGAAGTGATTGTCAAATGGATGGGTATACATACGCAATTGGAGGCGCGGCTTCCTCCCCGCCATAAATGGCGAGGTTTCCGCCGCGAAGATTCTATGATTGTCAAACATGCAAAAGATGTGGCTCGACAATGGGTGATTGAGGAAGCCAGTAAATCCCCCAGCTTTTATGGCGCCTTTTACCATGGTTCGACGAATTGGCTTCCCGATGACGCCGTCCTACCTGCAACTTCCGATGTGGATGTAATGGTCGTACTTGCCGATCCCAACCCGCCGGACAAGCTTGGGAAGTTCATCTATCGAGATGTTATTCTCGAAGTCTCGTATCTGCCAAGTCATCAGTTTCAATCACCTGACCAGATCTTAGGGCAGTACCACATGGCCGGCAGTTTTAGGACACCGAGCATCATTCTGGATGCATCAGGGCAGTTGACTAAGCTTCACGCGGCTGTGTCCGAAGACTATGCCAAACGCAAGTGGGTCTATAAGCGGTGCGAACACGCCAGGGACAAGGTCCTTCGAAACCTGCAGGGGTTGAACGAGTCAGAGCCCTTCCACGATCAGGTTGTCGGATGGCTATTCGCGACAGGTGTGACGACTCATGTGCTGCTCGTGGCCGGCCTGAAGAACCCAACTGTGCGGCGGAGGTATGTAGCGGCGCAAGAACTCCTGGCAGACTATAGTCGCTTGGATTTTTACGAAATCCTACTTTCGATGTTGGGCTGTGCCCAGATGAGTCGGGGGCGTGTTGAACATCATCTTGCCACACTCATCGATGTGTTCGATGTCGCCAAAACGATGGTCAAAACGCCTTTCTTTTTCGCTTCAGACATTAGCGATATTGCCCGCCCAATCGCGATTGACGGGAGCCTTAAGTTGATCGAGCGCGGCTACCATCGAGAGGCCATATTCTGGATAGTTGCCACTTATTCAAGGTGTCAGAAGGTGCTCTACCATGATGCACCTGTGGAGATACAGGATCGGTTTAGTCTTGGCTATCGGCAACTTCTCGGCGATCTTGGCATCACTTCGTTCGCCGATCTTCAGCAGCGCAATGAACAGGTCAAGGCACTCCTTCCCCGTGTTTGGGAGGAGGCGGAAGCCATTATCGCAGCGAATCCGGAGATTGAAGCTTAGCCCAATTGGGTGAGTGTGCAATAGGTATTACCGTGAGCGCATTTAATCATCTATGTAGGCAAGGTTGAGGAATGAAACACAACAGGCAAACTTTTTACCTAACAACCGGTTCTCGGTGGAGGAAATAACTCATGAAGGTTTATAGCGTGACTCAAACAATACAGGCGAGTCGAGAAACCATCTGGGCGATTTTGACCGATGCGTCAAGTTGGCCGGACTGGAACACGACAATCGACAAAGTGGAAGGGAGAATCGCCCTGGGCGAGAAAATAAAGGTATTCACCAAGCTGACTCCCGGACGTGCCTTTCCCGCCAAAATCACCGAATTTCTGCCCGGAAAAAAGATGACGTGGACTGGCGGGATGCCACTAGGGCTGTTCAAGGGAGAACGAACCTACACTTTGACTAACCAATCCAACGGCGCCGTGGAGTTCGCTATGCGGGAGGTGTATACTGGGCTGATGGCACCTTTGATCACCCGGTCGATTCCCGACCTACAGCCATCGTTTGACGAGTTCGCCGCGGCACTGAAGAATCGAGCAGAAGGGGGAGGGTAAGGCTCCCGCCGAACCCATGATCGGCTCAACGGGAACTTCGCCCTCCCACTCTGAGACCGACCCCGGATGAATTCGCCAACAGCATCTTTTAATGTGACAAAGTCAAGTTAATCCATGACGAATAAAATCTTGCCCTTACGTTGACTTTGACAAGCATGGTTTATGGCTTTCCTAGCTGCTGTGAGTGGATAAGTCTTTTCGACTGAGGCCTTTAACTTTCCTGCTTTGGCGAGAGAAAAAATCTGCGTAAACATTTCCTGAACATCTTCGGTGCTGGTGCGTTTACATCGTTCACTGACCATAAATCCCCGGAAACGGAGGTCTTTAAAAATTAGCAATCCATTTGCTATTCGTAACGGCTCGAGCCCCATTGCACCGTAGGTGACCAACGTGGCGTGAGCGCCGAGAGACTTCGCAATTTCGTGAGCACTGTCCCCACCAACCGCATTCAACCCCAATTTCGCATTTGCGTTGCCTATTAAATCACGAATCTGTTTCGATAGCGGGAACTCATCTGTCACAACGATATCTGCGCCTTCTGCTTCAAGTTCTGGAATCAGAGCCTCCCGTCTCACAATGTTGACCGTTTTCAGCCCTCGATATCGGGCAATCTGGATGACGAAGCGACCTACCGCAGAATTGGCAGCATTTTGAATAATCCAATCCCCCGGTTCAAGGGACACAAAATCTGTCAGCATCCACCACGCAGTCGGTGGATTAATTGCTAACATACCTGCTTGTTCTATCGAAATTTCAGATGGTATGGGGCTGAGTACATCAGCATCGGAGACATATGCGTCGCACCAGAATCCCATTCGATTTGGTGCGATGACCAGTTGACCCACTTGCAACTCGGTGACCGCGCTTCCCACTTGAGTGATGACCCCAACCCCTTCCATTCCGACGACCGCAGGCAAGGGGGAAAGGGTTGCATACACTCCCTGAAGCATATTGAGATCGGCAGGGTTGATTGGTGAAGCTTTCATTTTCACCAGAACTTGGTTCGGCTTGAGCGATGGCAATTTCCATCTCTCAACGCGAACAACCTCTTCTGGATTTCCGTATTCGTGGTGGCAAACAACTGTTACTTCCTGACTCATTTTGACTTCCTCTTTAATTTTTTTATGAACCCGTATTGAGTAAACTTCCCAAACCTCAAAAAATAAAGGCGATTACAGTGTTAAGGTCCTTAAACTGTAGGGTGGGGCTAAGCCCCACCGTTTTGGTGGGCTTAGCCCACCCTACGAAGATCTACTCTCTATGAGTTGTATCTGCATCCTGTATCTGGTATCTTGATCAGGATTCAAGATTCAGGGTGTAGACTGGCCTTTACGTTTCACATATTTTGATACCCGTCTTGCAACAATAATTTCCTCATGCGTGGGAATCACCCAAACCGACACGGTTGCATCATCAGCGGAAATTCGATT
>JADFGN010000379.1 GCA_022567695.1 Candidatus Poribacteria bacterium | reverse complement strand
TGTCGGCATGAGTATTCCTCCGTAGGTTAAATCTTGTGGAGCCATTATACGCAGAAGGAAATATGATGTCAAGAATTTTAAGGAGACATATGCGATTGTGAATTGTACGCCGAAACATCCTGTCAAACCCAATCGTTCCGTAGAAATCTCCAAGCTGCTCTTCATCGGGTTGATCATCCTGCCGTTAAACAGCTTCTGGGTGATTGATACAGGGATTGCCGGACACGGTGTCAATTTCACGCGAGTGTCTCTTTTCATGAACGCGATCTTCGTAATTTTCGTCCTGAGTCTAATCAACCCACTGCTTAAAAAATATATCCCCAAATTCACGCTGAATAATGGAGACATCGTGTTAATCTACGTGATGCTCTGCGTCTCTTCCGCCATCGCGGGACACGACATGATTCAGCGGTTGTTTCCACTCATTGGACACGCATTCTACTTTGCCACGCCCGAAAATGACTGGCAGGAACTGTTCCACGCCTATGTCCCCCGCTGGCTCGTTGTCACAGAAGAATCCGTGTTGGCTGGATATTACAAAGACCGTGGTACATTCTATTACGAAACCCTTTACGTGCCAGAATACATTCAAGCGTGGATTGGGGTGTGTCTTGCGTGGTCAAGCGTAATTATTGCATTGCTGGTATGTATGCTCTGCATTAACTTGCTTGTTCGCAAACAGTGGTCGGAGCGTGAACGCCTGACCTATCCGCTTGCTCAAATACCGTTGGAGGTTATCAGCAACGGGCCTCGTTTGTTCAAAACGCGGTTGATCTGGATGGGCTTTGCGGCGTCGGCGGCGTTGAATATCGTCAACGGCATCCACTATCTTTTTCCAATTGCACCCAGCATTTTCTACGGTCGCTTCATGCTCAGCCAGTATTTTACCACCCGTCCGTGGAGCTATCTGGGTTGGATACCGATCGAGCTTCATCCATTCGCCGTCGGGCTGGCGTTCTTCATGCCATTAGACCTGTCCTTCTCTTGCTGGTTCTTCTATTGGTTTTGGCGCATCGAGCGCGTTGTCGGGGTGCAATTTCTCGGCGGTAGCGTATTAGCGGGGTTCCCCTTTACATGGGCGCAGTCAATCGGTACATGCGCCGCTATACTATTTATGACACTGTGGGGATTTCGGTTTGAGGGCAGGAAAATCCTAAAGAGCTTTTTCAGGGCTCCCCCTGCCGATGAACAGGTAGAAATGCGGGGTTATCGATGGGCACTTCTCGGAATTTTTGTCAGCTTCAGCTACCTGATAGGTTTCTGCTATGTTGCGGGGATGTCAATATGGGTGTCCACTGTCTTCTTCCTAATCTTTTTTGGGCTGTCAACCGTTGTGACGCGCATCCGACTCGAAGCAGGCTACCCGATGCACGATTTCGCATTCCGCCCGGAAGATATCATGGTGTCAGCCTTCGGCACGCGCCCAATTGGACCAACGAGTCTGACGCTGTTTTCCTATCTCCATTTTTTTACTTATGCTCATCGGAGTAATCCACAGCCACATCAGCTTGAAGCGTTTCGACTTGCGGATCGGATGAATCTCTCGATCAATAGAAAGCTAATCGCGGGTATCCTAATCGCCACGGTGGTTGGATCGATTGCCGCGTGCTGGGCTTATCTACATACAGCTTATCACTATCGAGGAAGCACTTGGCCCGGTTGGCCAATCTTCAACCGTTTGCAGAATTGGCTCAACTATTCACGCGGTACCGATTTCAAATCGTTAATTTTTATGAGTGTAGGGATGGGCATCGGGATGGGATTCCTGATTGCACGTCGGCTTTTCATCTGGTGGCCCTTCCACCCGGCGGGATACGTTATCGGCGGGACATGGTCGCTCAACCTGTTGTGGTTCTCGATTTTCGTGAGTTGGGTTGCAAAGCTGATTATCCTTCGATTCGGCGGACTCAAGCTACATCGACAGGCGAGTGCATTCTTTATTGGATTGGTTCTGGGAGAATTTGTAACGGCAAGTTTTTGGGGATTTATAGGCGCGATTCTGGGACAATCGACCTATCGGTTTATTTGAAACATGAAAAGAAATTAGAACCGCAGCTAGGGAAAAATAACGCGAATTTTGGATTTGCCTGTTGTAGCAAGGATCTAACCCCGCGAAATTCTGCCAAATCTGCGGTTCCATACTCAGGAAGCGTGCGGTTTAGGTGGAGAAATGCTCAAGAAGAATATGCAAATGGATTGAAAACACCAAGTTCTTGGCGCAAGCATTTACGGCAGTAGTAGATCGGAAGCGTTTTTCGAAAGACAAAACCCTTCGCTTGGTTGCCACACTTTTCACAATGGTTGTCTTTGATAACGCGGATAGCATCAGTGACCTTCAACGGGGATGAAGTTTTCATCTGAATTCGCCTCCAATATATTCACAATAAGGAAACTTCTTCTTTCTTAGATGTTAAATTATACTACACAAACATGAAGTTGTCAAGTTAAAATTCCGAGTACCGAAGACACAATTCGCTTGCATTTCATCTGGGTTTCTGATAAAATCCTCCTCTGAATTTAGCATTCAGTATGCCGCACGCCATTGCTGAAATTGCAGGGAGTGTTCATCATGAAAATTGGATACGAGGTTTATAAGAATTATATTCATTCCTTTTGCAATTGCTTGAGAGCCTCGTTTGGCGAAGGAATTATTCTTTCCATTGCGCTTTTCGGTTCTGTCGCTAGAAGGCAAGCCCGCCCTGACAGTGACATCGATCTCCTCATTGTCCACAAGAAAGTTGATTTCAATCCAACCACACGCTTTGTCAAGTTAGCCTTCGAATTGGAGGAAGGAGGGGAATATAAACGCCTTGTAAAACAGGGCTTATCTGCCCGTCCTTCGTGTGTTTTCTTGACCGAATGCGAATTGTGGGACAGACCTCATATTTTACTTGATATTCTTGTCGAGGGGATGGTTCTTTATGACACAGGCATCTTGCAGAAACGGTTTGAGGCGTTGAGAAAGAGATTGAAAGAGTTGAAGTCCAAGCGAGTAACGTTGCCGGATGGGACATGGTATTGGGATCTGAAGCCAGATTGGAAGCCGGGAGAGGTAATCACGCTATGAAAAAATGGCTCCAGCCACAACGTTGGCACCGTGACAGTGAAGGCCCCTGCGTGTCGCTAGGCACGGCAGGCGAATTTGATGACATGCACATCTTCGCGCCCTGTGTTGCGTATGAAAACGGCTGTTACTTCATGTGGTATTCCGGTTCTCAAGGAAAGGTCGCTGATCGCGTGTTCTCTCTCGGACTTGCCACCAGCCCCGACGGCGTGCATTTCACAAAACACCCAAGTTCACCCGTTTATGCGTTCGGTGATGGACGCCACTCCATCCTGACGCCGGCGCTTCTGCGCCATCCAAACGGCTCGGTTCTCCGGGAAGATGGGAAACTTCGGATGTGGTTTGCATCGACCGATTTTCCGTCTGCAAATGGCCTTCACACACTTCACGAAACCACAAGCACGGATGGCCTAGCGTGGACACCTCCATCGGCACCTCAACTTGAAAACATCTATGCACCCTCGATTATCAAGGAGAACGATACCTATCTCATGTGGTACACCGATGTTACTTCTGACCCGTGGGGTGTGCGACATGCGCAAAGCACTGATGGGCGTCACTGGCAAGTCACCGAGAACCCTGTCCTTCAACTCGATCAGGCGTGGGAGTCTGGTCGCCTTTTTTATCCGACTGTCCTCAAGGCTGATGACCTATACATGATGTGGTACGGCAGCTACCAAGGATCGGGCGAGCTGAAAACGGCGCTGGGTCTTGCCGTCAGCACAGACGGTATCCATTGGCAAAAAAGTCCACACAATCCGGTGTTTGGACCGGATGAGTCGCGGAAGTGGGAATCTCACTATACCACGAGTCAGTCCATCATGCGGCTGTCCAACGGTTCATGGCGTGTCTGGTACGCCTCGCGAACGAGACCGCCGTTCATGCACAAATATTTCGCAATCGGCACGGCAACATGGACTGGTCCAACTTAATACTAATCTGAGGTGCTTTCACGTTCAGGAGAAGGCATATGCCATTCAAATTATCTGACGAACATATTCAGGAATACCATACACTCGGGTACACGATCTTCAGAAAAATTCTGCCGCCCTCTCTGATTCGAGACCTGCGGCATGTTACGGACAAGGCGCGGGAAATCGCCCGAGAAAAGGGCGGACCACAGGTGCAACGGCTACAGCCTGTTGCCAATTACGACCTCGATCAGCAACCGTTCATTGACTATGCAGAATTGCCGGAATTGGTTGATGCCATTGCCGGGGTGCTGACGCCACGACATCAGCACGGCAACCGAAATTTCTTTGGGGTTCTTCTTGAACCTGCGGAGATGCCATACTGCACCGCGTGGCACCGGGATTGGCGAGACAATATCCCCGGTTTGCCGCTTTCGATGTGGGATGAGGTTCTTGCGGATATTAACCTTTTTAATCAAATTAACTGCGCCTTGTATGAAGACAGTAGCACATGGTTTGTGCCCGGTAGTCACTTGCGGCGAGACCTGTTGCGTGAAGCAAAGCTGTTCCCCGATCGACCGATATCTGGACCCGATCTCCGGGGCAAGACCGCAGAAGAACGTGAACGGGTGTGCTTGGAATACTGCCGTAGTATGCCCGGTGCTGTGCAGTTACATCTGGAAGCCGGCGATTTCGCACTCTATCGAAACACGCTCTGGCACATGGGCAATTATGTGCCTTATTGCAAACGGGCAACGCTTCACGATAGCGCAAATACACCCGAATTCGTAGCTTGGAGTAAAAAGGCGAGAGAGGCCGCTGGAAAACAGCGTGAGGCAGGCATCGCTATGGAAAATCCGAATAAAGTAACGGATTGAATTTGAAAACAGCCAATGGAGGAGAAGATTATGAAAACGATGATTCCAGCCCTTTCACTGAGCGTTTTGTTAATCAGTGGATGCAATGGGATAGGCGGCCGAATCGAAGGTTCAGGTCATGTCATCACTGAAACACGCGGGGTCAGTAATTTTGACCGTGTTTCTATGGGCGGCTCCGGTGAGCTGATTCTCACCCAAGGTGATAACGAATCACTGACCGTTGAGGCAGAGGACAATATCATGGAGTACGTCAAGACCGAAGTGGAAGGCAGGACGCTTGTTCTTGGCCTTGATTCTGGTGGGCGTAGTATTTCGACGAAACGATCTATTCGTTTCACGCTGATGGTGAAAAATCTCGTGGGCTTAGACCTCGCCGGCTCTGGTCGTGTCGATGCTGGAGGCATTGACACAGATCGCTTGGATGTCGATGTGAGCGGGTCTGGGACTATGGAGATTGACTCGCTTGCAGCGGAGACGTTGAAGGTTTCGATTAGCGGCTCAGGCAGAGTTGAATTGGGAACGGGTGAGGTGCAAAAACAGGATATTGAAATGAGTGGGTCGGGGCGTTTTCGCGCCGATAAGTTGCGGAGCCAAGAGGCTTCAATAGAAATAAGTGGTTCCGGCAGTGCCGTTGTTTGGGCGCAGGAATCATTGGAGGTTTCGATTAGCGGCAGTGGAGACGTAGAGTATTATGGTCGCCCAAGGATTACGCAACAGGTTAGCGGATCAGGAAGTATAAAGAGTCTAGGCAATCCCTAACGCGTACTTCAACGCAATAATTAGTTACCTTCGACGACCCTGCAAAAAACCCACTTTTCGATCATCTCCATTTCACAGCACATTAATCTTCCCCGTGCGCTTATAGTGTGCGAGAAGTCCACGAATCTGTCGCCGAAGTTTCCGGTCGGGGTCTTGATACATGCCTTCAAGTGCTTGGAGTACCTCTGCTTGCCTCTCTCGCGGAGAACCATCGCAGAGCACATGCACGACGTTACGCCGAACGGCTAAGTCCGCATCCGATCCCATTTCAATTAACCGATCCCAGACGGCTTGGTTATTGAATTTAAGTTCACAAGGGCAAAGCTCTCGAACCGCTTCTTTCCTGACCGATGGGTTTGTATCTCTGGTGAGTTGTAACAAATATTCAACGTCGTCTTGTTGCATTTCTGTTTCCCCTTTCTTGATCAATATTTTAACTTGTCAAACCCACGGCTTTCAAAAAAATTCATAAAGTATCGAAAATTTGCGGAATTAGAAAGGTAAACAATGACAGGTCCATTAAAAGGGATACGGGTTTTAGATCTCACACGAGTTTTAGCGGGGCCCTATGCGACAATGCTCTTGAGCGACCTCGGAGCGGAAGTCATAAAAATTGAGCAACCGGGTGTCGGAGATGAAGCGAGAAATTTTGGTCCCTTTAAGAATGATTTCAGCCTCTATTTCATGAGCGTTAATCGGGGCAAAAAAAGTTTGCCGTTGAACCTGAAAGCGCCACAGGGGGTCGAGATTTTTCTCAAGTTGGTCAAGCAATCCGATATCCTTGTGGAGAATTTCCGACCGGGTGCGATGAAAAAGCTCGGTTTGGATTACGAATCGCTCAAGGCGGATCACCCTTCACTAATCTATGCGGCATGTTCAGGATTTGGTCAAACCGGTCCTTACGCCCAACGGCGCGCGTATGACATGATCATTCAGGGCATGGGAGGTATCATCAGCATCACCGGTGAACCGGGTCGTCCGCCGGTGCGCGTTGGGACTTCGATTAGTGACTTGACGGCAGCGATGTTCACGACAATCGGAATTCTCTCCGCGCTACACCACCGCCATCAGACAGGAGAGGGACAATTTGTTGATGTCGCAATGTTAGATAGTATGGTCGCAATTTTGGAAAACGCAATCGTTCGCTATTTTGCAACCAATGAGCCTCCGCAACCGCTAGGGAGTCGTCACCCGGCAATCACGCCATTTGAGGCATTCGAGTCCGCAGATGGGCATATCATCATCGCGATCGGGAACGACGCACTTTGGGCAAAGTTCTGTGAACATGTCAATCACCCTGAATTCATCACCGATGAACGGTTTCGCACAAATGCGTTACGCACAGCAAATCATGAACAGCTTTTCCCGATCATCGCCGGGATAATGTGCCAACGCACAACTGAGATGTGGATAGAAGCACTCGACGCAATCGGTGTGCCTTGCGGTCCAATCAACACAATTGACAAGGTTGTCAATCACCCACAAGTGCTGGCACGTGAGATGATTGTGAAGGTCGAACATGAAATCACGGGAAGTGTTGAGGTGCCGGGAATTCCGATTAAGCTGTCGAAAACGCCGGGGCGGATTGATGCCCCTGCCCCTTCTCTGGGTGAACACACGATGGAAATTTTAACGGAACTGTTGGGAATGGCGGAGGAGGAAGTTAATCTATTGAAAGCGGAAGGCGTTGTGTAATTACCCGCCCACTTTCAAATCACTTTTAAAGAAAAGAGAAAACCATGTTGCCACGTTATTCGATCTCCGTATGCGGCGGATTTGAAAGAATCGCATGTA
>JADFGN010000378.1 GCA_022567695.1 Candidatus Poribacteria bacterium | reverse complement strand
TCCGGACAACGTCGGCTCGCGTCGGACATTGCAAAAAGCAGGCTTTCTTCCGTGCGGGCGTCTGTTAGTGGGAGATGTCGGCTCGCCGGCGTAGACCGGAACTAACCTGCATTAACGTCAGTTCGACGTAAGGAAAATTGGGCTAACAAATAGCAACTTGTCGCTGATTTTAGGGGTTTTGGTGGTGATTTCGGGTCAAATGTCGTCAAAAATCGTCGATTTTTGCCTTGCAAAAGTTATATCGAACTCACGTTAATTTAACATTGTCAAGTTAATAGAGACTTCAACGAATCCCCCTATTAAGTCTATATCTGTGGTTTAGCGCGACTTTTATAGCCGTTTTCCTATTCGTTACTCTGGGCGTTTGGAAACGATGTAGGCAACGATGTATTTTAAGGCTAGGTTTTGCGATAAGACCACCCTGTTTCCGCAACAAGTTAAACACCAGTTCTACCACCGCTTATAGGAAACTCGCCCTCCTTCCCGTTTCAAGATTTGCCACTCCAAGAGATTACCAGAGAACCCAGAAAAAATCCAGAAAAAAGTGATTTCACTGTTGAGTCGAATTGATAAAAAAGAGTTGCCGAAAGGATCGTTCCGGTTCCACAGAACAGGACGACAACAATTCCGCCGTCAGATGACAGCGTTGCACGCACAGTTGAACTCCAAACAACCTATCACAGCGATGTAGAAAACCACAGACTTAACGAGGGACTTAGCAGTCAGGTTTTTTTTGAATTGTGGACTGACTCCTAATTTGGCTCGGTACCGCATGGTTATATCCACCGAACAAGACGTTTACGGAGTCATCGGTCATCTGGTCATCTTTTGTTGGTGAACCTGGATTAAACGAGACAGATTCCGGTGAACCTTGCGGGGATGGTGAACCTTCTCTTTGAGATTCACCGTAAGGTTCACGAGCGTAACTGGCCTGTCGTGGTGCGGGTTGGTAAACCTCTCGTGAACCTTGTGAACCTAGATGGAGGTCATTTGCAGATGGAGAGGATGACTCCTCACTTACCTCTTTTTCTGGTTCACACGTAGTAGAAGCCTGAATCGGTTCTGTGGGCTTTGAATTTGGTGACGGTGAACTAAGTTTCTTGAGTTCACTGGGTTCACTTTCCTGCTGTGACGCGGGGTTTAAAACGAGGCGTGAACCAAGGGAACCTGTATGAGGGTGATTAGAAGATGTAGTGGATAAATCCTCACTCACCTCTGGACACGGTTCAGTCGCTTGCTCTCCATCAGTATCTATCTCCACAGTGTGCTTCTCCGTTTTCATTTCAGCGGAGATATTGTCATCCACTCCATCTTTTTCCTTTGGGTCGAAATAAGGTTCACGAGGTTCACAAGAGCTCTTTAAATCCTTGCTACGACTGGCCTCGTTGGGTCGTGAACCTTCAGGTGAACCTATCGGTGAAGGTTCACAAGGTTCACCAATATGCTCTAATCGGTATCGGGCCGCCCCCTGCTTGCGACCGGCCGAAACAATCCGAAATTCACCATAGACTCGATCAACCTTCGTTTTGAGCAATTCACCCAACTGCGTTCGTCTTCCTTTTTCCTTATCGGATCGCAGAAACTCATCGAGTAACCCGACTCCTATGAGAACTTTCTCTCCAGAAGAATCGGTGGAATCTTTCGTCGAAGCAATCAAAAACAGGGATGCGACTCCAACCTCGTTAGTGCCGTGTTGTTCATGCCACGCGCTGACAAATTCACGCCATGCGGTGTTTTCCTGATTGGCTTTCTCGTTGAGAGAAAGGTAGTTCCCCAAGAACCCATCGACGCCGATTGTGGAAAGAATGCCACTCATAATGGTCGCCCAATCCTCGTAGCTTCCTTTCCGTGCGTTGCCCTTTGGCATTCCGAGATCGACCCATCGCTGGATCAATGTTAAACAGGCACAAACCAGTTCACTGCGATGGGCAAGTGCCCACTTCTGTAACTTTTCGATACGAAACTTCCGCTGTGACGGGTCTTCTTCTGAGGGTCGAAGTCGAATCCAGATTGTCCTGCGGGTTATCTCCGGACTCATCTCGACGTTGTTGCCCGTAGCGATCCAGATCTGAGTGACCGGGTACTTCACCATTCGGTTGCTGCCCAACAACCGGTCAGACCAATAATTCGTGGTCAATGCAGCGGCGAGTGAACCGGAATCGAGTCGTTTACTGACATTATCGATAAGAATGTGTGACGTCGCTTCACTGAGTGTAGCGGTTATCCGTTTTCGCCACTCGGCATCGCTTTCGGCTTCCGTCATCAACTCTGGGCCGTCAGGCTTTGATGGAATCGTCAGCACATTAGCCAACAGTCCCTTGCCGCTTCCTTCGGTCGGGGCGTCAATAAGATGTAGCGGCGTTGGGCCACCAATCTTAGGACGGACAAACGGGATGAGCATCAACGCTAAAGCGTTTGCCCTCGAAGCCGTGTCAGCGAAACAGAACTCGCCTAACAGTTTGTCAAAAATCAGGGATTTTGCCGCCTCAACGGCTTCATCGGTAGCGTTTATCGCTCCAATTTCTAAATCCCTATCAGGTGCATAGTACAGGTGCGATTGGGGTTGATACCCTTCCGTGGTATCCAGTATCCCGTCTTTGGTAAACACCGGTGCACGAATGATGCTTTTTAAGATAGGCATGTCCTCCCATGAGGGAAGTGCTATTAGATCACTGACAACATCTTTGGGAGGGGCGACGGGAAGAAAGAGAGGAATTCCCATAAAGCCTTTCTTGCCCACAAAGTTCGCGCTCCGATCCATCTCACCGCGTAGCGCATCAGCACTCATCGGCTCTGCGACGACGATTTCTGACGCTTGGTAGGTCCGAATTCTGGAAAGCGTTCCGCCATGAATGAACAATCGGGCGGATTGGTTGTTCCTTAGAATCAAGGCATTGAGTGCGTCAGAAGTGATGTCTCGCAAATGCCGATCTGTGACGCTGATTTGGGGAAGTGATGAATCCGCGCTCATGGATGGTCCTCCGCTCATGGTTGCCGAAGGATCGCCAAAATACCTCGACTGCCAACCCCGCCTTTCATCGGTGACAACTGTTTTCCACTCCTTTATCCATGTCTGAGTGATTCCGTATTCGGTATTGAGTGTATCACAGAAGCGTCCAAGATTAATCCGGCTCCAATGGGCGGCATCAGGCGTTGTATCCCACACCAACTGATGTATGTTGGCTGACGTTTTTTCAGTGAGTGCATCGATGGTCGCAAGAACAGCTTCCATGCTTACCCACTGCGGACTGTCATCAGAAGAAGTGTATGAGTCACGATCTGGATGGTACCCATCACGGCTCATGGATGGTCCCCCGGTTCCATTCCGTCCAGTTCCATTCCGTTCAGTTCCGTTCTGTCCTGTCCCGTTGTGTCCGGGTTGCTGAGAGGCGGTAAAATCTTGATGCCACCCGTTACTTCCTTCCCCGTTCCGCCCGTTTCCAGACGCATAGTGCGGTAAGCCAAAGCCCTGATTCGCTAAATCTTTTGCGGTGGCGTGAAAATCGCCGTTGTGGTTAAGATGCGCATGAAGGGCAAATTTATCGTATGTTTTCCCATCTTCAAGCGGTGAAGCGTTCGTAGAAAACAGATAGAACCGATCGGGGATGTGATTCCACGTCGCGCTCCAACTCCGATCTTTGCCCGGTCGTCGCCAGTATTCGACATCGTTGCGTTCAAAAACAAGTGTCCAGCTGTGCGCTTCTAAAATCTGATGATGGTCGGCTCGCTTGTTGAAGTCGTCGCCGGGGCGGAGTTCATCGGTATTAGATGTGGTTTGCGAAGATGGGTCAGATTTCTTGGACTTGTGAGAGGTTTTTCCCTTCTTGTGGGAAGCGTTGGTCGCATCATTTTCAATAGCGTAAAACGATCTAGCAACGGCAATGAGGAAATCCCGTTCCTCTTTTGTGATGAGCGGTAGATTAAAGAGGTCACCTTGTATAATCTCATACTTTGGAGATGGTGGGCAGACCGCATAGCCCCCTTTCCCGCGTGTCTCAATGAGTGTGACTTTCTTTTTATTCCCCTTTTCGTCATAGGCGATCTCGCCGGTCTTGGGACATATCTCGTAAGTTTCGGCGAGCTTCTTGTTGCC
This sequence comes from Candidatus Poribacteria bacterium, assembly GCA_022567695.1. GTDB lineage: Bacteria > Poribacteria > WGA-4E > WGA-4E > PCPOR2b > JADFGN01. The sequence goes on along the minus strand of JADFGN010000378.1, from coordinate 3,321 downwards.
TTCATAAAAATCGGCCTTGTACCGATAACGGCAGTGGAAGCCATTGTTGGGAGTTGTGTTGATGACGAGTTTTGCAAAAAGTTTTCGGCGTTGTGCCTTGACAATGGCCGCCCACGCCTCAAACACGCAGCCAGTCGCCTTGTCGTCGAAATCAATAATTTCAGTTCCGTCAGAGACCTCGCCTGAGATGATTGCGATGTATCTGGCTGGGCCGAACCAATCAGACAATTCATCTAAAGTGGCGATCTGGTGTTGATATGGCTTCCAGGTATGCTTGAGGTTGCCGGTCTTTTGATCACGGACAGGCTCTCCGTTTTCGTTCATCTCGGTTGGCAGAAGACGACTATAAGGGAGCTTGTCACGTCCAACAGGCAGAACGCTGATTCCACTTTGTGTCAGTTTTTCTGCCGTGTCGAAAAGCGTTTTGGGTTGACCATTCTTTCTTTGGTGAGTGGAACTGTCTTGCCAATGATTATCAAAGGGGGTGTGGAACGTCACGAGAAACCTCCTGTGTGGTGACGTTACACCGGGTCAGAATTACGTTGCAAGAAGGGCGTTTTTCACGTATAATATGGCGTCACGATCTATGTCGCGATTCTTTTTCCTCGCATCAAATTCGTGCACAAAAAGACCTTGTCTAACAAAAAAAGACTGAGGAAATTCAATCTCTTTTTATTTTTAGAGGCAGGCTTATTCATGTACGTGTAAGAGCCTCCTTGATTTGAATAACCAATCTAACCTGATGTAACAGGTTGTAGGGAGAACCTCCGTTGGCTGCCAAACCTTTGGGAGGTTTTTTCTATTTCTGGATAAAAAATTCAATACGACATTTTGGTGCGAATCTGGTACTATAACCGAACCGTTCTTCGGAAATACCTGTGAGCTTAAAAAAAACGACAAACAAAACGAAATGGATACCATGTAACCGATGCGATTCTTCTATTATCGCATAAAAACTCAAAAAAAGAAACTAAAAAATTCACCCTCCAACTTGCGAAAAAGCATCCGAAAAAGCATCCGAAGGAGCACACATGGTCGATTTTCCATTAGTTTCAAACGGATTTTCCACCGAGGCGCTCACACAGGCACAAAGAGACATCGCCCAGGTGACGCCGTCCCTTGATGAAGGCATTGTCGATCGCCTCACCAAGAAAAACTCCAAACAACGCCTCAGTACTCGGACACGGGAGCGTTACAAGGAAATCGTCCGGGATTTTAACCGTTTCCTTGAGAAAAATGGTCTATCGATCAGCCAAGAATCACTAACGCAGTATTTTGACGCGCTTGTATCTCAACATCGACCGGCGACGGTGAATCTGCACAAGTCCGCCCTTTTGAAATGCGTTAAAGCTCAGATGGGGTCAAACAATGTCCTTTTGAACATCGCTATCGAGAAGGTCTTTGAGATGATCTCAGTCTACAAGCCAGATAAATCCGTCTCCGAAGCGCAGTGCATCACCGAAAATCAGGTGAAGGCGATGGTGGATGGAGCACCGTCAGAAAAAACGGCCCTCATTATCCGGTTCCTTTACAAAACTGGCTGTCGGGTCAGCGAGATGACGAATGTCCGTCTCAATGACTGTGAGCCGATGAACGGGTACATGCGCATCCGCATCGTCGGCAAAGGTAACAAAGAGCGGAAGACGACAATCCCGGTTGAACTGTTCCGTGAGATTCGCCAGGTGTATGGCGGAAAGACGTGGCTCTTGGAATCCAGGAGTGGGAGGCCCCTCCATCGGGTCAATGTTGGTGCTCAGGTCAAGAGAGCGGCGGAAAGAATTGGACTTTTAGATTTTTACCCGCATCTGTTACGCCACTCGCGAGCAACAGACCTTCTGATAAACAAGGAAATCTCGCTCAAGGCGGTGAGTAAGTTCTTAGGCCACACTTCTGTGGCGATTACCGCCGAAATGTACATCCATGATGAGGTGGACTATCATGAGTTGTTCAGCAAGGATTTGATTTGATTCATCGCCGTTGTGCATGCGGGATAACACATCACCTTAACTCCCTGTTTTTCGTTTGCCACGTTGTTTCAGGCGGGTTGGGAGGTAAAGATAGCTTTTACCCTTTGCCACACGGTTTGGTTCCTTGTAAAATCCTCAATTTGAAGATTGGCTCTTTCGAGTTGTTGCGTCATCTGTAAAATTATGGTATCCGAGCGTTTTGAAGATTCTTCTGCCCTTTGACTGGCCTCTGCTAATTCCGCTTGTATGTCTGCCAATGCCTGGCGAGTTGCCGTCAATTCGCTACGCAGATACTTGTTCTCTGATTGAATTTGCTGGACAAGTTGCTCATTTATGGCAGGCATTTGGCTGCCAATTGCCGGTGAGTGTTCGGGGACTTCGACAAGGATATAGGAACACCTACCGTCACGTTTGGTCTCGAATTTTCCTTCTTTTAACCGGCGTCTCAGCGTTCGCTCAGAAATGTCAAGTGCTTGGCACGCCTCTGCCACTGTCAGCCATTTTTCCATCGTCTACACCTCTTGATGAGTTGTTTTTGATTGGCAAGCATTTGCCTGCCAACTGTCCGATAAAAACGGCTAATCTGAAGGGAAGGTTTCAGGAATGCAGTTATCTCGTACGAATCTGTAAGTGGTCTAAGGCTGAGTCTCTTGCATGAGCGCACTGTCTATTTGAGAATAAGCATCTTGCGCGTCGCGGTGTAGGAGGAAGCTTTAGTGCTTCCCCTTGCGGTCAAGGTATAGAAGTAAATACCACTCGCAATGCGCTCACCCAAACCGTTGCGGCCATCCCAGTAGATGGCCTTGTCTTTTGACTCGTACACCGCGGCATATGTATGTCCGATTTCGATGCTTCGGACAATCTTACCTGTCAGATCATAGATGGTCAAAGTGACTTTAGAATCTTTTGCCAACCGGAACGGAATCCACGTTTCGGGATTGAACGGGTTCGGGTAGTTCGCTAGTAACTTCGTCTCCGTTGGGATTTCATACGCAATGAGATCGGGTAAGCGAATCTGACTGCCGTTGACATCATCTGTTGAAACAATATGACGTAGCGGCTGAACGCCAATGAGTGGATTCCGCGTTTGGACAGTTATCTTCAATACATCACCGACTCGGGTAGCACGGCTTGAGATGGTATTCACAAAGGTTAGACTATACCTACCTTCGGGTATATCGCCCCCGGATAGGGTGTTAAGCGTTGCACCGGTGGACAGATTCCTAACGGTGACGCGGAATTCATCTTTCGCCACACCGGTCACTTCATCAATCACAGTACCGTGAACTGCCAAAACAGGCGTCTGTCCATCAACTTGGTGACCGACCAACGCCATTGGCGGAGCAGCGGATGA
>JADFGN010000020.1 GCA_022567695.1 Candidatus Poribacteria bacterium | reverse complement strand
TCGTTGGTTGAGCGATTTCGGGAAGATGCCGGAACCGCCGATTGCGGCGGGAGTGAAGGCTTGAGAGGAGAAATTTATGTTCGCTAAAGAAAGACGCACCGTGAATTCACTGTTCAACAAAGTGGTAGAACGTGCCGCAGATGCCGGCACACTTGCCAAGTCCCTTGCCGAAGGTGGGGTGCGATATGTGACCACCGCTGTAAACGGCATCGAGGTTCTTGGGTCTATCTACGCTTTTTCCTCAAAAGACGTTGAGCGCGATGAAACACACTATCTTTTGATTCCCTTTCCCCATCCCGACAACTCTTATGTAGTCTACACCAAGCGAGTAATTCCGCCCGGAGTCGGTATCACCAATTCACTACCCAAGGCGAGAATTTTCCATGTGCCCGACGCATCAGGGCAAGCTATCCTCGAAAAACAACTGATAACAAAGGCAATCGAAAATGGCCGGGTCGAAAGCGTTGGCCAATCGGACTTTGCTGATCGCTTGGAGACACTTGCCGAACAAATAGATCGGCAAACTGAGAAGGTAAGCGGTGGTTTGCTCTTGATCGGGGGAGCGGTCGCGTTCGTAAACCCCCTGCTTGGAATCGGAATCGCGGCCAAGGGGCTGCTACCATCTGTTGGTGCCAAAGCAACCAAGGCAGGGGCTTCGCTGATTGGCGACAAGCTACGGGCATGGAACAAAGCGAAAAGGGAGTCGCGGTCGCTAAAGGAGGCGAAGAAGAATGTACGGCGATTAAAACCTCAAATTTATGCAAATCCACTGATCCAAAGCTTAGATGCTATCGTCACAAACGAGTCCGATAGCTACGACCCGTTGCTCGACGAAAGGAACTGGATCGATGCGTTCGACGAGTTTCGATACTTTGAGATTACATTAGAGGCGATCTCGGAAGTGTATAGTGAAATCATGGAACGGAAGAACGAAAGCTCACTGAGCTCAAGTTATCGAAGCTGGATTAAGTACCTTGTAGCTCTCCGTGACACCTAACTACGACCATCCACCACTTGGTTCAAGCGTTAAACGAGTTTGCAGTCTGAGCAACTTTGGAGAAGAAAAATGAACTGGAACGGAAAACCTTTTGCCTTCTTTTTACGGATTGATGTTGAACATCAGGAGGCGTATAAATATTGCGGTGACTGGCGCGTGACACCCATTGGGACGCGATTGCTGTTGGATGTCTTCGAGGAGATGGAAACGAAACACACCTTCTGCGTCGTCGGAATTACCGCCGAGTTTTTGCCGCATGTCGTCGGGCAAATCCGCGATGCCGGACATTGCATCACGGGACACTCCATGTTTCACATCTCTTACGGCGGACGAGCGTTGCGAGAGCAAACGGCGGACATGATTCGCATGAAGCGGACGATCAAGCAGTCGGTTGGCGTGGAGGTGCGTGGACTGGCTGCGCCATTTCACGGCTTAATGGACGATAATACCCCACAGGCTGTCCACGACGCTGGGCTGACCTACTTAACGGGGCATCGTCTATTTACGCAACAAAGCTTGTTCCCGGCAAAGATGAAATTAGAGAAAGGTCAGATCATCATACTGAATCCGCCTCATCCGGCGAAGCAGGGAGCATCGGATTGGACAGATCGGCGTCAGGGAAGCCCCTGGTTCGAGGGCGTGTTCAGTCCAGAAGTGGCGCGCCAGCGGTGGTTCGCAGGAATCGATTGCGCCTGTGAACAGGGTGGCTCGTTTCAACTGGTTGTGCATCCATGGATGTTGCATGCGAATGAAGGGGAACTCCGTGTTGTCAAAGATGTCATCGATTATTCCAAGCAGAAAAACGCTTGGATGGGTACGTGGGATGAACTGGTTGATTTGAAGTCAGAAGAATAACATGGTTCAAAAGTTGGCTAACACCTTAGCTTGAAAATGGCTTTGTAGATTGGATTAAACAGATTCGGGATGCCGGATACCAATCTTTACATCCCGTTTTTAATTTTTATGGAGGTATATCATGGACACTACCTGTCTGGATTATTGTCTGACAGACGAAGAACGCCAGGCATTCGAGCGAGACGGTTTCTTCGTGGTCGAGGATGCCCTGACATCACAGATGGTCGAAGACCTTAACGGTGTGGTAGATCGACTAGACGCCGAATACAGGTCGGAGAAAGGGATAGAACCTCATGCTCGGTTGAACATGCTGGACTTTGTGGGAAAGGATGAACTCTTTCTCGAACTGCTGGATTTGCCCAAGACGTTCCCAAAAGTGTGGGACATCTTGGGGTGGAACATTCAGCTCTATCATTCGCACCTGACAGTTACGCCTCCTGCGGTTCCGGGAAAGGAGCCAGAAAAGAAAAGGTTGGGATGGCACCAGGACAGTGGACGCTTGAACAGAGATCTGGAGACCAATCCTCGCCCACGAATCTCCCTTAAAATCGGCTTTTTTCTGACCGACACAACAGAACTGGGACGGGCAAACTTCTATGTCCTTCCTGGAAGTCACCTGCAGAACGAGATCTCGCGTCCTGCCGATGGCACTTCCGATCCTGAGAACGCAACGGCTATTCAAGTTGGACCCGGTTCAGCGGTGTTTTTTGATCGGCGTCTTTGGCACGCTTCCAGCCCAAACTTCTCTAACGTCCCCCGCAAAGTGCTATTCTACGGGTACAGCTATCGCTGGTTGCGGCCGAGAGACGACATGACCGTAGATCACTTTATGGAGCGTTGCGATCCAATCCGGCAGCAGTTACTAGGTGCCAGCACAGGTGGGATGGGTTATACGTCGCCACGTGATGAGGACGTGCCACTGCTGCCCTGGCTTAAGGAACATCTCGGAGAAGAAGCCGTTGCACCTTGATAATGGATAATTCCTCAAAGGAGAATGCCACGAACGTAGCGGAAAACGCTGCGGGCGATGGTACTTTGGATTAAGAAACACAACACATCAACCAAGCCGCACACACAAAAACGGAATCAGCATTTCATCAGGTGTTAAGCCACCATGCTTTCCACCCTTGATGTAGGGCTTGTCCGTAAGGGAAGTATAGAAAGCGTGATTGTGGCGCATGATGACGACGAGGTCACCCATTCGATCACAGACCCGTTCATCAAACTCGCCATATCCCCAAAGTCCAAGATTTAGGGCTTTTGTCGAATCAAGTGTGACAAGCTGATCGGAGAAGTGTTTTCTCAAATAGCTCCGCAGCAGGTCGAGCTTGCGTTGTTTGGCATAGAGATAAGCGGCTCGATAGTCGCCTGTAGGAGGCAGTAGAAGGTTCTGGTTTATGGTGGGATAGCGATCGACCCGCAGAAGTTTGTCCTCAGGAACTGTGATTTGACCGTGGTCGGCAGTTAACATCAGAAGCGTTGTTCCCGATATTTGGGAATCGGCGTGGCGAATCAATTCACGCTCAAGCGAATATGACAGATTACATACTTCAGCGGTAAGTGCTTCGCTATCCGTACCGTAGAGGTGGGCAATTGAGTCAATCGCATCCCAATAGACAAATATACACGCCTGTTCATCAGGATTTCTCTTGATTAGTGCTCTCAAATTCACGAACATATCAGATGAATTCACAAATCCATAGACCTTCTTCGCGCCGTTGTAAAACATCTGGGATAAGGGACTTTTCTTGAACTCATTTTTGATGAGGATGTAAGAGGAGATTCCTGCATTTGTCAGACGTTGATACAGGGTCCTAACCCCAAGAAAACATTGTGGGTCAAGTCCCATGTGCAAGAGGCGCAAATTTTCCGACTCATGAATCGGCGTAAATCCAATCATATTTGCAACGGAGGCATATTCCTTGAGAAAGAGCTGATAACCGAGCACCCCATGTTCTTGAGGGGTCATACCCGTGTTTAGGCTTGTCAGGGCGGCAGCCGTTGTCGATGGAAAAATTGAGGTCAGCGGAGCAAAGCGGCCACGTTGGATGAGTTCGTTGATGATTAAGTCGGGGTGGTTTTTCAGGATGGGTAGCAGTTGGTTATACCCCAGCGCATCAATGACGAATAGGATAACCTTCCGGATACCCTCTGTTTGTCCTTCGACTAATTCATCAGGTAAGGGAGAGTGACCGGGAATGCGGATACCAAAACACTTGAGAATCGTTGCGGAAATATTGATTAGTGACAGGTTTTCATAGGCGGGATAGATGAATTCACCGGGTTGAACATATTGATCGATCTGTTTGATGGTTCTGCTGCGAATGCGCTTTTCAATTTTTTCTGCTAATGTTTGAGGCGTCATCGCATAATTATTCGATGTGTTGTGCATTTCAGGCATGTTTATTCTTATTGAAAAAAGAACTCCTTAAAATAAATGGCAACCACTTTTTCGTCGCCCAAGATTGCATTCATGCGATCGCGAATTTCTCTTTTTAACTTTGCTTTGCCTTCGGGGAAGCGAACGTCCTCAACCTTTTTGCTAGAAATCACATCTTCTAACATCCCTTGTATCTGAATAGCGTTTTCTGGTGATTCAATTTCAGCTCGAACGCTTGGCGAATTCAATATAGCTACGGCCTTCAATATAAACCATTGCCATATCATTGGCTCGGAGATATCTACGATAATCCGTCTATCTGCATCTTTGCCCCACAGAAAACTCAAATTATACACATAACCACGTCTTACATTATTCTCCTTTGTAACGATCAGATTTTGTGACGGTCGTTGGTAGGGTTCAAGCATTTGTCTTTGTGTAATTTCATTCCGTTTTTGCACACCATAACGTGCAATGTAGTAGGCGACGACGGTCATTACGGCGAATGCCATCAGAATGAGAAACACACGAATAATCTGACCTACCATTCCCACTTTTTGAGGGGCTAAAAATTCCTGTGCTTGCTGTGCCATTTTTATTGCCTAATTCGTTCGACAATGCGCAAATTTCGCGTCGGTTTCGTTTTCACTTGTAAGTACCAATCAGCAACACGGCGACAGGCATTGATGTTTTTTGAGCTTTTTGAAATGCCTTGCTGATATACGGAATCTCAGCGTCAGTTTCAATCTTGTCATAAGGAAAATTCCACGCGTTAAGCGTTGGTTCGAGGAATGTAGCGGCGCTATCTATACGCGGGCTGTCAGGAAGCATGCTATGATACCCTCGATAACCGATGAGTGTCACCAAAGGAATTTTCATACCGGAAGCGGTTCCTCGAATCGCATCTCCAGATTCCAGAAAACCGGTGCTTTGGATCATCACCACCGGTTGCTTTCCTCCCACATATAACCCACAAGCAATAGCAAACGCCTCCCCCTCTCTGCTAACGCTGATGAACTCCATCTCCGCATCCGCGTTGAGAAGTTCATATATTCCGGCTGTGCCGTTATCGGGCAATCCGACGACGTGAGTTACCTTCCATTTTTTTAATTCATCTACGATATTCTGCGCTGATGGCAAATTGGTTACCTCTTCAAGTCATGTTGAATTCAATGGGGAGTTGAGTGTTGAAATGCAGACTGAGAAGGGATATATATCTGTCCGGTTCCATCCGGCATGACAGTAAAAGTTGGATCATCAAAGTGGTCAATTACATCCAAATTTTGATGAATAAATTGAACTTGTTTTTGAAAATGTTTGGTTGCCTCATGACGACGCTTTGATGCCCTTATCCTTCTTGCGAACGAATCCAACGGGTATCGTCCCTCTTGCTTCCTCCTCCTCCTCCAGATAGAAAGGCGGCTCCCCATGCATCACCCCCCAGATGTAAGGGGAGATCTCAAGCCGCTCGCCTTCTGGCGTGTACTTAATAATTGGTTTCTCCCTAGATTGCGTTTTCATCAGATTCACCTCCCGTTGTAGGCTATCACTTCCTTCCTTCAACGAGCGAATCAACCACAGTCGGATCCGCCAGCGTGGAAATATCACCTAGCTCTGAGACATCTCCCTCCGCAATTTTACGCAGGACGCGCCGCATGATTTTGCCCGAGCGAGTTTTAGGCAATGCGGGAGTGAATTGGATCTTATCTGGAGTTGCGTGCGGACCGATATGTTGACGCACAGCCTGCTTAATTCCAGTTTCGATCTCATCGGACGGAGATTCTCCAGTCATCAATGTGACGTAAGCATAAATACCTTGTCCCTTAATGTCATGTGGAAAACCGACAACAGCCGCTTCAGCAACGGTAGAGTGTTGACCAATTGCACCTTCAATCTCAGCAGTACCGAGCCGGTGACCAGAAACGTTCAAAACATCGTCCACACGCCCGGTAATCCAATAATAGCCATCTTCATCGCGCAACGCACCATCGCCCGTCATGTAGTAGCCGGGGAAGCGAGCAAAATAGGTTTCCCGAAACCGCTCGTGGTCACCGTAAACTGTGCGCATTAACCCGGGCCATGCCGCTTTGATACAGAGGTATCCAGTCGCGGGATTGCCTTCAACCTCATTCCCACTTTCGTCCAGGATTACCGGTTCAACACCAAAGAAGGGGAAGGTCGCAGAACCCGGTTTTAAGGGCGTTGCGCCGGGCAACGGCGTAATCAAGATACCGCCTGTTTCCGTTTGCCACCACGTATCGATAATCGGGCATCGCCCTTCGCCGACGATGTTATGGTACCAGAGCCATTCGGGTTCCTTGATTGGTTCACCAACAGTACCGAGGAACCTCAGCGTCGAGCGATCGTACTTTTCTACCCACTGGTTTCCTTCCTTCATCAAGGCGCGTAAAGCGGTCGGAGCGGTGTAAAAGATGTTGATCTTATGTTTTTCGACCACCTGCCAGAAGCGACCAAAATCGGGATAGTTTGGAACACCCTCAAACATCACAGTGATCGCTCGATTAGCGAGTGGGCCATAAATGATGTATGAATGCCCTGTAATCCATCCGATGTCAGCGGTACACCAGTAGATATCGCCTTCGTGGTAGTCAAAGACGATTTCATGTGAATAGGAGGCATAAACGAGATAGCCGCCAGTTGTGTGGAGAACACCCTTGGGCTGACCGGTCGATCCGGAGGTGTAAAGAATAAACAGCGGATCTTCTGCATCCATTTCCTCTGGTGGGCAATCATCACTTGCTTCAGCCATCGCTTCATGCCACCAGACATCCCGCGACGTATCGAAATCAACTGATTCGCCAGTGCGGTGGACGACAACCACTCCCTCAATGGATGGTGTTTCGGCGACGGCTTGGTCCGCATTGGCTTTCATCGGTATGCCGCTGCGGGGGCCTCGAAGGGCGGTGTCCTGAGTAATTAGCAATTTACATTCGGAATCGTTGATTCGATCTCGTACCGCCTCTGCCGAAAATGCACCGAAGACGATAGAATGAACTGCACCGATACGCGCACACGCCAACATCGCGATTGCTAGTTCAGGAATCATTTGCAAATAAATGCAGACACGATCTCCCTTGCGGATGCCTTGTGCTTTGAGCACATTCGCAAACCGTTTGACTTCTAGCAGCAATTCGCTGTAGGTAAACGTCCGGTCATCGTCGGGATGATTACCTTCCCAAATCAGGGCGGTTTTATCACCATGTCCCGCTTCAACATGGCGATCAAGGCAGTTGTAAGAAGCATTTAATTTTCCGCCTTCAAACCACTTAATATTGGCATCAACGAAATCAAATTCTCGAACGCTATCCCACTTCTTGAACCATGTAATTCTCTCGGCCACGTTTGCCCAAAACGATTCTGGATTCGCGATCGATTCTTCGTACATCTCGCGGTACTGGTCCATGCTGCTTACATGAGCGTCCGCAATTGGATAATCTGTATCCTCCGGGGGGAAGACTTTGTCAGCCATAATTCCTCCAAAAAACTTCCATGTTTTTATGTAGATTGGCGTCGGGTGCAAAGCACACCCAACCTACCACATTGTTACCTTATTATTTCTTTAATAAATTTGGGCGTCTAATCTGGGTCACATGAAACCTAGAAATACCGTAGGCGAAAACCTCTTCGACAGTGAATTGAAAATTCCCATAGGCAATTTTTTCGCCTTGCTCTGGCAAGCGACCTAGCAACATTAATATAAAGCCACCGATTGTATCACAGCCATCTTTAGGAATATTCGTACCTAACTCCTCATTGGTAACATCAATTGATGTCCGAGCATCAAGCGCCCATGCACCATTTCCAAGTGATTCAATGTACAACGTATGCCGTTTATGGTTATAACGAATCTCGCCAACGACCTGCTCAATGATATCCTCCATTGTCACAAAGCCGACACACCCGCCATGTTCATCAATCACGATTGCAACCGGATCTTCGGCACTACGCAATTCCTCAAGTAGGTCGCTCATCAGCTTCGTTTCGGGAATATAGTATGCCGATTGGACAAAGGAACTCAGGTCATTGGTTTCATGGGGGGCATACAGGATATCCATAATGTTTACGATTCCTGTCAGGCGATCAACTCGCTCATCATAAACGGGAACATAGTGATAGTTGGAATGACGTACCATCGCCTTGACCTGCTCGGTTGGCGTGGCAACATGCACCGCCATCAACTCGGACAACGGCGTCATCACCGCTCGTGCAATTGTAGTTGAAAGTGAGAAAACGCCACGCAACATTCGTGCTTCAATCTCTGGCAAGGCGTCTACCCATTTGTATGATTCAGCAAAGAAGAACTTTGTGATTTGTTCTCGTGTTGGCCCGGATGCGCGTTTATTTCTGCGAAATAAACCTTTCTTCTCAGTTTTCTTTACAGAGACAGGTAACCTGTTCGATGGATTTGAATAGACAACAAGGGAATCTGATCGCGGTACTTCGGCTTCCGCATCTTTTGTTGATGGAAACGATGGCTTTTCTTTCAACGTCTTGCCCCCATTCTTTCATCAGATTTTTTGGATTAAGTGTATCAGTCGGCGGATGGTTTACATATTCACCTTGACCATTATATTTCGCCCCGCCTCAAATTCTAGGTGCACTATGTCAGTTTTCCCACCTGCATAGGTCGGCTCTTACTTTTTTAATTGGATAGTAAGCTTCTAAGGGAGAGCTGAGGGATTTCGTTGCGATTCCTTAATTTGGGTGATTATAGCATATCTCGCGAGTTCTTTCAACTGTTAAGAAAACGGGAAAGGATTTAATTTTCAGTCATTGCCTTAATCCCTTTAATTCCCTGTGGTTTATCGAAGGGCTTGACTTCTTAGCTTGTCATTGCATCTGCCAAGATTGTCGATAGCCTATCCTCATTTTCTATCAAAATCCAAGCGTAAAAGAAACGCGATGCGTGCCACCTATTTCGCCAAGTGGAACGAAGGCGTAATCAAGCTGGTAAGCAGAAGAAGCATACCCTATCCCGCCACTAAAATGTGACACAAAATCAAAGTCGGCTTCGCTACGGTATCCACCCCGTAACGCTAGACCGTGGCGAAACAGGTATTCAACGCCCGTGTGAATGCTTGGGGAGCGATCTGATGCAAAATTGAAATCCAATGCCAAAGTCAAGTGGTTCTCAGCAGATAACTGCTCTGGCGTTAGTGTCTCGCCTTCCTTTGTAGAAGGTTGGATGGCAATTGTATATGCGGCACCAAGTCGAAAGATCTTTGGAAGCGGCGATGATTGTACAATAAAACCTGTTGGATCGCGTCCGATATTCTGTAAACTCGCACCCAAGCGAAGGTTTTGGATGGGAGGCTGATAAATCGCTCCGAGATTGACGCTGTCCGCCCGTATTTCTTTCTTCGACACAGGTTTGCTTGTACCACCGAAATCAACTGTCTGTTGCGAAATCTGCAACGCCGCTCCAATGCGAACACCTTTATAGATACCACTGCCAGCGGCGACTCGTATAATGAGATCGCTATAATCGAACGTGCCATCCTGCTCATATCCGCCTGTGTTCAATTCCACAGTACGCGGAATATCTTCCGTATGAACCAACGCTGCATCCGCGCCGATTGTTACGCCTCGCCCCAAAGACTGAGCGAAACCAATCCATTCGTACCGAATATCTGCCACCCACTCCGCGTGCATTGCCGAAAATTGTGAACGCTCCAATTGCCCAAGCCCCGATGGATTCCAGTAGATCGTATTGACATCGTCAGCTATAGCAACGAATGTATTACCCATTGCAGCCGCCCGCGCGCCAACTCCGATTTTGAGTGCGGCATTACCTGTTGTGCCGACCTCAGTAGCGGCTGATGTTGATGCCACAAACAATGCGTAAAGGGTAAAACATAAAACGCGGCATTTGGTTGCGGAACGCTCGAATTCCTGAATGCCTAAATTCATTCTTTATTTCCTTTATACGAGTTTTTCAGTTATCATCCGAATGCAATTAGACCTAACCCCCCGGCCCCTCTCCTCGCAGGAGAGGGGCCGGGGGAGAGGTTTTAGGATCGGCTAAGTGAAAAAGTCATATCCTTTATCTTCTATTCGACACTTCCAGAAGCAATCTCGTATTTGCCTTGAATTCCCTTAACGATTGCGGCTCCGCCCTGCTGACGGAAGTAGTTGCCAAACGATGATGCCAAACGGACAGCTTCGTTAGGGAATTGATCGATGAGATTGACTTGCTCGCGCGGGTCATCAATGAGATTGTAGAGTTCATCAGGCTCGCCTGTAGGGCGTTGGATATAACTCCACGTCGAATCCCGAATGCAACGATCTACCCCTTCATGGTAGCCTGTGATAATGACATCGCGGTGAGAATCTTTGTCCCCCTTGAGGACGCTGATAAAACTTTCGCCATGCATTGATGAGGTATTATTTCCCAATTCCAGCCCATCGAGTACAGTCGGCAGTACATCGTGAAATTGGACGATTGACTTACTACGCCGAGCACCTTCACCCTTCGGCAAACGAACCATGAAAGGCACTTTAAGAAGTTCGTTGTACATCCGATCTGCGCCTTTCAGGAATTTTTCGTGATCGCCGAGCGGGTGCCCGTGGTCTGCGAGCAGCAGAATCAAAGAGTCATCATAGTAACCCAGATCTTTCAAACTTTCAAACAGCCGACCCAAACAGTCGTCCACGAACGCTGCCTCACCGGCGTACAATCCACGAATGTGATTGATTTCGGCATCACTCGCCCAGTTGCTCGCCAAACCACCCATCGGCATAATCAACCGGGGACCATCGTAATCCGAATCGGTATAAGTATCGAATGCGGCGGGCGGATCCCACGGCTCATGCGGATCGAAAGAATCGATCCAAAGGAAAACCGGATCGTGAGTGCGATTGTCCTCTAACCATTCCACCGCTTCATCAACAACTTTGTAAGGGAACCAGTCTTCCAAGTCGGTGAACCGATCGGTGTTCGCTAAGAATTGACCGATTCGTTTGCGCCATGCAGAAGGATAGTTTTTATTTACATAATCATTGATATTGCGTTGGGATGGCGCCGACACATACGGGTCATATTCCTGTCCGCGGATCCAGCGGTAGCAATCAAAGTGGCGATGGTAATTCATCCCCGGTGCGCGGTAGTGATACGTATCCGAAATTAAACCGCAAACATATCCCTGCTGCTTTAAAATCTGAGCGATTGGTACGTCGTGTGGAGCTAACGGTTGCCACGGACGATAGGGAAGCGTTCGCTGCCCCGTCATTAGCTGACATCGAATGGGAATGGTCGGTAGCGCTTCTGGATAGGCGTTCTCGAAAACGATGCACTCTTCTGCAAATTGATCGATGTTTGGCGTTTGACACGGCTGAATCCCTTCAAACGCAGATCTGCCCTGATGATAGGTGCTGACATGGTCTTGACGAAAACTATCTAAAACAATGACAATTAGATTCATGGTGCGTCCTCCTCCAAAATCTCCTGCAATCTTGCGTAAGCCACTCGCCTCGGACGGGAGAATAACCAATCGACATCAAGCCAGAACCCTTCGAGGACTGAAGAGTGAAAAATTCGTCCATCTTCTAGGGGAACTGTTTCGTATTTTCCATTTACCAAACGATGAAATTCAACGTGCATGCCGAGTGGATCGATAATCCAGTACTCGGTTATGCCAGCCTCCTGATAGAGTTGCTTCTTTTCAACGTAATCTCGCTCCTCGCTTTCATCAGCAACAATCTCTACTGCGATGTCCGGTGGACCGTCCATTCCGGTGTCATGAACTAAATGCAGTTGCTCACGACGAACAAACGCCACATCAGGCTCTGGCGCCCGATGCTTGCTTAATGTATATGCAAAGCGACTTCCAGAAACTCGCCCCAGGTTTTTTATCTCAGCGTAGGTCCTCATGAGGGTATACAAAAACCCGCCAATATCATCATTTTCAGTTGAATCGGGTGACGCCATATAGATGACTCCATCAATCAAGTCCGCCTTCTGTCCATCAGAAACCAAACGGTAAAAGTCTTTGACCGTTAACCGTTTTTGAGTCGTCGAAACCGCACGTAGCTTTTGCATATTTGCCCTCCTTTCGCTTCGGGCTAACACATTATTCTATCATAGCATATCCGAAGGGACAAGCGTTTTTTGCCATTTTCGGGAAATTATATTACACACGCACAGCCATTTTTGAGAATTAAATAGCCCTGCTAACGCTATTGACAAACCTCAACCAATTCGACTATAATCTAGCGGAATTCTCGCTTTCGTCATAGAATTAGGAGGCCAGTATGCGCGAACAGCAGGCAAAAGTAGTTGTAGTCGGAAGCTTCAACATGGATGTCGTCATTAAAGCCGAACGGCGACCACGGAAAGGTGAAACGCTTATTGGGCAAGAATTTGGGATGTTTAGCGGCGGAAAGGGTTTTAATCAGGCGACTGCCGCAGCCCGACTCGGAGCAGATGTGGTGATGATTGGGCGATTGGGGACCGATACGTTCGGCGATATATTGATGTCCGCCTCCACAGAAGAAAAGATTGATACGAACTTCGTCGTTCGGGATGCGGAGGTCGGTACAGGTGTCGCAACTATTGTTATTGATGCAGCGGGTGACAATAGCATCATCCTCGTGCCTCATGCAAATATGCGATTAAGTGTTGAAGATGTGGAACGCGCCTTCGCCCAGATTGCTTCCGCTGACGTTCTGTTGTTGCAATTGGAAGTCCCGATCGAAGCGTCGCAAAAAGCCGCTGAAATTGCCAAAGCCAACGGCGCAAAAGTGATTCTCAATCCCGCCCCGGCGCGCGAATTGCCCGATAGCTTCCTCGCACAGGTGGACATTCTGACGCCAAACGAAGTGGAAACTGAATTTCTCTCAGGTCTTAAAGTTTCGGATGACGAAGGTGCGCAACGTGCCGCGCAGGTGCTTCTTGATAAAGGCATCTCTACTGTCGTTTTAACGCTCGGCGATCGCGGTGCCTTATTGCTCACCAGCGATGTGAGAAAATTGATTCCCGCATACAAAGTCGATGTGGTCGATACAACGGCGGCAGGCGATGCTTTCTGCGGTGCCCTCGCGACCGCTCTGGCACAAGGTAAAACGATTGAAGATGCCGTCGCTTTTGCAAATGCCGCTGGTGCTTTAGCGGTTACCGTTCTTGGTGCCCAACCCTCCATACCTACAGCCGAAAAGGTCGAAGACTTTCTGGCGAAGTCGTGAACACATAATCATCAGCGTCAACTTCAAGAACCTCATTTCAGTTGGTACAAATGCACCAATGAATTCACAGGTCTAACAAGTAACCCAAGTTGCTACCTATCCCGACTCAGGAGAACCCCGATGAAACCGTTCAAGCAGATTTTAATTTGGCTCACGCTACTGATGATTACGGCATCAGCAATCGCGAAAGACGATGTGGAAAAGTGGCGGAAGGACATGACAAAAAACTACGCCAAAGTCCTGAAGGAAACGAAAAAGCAATCAGAGCGGCATCGCAAGCTAGTTCGCAAATGGCAAGAGAAGGGGCACCTTGAAGCGCTCATCCATCTCTATGAATCCGATCTGGAAAAGGATAGTGTGGAGGCATCCTTCTATTATGGGCTGGGTTACGCTTATGCCCTCCAAGGAAAAGATAGTTACGAAAAAGCGGCAGATAAGTTTCGGCAGGCAATCGAACTTGATTTCGATCTTTTCTTCGCCCATTTTAGTCTTGGCGGTATTTATCAGCAACAGAAAAAGTACGATTTGGCTTTGGAGGAGATGGAAACTTGTCTGGGCTTGAATCCCAAATATTATGCAGCTCATTATAAACGCGGTGAAATTTACCTGAAGCAAGGCGAGTTAGATCAAGCACTCGAGGCGTTTCAGGCGGCAAACGAACTCAACAAAAAATGGGAGTATCCTTACTACGGCATGGGGCTGGTGTATTTCGCTCAAGGAAACGACAGCATAGCGCGGGAAAACTTTGAACAAACAATCAATCGAAATAAAAAATTTGCGCCAGCGTACTTCAAACTTGGGCAAGTGCTTGCCAAAGAGGGCTTCTTTGACGAAGCATCGCAGGAGTATAAAAAGGGATCCAAATACCAACCGTACACCGCTGAAGTGCTGTATGAGTTGGCTGTCATCTTTGCTGAAGAAGGCGAATCCCCTCGTGCTTTGAGCTTGTATCAACGGGCTGTTGAAATCGATCCGCAATATGCGCCGGCTCACATACAACTCGGCGAACTCTACTATTCAAGCGGTCAGAGAGACCTTGCTATTGAACATTATAAGCAGGCGATTGCAGCCGATTCCTCGTTCAAAGATTACTTCATTGAGCAGCTTGCACCGTATCACGCCGGGCTGATGGGGACTGAGGAAGCGAAAGCGTTAATGGACAAGTCCCTTGCTGTCGACCCCGGCGATCCACGGGTGCATTTCTACTATGCCCAAATCGAGGCGGATGCTGGGAATATTGATGACGCCATCCAGCACTATGAAAAGACAATTGAGGCGATCGAGGCAGACGAGAGTTTGCTCGAAATGGAGTTGCCGCTGGGCGCTTTCATGGATGCCTACCTCGCGCTAGGCGATCTCTATTACCAAGGCGAAAACACTGAAAAGGCGGTGGAAACTTATCGACGCGCGATTGAGTTGAATCCGAATCTGGAACGGCATTTCTTCGAGCTCGGGAAAGCCGCTTTTGACGTGGAAGAGTTTGACTTGGCCATCGAACCTTTCGACAAGTTTCTCTTGATTTTTCCAACGGACGTCGAAGCAAACTATCTGCTCGGACGCAGCTACGAATCGTTGGAAAATTTAGAAGAAGCCCTTCAGTCTTATGCGCGAGTTATCGAATTGGACGGGAAGCATTTAGACGCTTTGATGCGTTCAGCGAAGATTTACCGTCAACAGAGCCATCCGCAGAATGCACTGAATATGTTGGATAAGCTGATTGCTGTTTATCCTGAGAACGTCGAAGCGCACTATCTGTCCGGGCTGTCGCATCTGGAATTGAATCACGTCGATGATGCACTCGCATCTTTTGTGGAAACCGCTCGTCTCGATCCAAACCATGTGGACGCACACTATCAATCCGGGCTATTGTATGAGCAGAAGGGCGACATTGATAACGCCGTTGATCGGTATGAGAGAACGATTGAACTCGATCAATCAAACGCAGATCCATTTCTGCGTCTTGGTCGCATCTACCTCAAGCGGGATGATAAAGACAATGTGATTCGCGTCTACGAGCCGGGACTGGAGCTTGAACCCGATCACCCACAAGCGCAGTACGACCTTGCGGCAGTCTTCGAAGAGCAAGAAGCGAATGAAAAAGCGATCAAGCGTTTCGGCTTGGCGAATCAATACGATGGGAGCCATTTTGATTGGCACTTCCGCTATGCCCGCCTGCTAGACCGTCATGTGGCGATGTTGGAAGATTATGATCGGTATGCAGCGATGGCAGTCGAAGAATACAGCAAAACAACCGAGCTCAAACCGGAATACGCTCCGGGCTATTTCTATCGCGGACTGATTACCCGTCGATACAAGCGGATTGGGGAAACGCTCTATCGCTCTAGCCAGATTGCTGAAGATTTCAAGCAAGTAACAGAATTAGAGCCAAGAAATGCGGACGCACACTATTATCTGGCTTTGACTTACGTAGACCTCGATGAGCGGAAACAGGCAAAGGGGGTCTTCGAAAGAACGCTTAAACTCGACGGAAAACATAAAGATGCAAATCTGCAGATTGGACTGATTGCCGAGTGGGAGCAAAAATTTAACGAAGCCATTGACCATTTTGAGGCTGAAGTTGCCATCAATCCAAAATCTGCAAAAGCCTACCAACGGCTCGGAACCCTCTACAATGTTTATAAAATGGACTTCGGCAGAGCAGGAAATAATTTCAAGAAAGCCCTCGAATTAGAACCCAACCATGTGGAAACGCTTCTGAATTATGGAAACGCGCTCTTTAATTTGGATCGGTTGGGTGGCGCGACGGAGCAGTTTGAACTAGCACTACAATTGGAAGCCGAGAATTTGTCGGCGAATTTTAATCTCGCTTTGATGTACCAATACAGGGACAAAAAAGAGCAAGCGATTGATCGATGGAAGAAATTCCTTGAACTAAACCCTCCCGCTGAATGGAAAACGCAGGCAGAACAGAGTCTCCGGCAACTTGGAAGCAGCCCCTAGTGTTGCACGGCAGAAGTTCTTTACCCTTCCCAACCTCCACTTCTCAAGGTTCAGGGGCGGATAGTTTTATTAACCTCCCCCGGCCCCTCCTTCGTAAGGAGGGGAGAGTGTGGGGGGCCGCCTGGATTCTCCCCTTTACGAAGGGGAGTTAGAGGGGGTTAAGGATTTACGCCGCACAACGCTAGAGGTTCGTTTCCGATTCGTCCAAATTAACGGCACACTTTTCGTATGCCTAAATCATAACAATGACTACTGAATCCATCCTCAACGGACTTCAAACGAAAATCATTGGGAGAACAATCGCGCTTTACGAAGAGGTTGAATCGACCAATGAACTCGCGCGGCAACGGGGTATTGAAGGCGGCAAAGAGGGGATGCTCATCCTCGCAGACTACCAAACTGCAGGACGCGGGCGACGCGGTAGGAAATGGCATGCCCCACCCAAATCGAGTATTCTTGCGTCTCTTATCTTACGCCATCGTCTCGTAGCAAACCAGATCGGACTGCCGAATCTCGTTGGTGCTGTTTCTATCGCTACAGCCATTCGGAAAGTGACTGACCTGCCCGCGATGATCAAGTGGCCCAACGACGTGTTAATCAACGAAAAAAAAGTGAGTGGAGTGCTGACCGAATTGGAATATGATGTCCATCGACATCCATTTCTCGTGATGGGTTTCGGAGTAAATGTCAACACCTCACTGGCAGATTTTCCCCTTGAACTTCGTGATACGGCTACGTCCCTGCGTATCGAAAGTGGGCGTGAAATTTCCCGCGCGACGTTAATTCGAGAAATTCTCTCTCGGCTTGAGGACAACTATCTGAATCTCAAGGATGGTAAAACGGCGATGATTATTGAGCAGGCAAATCGGCTGTTGAATACACTTGAACAGTGGATGCGCATCAAGACGGATGATGGAATTTTCGATGGTATGGCAGAGCGAATTGATACGGATGGCGGGCTTATCCTGCGCGATCGGTCTGGACAATTACGGAAGTTTTTGAGCGGGGATGTGGTTCATGCAACGGAAGGAATATCTTAGCGCATCAGGTATTACGTTTGAGGTAGAAGCATGAGAGATATCACGGAACAAATGCTGTCCAAAATGACAGAAGCAATTATTCGAGAAATTCAGCCTGAGCAGATTTATCTGTTTGGTTCCCGTGCCCGAGGGGACGCAAAGCCAGATTCGGACATCGATCTGTTAATTGTTGAGAGAGATTCTTTCGGCCCGGACCACAGCCGATGGGAACAGCTTAATCGGATTCGACACGCTCTGACACCGTTTCTAATCGCAACGGATATCTTGGTATATAGCACTGATGAGATTGCGAAATGGCAACACTCCATCAACCATATCATTGCTCACTGTCTACGAGAGGGACGGCTACTCTATGAAAGATCCTGAACACGCTTTGTTGATAATCAAAATGGGGCGTAAAGACCTTAAGGCAATGGAAGGCATGAAAGAAAATCTTGTATTTTTCGATGACGAGATTTTTGGCTTTCATGCCCAACAGGCGGTGGAGAAAACTCTCAAGGCCTGGTTAAGTCTTACAGGGGTTGAATATCACAGGACTCACGACCTGCAACAATTATTTATGGTTCTGAAACAACACGGAGAGTCTATTCTGCCAGAATTTCTCTCTTTGATGAATCTCACTAACTTTGCAGTGCAGTTCCGTTATGAATCTTTTGAAGACCTTAATTTTAAGCTAGACCGGATCGAAATAACTCAAAGCGTCGCTAAATTGGTCAAACATGTAGAAAAACTAATTCAATATAAAAAAGTAAACAATGATAAAGACTGAATACCCACGGAGTTGTAAATCGGCAAAGGATGTTTGACGCAAATGACTTCGTGAACTCAATCTCAACAAGGAGAACCTATGCACGTTTCGGAATTGGATACCCCTGTACTCACCGTAGACCTTGATGTTCTCGAACGAACAATCAACAACATGGCAACCCATTGCCAAGAGATTGGCATCGATCTACGCGTTCACACGAAAACTCACAAAGTTCCAGAGATCGCCAAAATGCAAGTCGCTGCAGGCTCGAAAGGAATTACCTGCCAGAAGCTCGGCGAAGCAGAGGCCATGGTTGACGTGGGACTTGATGACATCTTGATTCCTTACAATATCGTTGGAAAGCCGAAGCTACAGCGACTGACAGAATTGGTCAAACGGGCGAAAATGACCTTTGCACTCGATTCAGAAGAAACCGCCACAGGAATCTCAGAACAAGCGAATGCAGATGGTGTCACCGTCCGAGTAATTATTGAAATGGATACAGGATCACGTCGATGTGGCGCGCAGTCGCCGCAAGCTGTGCTTGAACTGGCACAAAAGATAACGAAAATGCCCGGACTCGATTTTCAGGGCATCATGGCCTATCCAAGCAACCTTCGCGCAAAACCATTCATTGAGGAAACGGTCGAACTCTTGACAGCCGCGGGCCTCCCTGTCAATATCATCAGCGGGGGCGGCACCGGCGCGGAACGCAACTCAAAAGAGATTGGTTGCACTGAAACGCGAAGCGGGTCCTACGTTTATGAAGGCATGACACGCATCTCCGGTTCAGAAACCCTCAATCCGGAGCGGTGTGCGCTTCGGATGATCGTCACTGTTGTGAGTACCCCAACCGCAGAACGCATTATCGTCGATGGAGGGCAGAAGACCTTTACAAGCTATCCTCCCAAACCTTATGGGCATGTTATCGAACACCCCGACATCATGATCTACGGGATGTCTGTCGAACACGGACATATCGACGTGAGTGAATCGTCCCATAAGTTCCGCGTGGGTGAATGTCTATCGATCATTCCGCTGCATCAAGGCATGACGAGCAATCTACACGATGAGCTTGTTGCTGTGAGAAACGGGCAGGTCGAGGCAATCTGGAAAATCGCTGGAAGGGGGAAGGTGAGGTAGGTAATTGGATTCACTGTGACATGATACGGGTAAGAATCTCGGAAGCCTTACCGATGCACGTTCGATCCACCACCTCTGAAAGTGGCGTCCGCTCGATGTTGATTTCTACAACATAAGCCCCCGACTGTTTTGCAATAAGGCCAAAAGATGCGGCGGGCTGAACGATTCCTGATGTTCCAATGATCAACATGAACTCACATTCAGCGGCAGCCCGTTGAGAAGTGTAGAGTTCTTCTTGGGGCAGCATTTCACCGAACCATACAACGTTTGGACGGAGCAATCCATCGCAAATCTGACAGGCGGGTAGAATTTGCATCGGCACGTCGAAGTTATCCGTAATGCTCCCGCATTGCGTACACTTGACCTTCCAGATATTGCCGTGAATTTCGATGACGTTCCGACTCCCCGCTTTGCCATGTAATCCATCCACATTTTGCGTAATCAGCGTAAATTGCGGCGTTTGCCTTTCGATTTCGACGAGCGCGTAATGCGCCGGGTTTGGCGAGATAGGCGCGAGCAACTCACGACGCCAATTATACCATTCCCAAACAAGTTGTGGGTTCGCTTCAAATGCCTCAGGTGTCGCAAGTTGTTCAGGGCGAAAGTTCCGCCATAGACCACCTTGCCCGCGAAACGTCGGGATGCCACTTTCCGCAGAAATCCCCGCGCCTGTTAGCACTACAATAGATTGAGAAGTATTGAGTTTTGATTTAATCTCGTCCATAAGAATAAAATAAAAACGGGACACGTCTATCATACGTGCCCCGCGAAGATTACCTAACGCAATACTGAATACGCATTACACATTACCTTTAGAATCGTGTGATGAAAGAGATTCGGTGCGCACTTCCAATCGACTCATCACCTCCAATATCTTTGTCTGGAACGAAGGCGTAGTCAAACTGGAAATGGATGTTTTCAAGGGACGCTTCCCCTTTGCGACGTATTCCGATTCCTGCTGTGAGTCCGTTTTTCGGATTTTCGCCTTTACTGATATTGTATCCAACGCGCACTGCAAGTACGTCGTGAAACCAATTTTCAATACCGACGTGGAAAGTCGGATAACCCGCGATGAGTGGGATATTCACATCCCCGACAATTGCAAACAGATCACGCGGCGGTGTCGGATCGGTGAGAGAGGGCTGGGTGCGAACCTGATAGGCGATACCGCCGCGAATGTTCATCGGGAGATCTTCGTCCGTGTCTAGGAAACCGACATTTTGCGCCGTAACGCCTATCCCAAGTTGATTGTCCTTGAGGCGAAACAAAATACCCACATCCACCGCCGCACCGAACGAATCCTCGATATCGAATTGCTGAGAAATGCCTTTTGCAGTCGCACCGATCGAAAGTTCAGGGGACAAGGCATAAGCATAAGACAATCCGGCTGCAAATCCACCAACGGTTACGGTGCTATCCGGTTCATCAGTTGGGCCAATGCGACGTTCAATTTCGGTGAATGCGCCGACAAAGCTAGCACCCCATACGCCTTTATTCGTCCGTTGTGCATAACCAATCGATTGATTGTTTATATCTGCAAACGAGAAATTTTGCATCGCGGTCAGCTCGTGATCGCGTATGGCTGTCAGACCCGCAGGATTCCAGAATATCGTGTTGATATCGTTGGCAAGCCCGACAAACGCTCCTCCCATTCCAACAGGTCGACTCCCCGCTTCAATTTTTAGAAAGGCTGCGCCCGTTGTCCCAGCGTCGTCGTGAATGTCCGCCGACCAACTGACGCCACTCGTACCGATAAGAAAAATGGTTATAATGACAAATACCCTTTGCACCTACGTCTCCTTTCATCATGCGTATTGCGTAAAATGTGATGCGTTCCTTGCTTGCCTCAAGTTCTTAATCATTGCGAATCATTACTGTTCTAAAACCACTGAACCCTCGCATCGTGTACAGTGTTTTGTTATGTGCAACCGCTGTAATGGGCAAAATAAATCATGCAATATCTATGAACTGAACAGCACGCGGAGTAATAGCCTCAACTTCAGCGAATAGTTAGACCATTTCCTTTAGCTTACCAGTAATAAACTTGTGCAATGTACTTGATATTAAAGTCTGATACGGAATCCCTTCTTTTGCGGCTTTCTTTTTAATCTTTGTTAAATCCCAAGAGGAAATACGAATGTTAATCCG
Organism: Candidatus Poribacteria bacterium; assembly: GCA_022567695.1. GTDB lineage: Bacteria > Poribacteria > WGA-4E > WGA-4E > PCPOR2b > JADFGN01. The sequence goes on along the minus strand of JADFGN010000020.1, from coordinate 9,584 downwards.
TTTATCCCTGCTGAAGGTATTTCTAGCGGCCTCCTCAAGTTGCCTCTTTTCGTTCTGGAAATTCTTAATGCTTTCGAACTCGCCTCGCTCAAAGTCTCGTAGAATTTGAAGTTCTTCTTCATCGAATTTAAGTTTGTTCCTACTCATTCTAAATACTCCTTTGTTGCTTTTCTGCTTGGTATGATTGTTTTCAGAAATCGTATCCCTTTCTCCTTCACATAAGGAACGAGGTAGACGTAACCTTCGATATTTATAACAATGATGTTCTGTTTCGGATATCGGGTTGCATTGGGGTGCTTAATGATATCCAATACATCACCATTTTGGATATGAAATATAACATCTTCGAAGCTGACACCTCGTGTTTGTTCAAGGAACCTATTTTTCTCATCGCTCCAATCGAAATCACTCATACATTATACTATGTCAGAATGTGTGCCTTTTGTCAACATTCAATAGACAAAATTTTTCGGGCTAACGACCAAAGTTCAGTTGTGCCGAGGATCGTCTAGTCCGGAGACGATGGGGCTTCTTGCCGAAAGCATCCGACAAACCAAAACCGGTCGCAACCCCATTCATAAAACCGTAGATCTCGCCATCAACTGCTTAGGCTGATTAGAATCAATCCTTCAGCATCTACGTTGCTGTCCGAAACTTATAATGACAAACAGGACAACGCACAACTCCAGATTTCCCTTTTGGTAATCTGAGCTTCTGATTACAATTTGGACACCTAATTATAACTTTGGAAACATCATTGGCAGTTTTTTCTAAGGAAGCATAACTGTTAGCAGAATAAGCACAGTGATCAAGATGACAATCCGTGAGAGATTCATCTTCAAAAGGCAACCACCTCCGGTCAAATTCATTCGGGGAAAGGTAACCTGAATTGATACTCGATTACTCTGCAACGAGAATTTTCCCAACTGCGTTTGTGCGATTCTTCGCTACAGTGTCCTCCGCCTCAAGTCGGAAGATGTAAATTCCACGGGCGACATCAGCACCGGACTGGTTCTTGAGATTCCATTTCACCGGCGCATCCGTGCTGCGCGCTAAACTCACATCCGGAACGGTTTCTGTTTTTTGGTACACCATATCGCCAGCAAAATCGTAAATGCTCACGGTCACATCGACGCCCTGACCAATAGGCAGATTGAGATCGAAGGCGAAGTGCGCGACCTCTCCTCTTGACCGTCGAATCGGGTTGGGCCAAACATACGTGGGCCCTTTGAAAACTAGCGATACGCTGAAATTCACCGTCACGGCATCAAAGACGTCAGAATTTCCAACTCGATCGGTCACACGAATATCGAGGTTATACTCTCCTGAACGCGCTGGCAAAAAATCGAGTGACCAGAGGCTCCACGGTTCTTCTTCGGCAGAACTATCATCTGTCGCTGGTATGGGCTCGATTGCGTTACCATCCGGGCCCGTGCCAATAATCTCGACCAGTGCAACCCCTGAAGCGGCAATCTCATCGGTCGGCTCATCCGACGCTCTACCTCGCAGAGGGAGGGCTTCATCCGTGAGAGTCGTCTCTCCACCGAAATCTGTCAATTCGGCAATCGGCTTTTTAGTCTCATAGAGAAACACCGTTGACAGTAAGTCTATCGGCGTAAATCCGAGATTCTCCGCATCCAAACCGACTGAGGTAATGGTCACTTGATAAAGCCCTTGGCCGCGTAGGGGGGCGGATTTGAAGAGAATCCCATCCGTTCCGTCCTGCGTCAGGGTCCCGGCGATTGTCTCTCCATCTGGTGTCCTCAACGTAATCGAGGAACGCGCCAAATCGACGCCAAGCCCACTCTCGCCATCTGGACCGATGTCGGAGAGCCGCGCTTGAATCACGACACTGCCCCCAGCCCCTGCCGCTGACGGATAGTCGGGGTGATTCACATCCAGAAGCAATGGTTCATCATCAATCAAAAGTGTTTGGGAATCAATAATCGGCGGCCGAGTGTCATAAGAGAATTCATAGACCACATCGTCTGACACATTTCCAGCCCGATCTCTCGGCTTCACAGTCACCCGATATTTCCCATCCTGACTGCCGTCAGAAGCCAGTGGGGTTTCCAAACGGAAGGTGAGCGTTTCTTGTTGATCGCTGACGACGGTGCCGCGTAACTTGCGATTCGTCCCATCCTTCTCCAGCGTCAGCCACGATTCATCAAGATTCTCCCAGTCAATTCCTGAACTTGGGGCATCATCCGTGACGGTCGCACGAACCTCGATTAGTGCGTTGTTGACACCCGGTTCTTCGACTTGAAGCGTGATGGTATTCGCATCGACCTCTGGCGATACGGTATCATAAACAAAAGTGAATTGCTGCGGTTGACCCCGTCTTCCTGCACTGTTGGTTGGCGTGACCTGAATGGTGTATATTCCGTCGTCGGAGCCATCTTGTGCCAATTCACGTGCAAGGCTGTAGATTAACCGATCTCCGTCCCGGCTCTGTTGTCCGATTACGGTTGTGCCGTTGGGCCCCAGCAGTGTTGCAATTGAGAGATTCGGGTTCGATTGAAATTCAACTTCGATCTGATCAATCTTCGCGTTGGCGAAAGCATCTTCTGCGGGTGAAGTCGTCGGAACTGTTTTTACCACTGCGGGGAAACTCGTTGAGAACAGGAAACTGCGCTCGAAGGCAGTATTGACGCCATTTCCGGCGCGATCGACCGCCGATACTCGGATGGTATAAGTACCGTCCGTCTCCAGTACATCTGTTTGCAAAAGGAGCTTCCCACGCCCATCGTTGTTTGGCTTACCGCTGATCGGATTCCCGTCCGGATCGAGGAGGGTCAGTTGAGATGTGGTAAAGTCAATTCCGCTACCACCGCGGTCATTGAGCGTTGCCTCGATCACTGTGAGTTCATCAAGAATTTGCGACCCATCTTCCGGCTCCGTACTCACAAGCGTGGGGGCTTGAGTATCGTACACAAGGGAATGCTCAATCCGATTAACGTTTCCTGCCTGATCGGTCAAATTGATGATGACGGTATACTCCCCATCATCGCTTCCATCGGTTGCTAGCGGCTGCGAAAGTGTGAGGAAGATCTGACTCCCATTGTCGTTCGTCAGATCTGCTGGGACGATACGGCCGTTACTGTCTCGCAATTCAATAACCTGAGCTGCGATTTCTAGGTTCGCTGGCCCCACATCGGCAACCTGTGCCACAATTTGTGTGAATTGTTGACCGATATAGGAAACCGGTTGTGACAAGTTAATCGGCGAAACGTTAATAACATCAGGCTCCTGTGTATCGAAGGTAAACTGATGAATGGCGCGAATTCCCGATCGACCGGCTGAATCCTGCGGTGTGACTGTTACGGTGTAACGTCCATCTGCCGTGCCGTCGGTCAGAAGCTCAAGCGGTATCCACGTAATTGTGTTGATACCCGTTGCTTCCTGATCGCTATCGACAACGCCATTGGGGCCGGTCACGATGATACTCGAACCATCGGGCGTTAAATCTAAGCCAGCACCCGATACATCGACCAGTTGCGCGGTAATGGTATCCAGCCGGTTAACAAACGCCACCGGAGGGCGACCACCGATGGTTACTGACGCAACTCGCGGACGGGCTAAACTTAAACTGAATCTGTACTCGATTGCGTGTCCAGAGACATTGCCGGCGAGGTCACGGGGAGTGATTTCGAGGGTATACGTTCCAATTTCACGAAGCTGGGCGAAGCTAACGGTTAATGTCGTTGCACCATCGTCACGGAGATTTACCCCCAACGTATTATTGCTGGGAGCAAGCAGTTGAACCGCTGTTCCCGCAAAATCGACGCCGCTCGCCGGAATCGGTTGGCCATCGCCTCCGACTGCATCCGAGAGGGTGACCGCTATCTCGGTAAGCGACTGGCTGATAACTTCGAGTCCCTCCGACGAAATAACGGTCTCCGGTGTTGTATTCCCGACGACAGAGCTAATCTGTGGAATTTGGGTGTCGTAAACAAAGGTCGACTCTTTATCCAGATGATTGGAGGCCAAATCGAAAATCGACAGGAGAATGGTATATCGTCCGTCGGCACTTCCATTCCGCGGGGGCGGCTGGTTGAGTTCCCATGTAATTGTTGAGTTGGCTTCATCACCGCGCTGACGGCCGTCAATTAACACCCCATCAGGTGCTTGCAACCGAATCGTGGACTGCTCAAAATCAATGCCTTCGCCACTGCCATCCAAAAGTTGCGCACTCACCGATGTGAGTTGGGGGGTGAATGCAAATTCGGCAGGGATTGTGTCAACCACTTCCGGCTTCTGCGTTCCGTAGAAAAACTGAAATTCTAACGGGCTGGTGAATGTATTGCCCGCGAGATCTGTTGGCGTCACCTGAATGGTGTACCGTCCATCATCTGCTCCATCCGCTCGCAAGGGATTGAAAGAGAGAAAAACGGTTTCGACTCCGTTATCCTGTTGATTCGCCCCAACTGACGTGCCATCTGGTCGAATGAGTCTAACCGTTGTATTTAGGAGATTAATGCCACTACCCGTTGTTTCCGGGTTTAATCCGGACGCATCGGCGAACACTAGACGGAGTTGATGGATGGGCACTTCAATGAGAGAGGGAGAGGTTCCGGTGGAAATATCAATCGTTGTGCCATCAGTGGCGGTGGCTTGAATGACGCCAACGGTGGGGGCTTGCGTGTCATAGCGCAGCGCAAAGGATTCCTCCTCAATGTTACCCGCCTTATCCAAAGCCTTTACCTCAATGCTATAGAGTCCGTCATCTTCGCCACTCCGTGAGAGAGGAGTTTCCAGTTGCCACCAAACCTTCGTGGCATTGTCGTGGTTGAGTGACCCCGGCACGGTAGAGCGGGCTGCCAGCCCGTTCCCTTCCATAAGCTTCCAAAGCTCTACCGACGATTGATCGAAATCTATTCCAACCCCGCTGTCAGCCATCACAGCTTCGACACGTGTTATCAGATCGCTGACGTTGGATACATTCGCTGTCAAGTCTACATGGGTCACCGACTGAATGAGTGGTTTTTGAGTATCATAGGTGATTGTAAATTGGCGGCTAAGCCCAGTTGTTCCCAACCGATCCACGGGTTGGACGATGACCGTATAGACACCGTCATCGCCTCCGTCGGTCAACAACGGAATCTTTATCGTCAACGTCATCTCATCAACGCCGTTGTCGGTCACCACACCTTCCACGATTAAATTGTTTGAGTCGCGGAGTTCGATCGAAGAACCGTTCAATGAGAAATCGAGTCCCGCTCCACTCCCATCCTCCAACTTGACTATAATCTGTTCGAGCTGGTTTACTCTCGCTTTATTTGGTGGGTCGATAGACGCAACCCTCGGTGGATCGATAAGGATTTCATACGTAAACTGCTGTGGAATCCCTTGGTTACCCGCGCGGTCTACAAGCGTTACAATCAGTGAATAGGTTCCAACGCTGGGGAGCGCGGCGGATGTGTAGGTAATCGTCTTTTCCCCGTCGTCTATTTGTTCCCCATTAACCGGTGTACCATCGGGACTCAACAATTGAACTGTTGTCGCAGCGAAATCAACACCGCCCCCTTTAAAGACAGTTGCTTCGGAGTTTGGTCCTGAAGGATCATCTGTCACTTCAAACTCTACCTCAACCCGATTCTGAGTCAGCCGATTTTCCTCGGGCGGACGACTTTCTTCTGTGATAATTGGGGGTTGGCTGTCATACGTAAATTGGCGAATATAGTCGGTTTCCACACCAAGTTTATCGACCAGATGAAGTTCAACCGTATAGACGCCATCCGCCGTCCCATTGGTGGGTAACGCCACTTCCAAGGTCAATAGAAGTTGTTGATCATTTCGCAAGACACCCAGAATTTCTGTACCATCTGCGTTCTTCAATGTGATTGTCGATTGATCGAAATCAATTCCCTCACCGCTGTTATCGATCAGCGTTGCTTGAATCTGCGACACTCGGTTGACAATCTCGCCATTTGTAGGTATTAGGGTTGCAATATCCGGGACTTGCGTGGCGTAGATAAATTCGACTGCTGACAAACCTCCAACATTCCCGGCAAGATCGACCGGAGTGATTTCGATACGGTATTTTCCATCGGCGGAGCCATCTGTTTTAAGTGGATGGAAGAAAAGAAAAATCTCTTGGTTTCCATCGTTACTAATCGTGCTTGGGATAGCGTTATTCCCCGCATCGACTAACCGAACAGCGGTATTTGCAAAATCAACCCCCGCTGGATTGTCAGAAAGCACAACCCCAATCCGGTTCAATTCGGAGACCCGCGCGCCCGCTACCGGAGAAGTGTTCACGATTGTTGGCGGGAGAGAATCGAAGGTGAGGGTAAAGGTATTCTGGAACGTTGCGCCTGCCCGATCCACGAAGCTCACATCCACCGCATATGTGCCGTCTACGCTTCCGTCGCGTGGCAGTGCTGTTGCAATCGTCCATGTCAACTGATCGACATCATTGGACCCAACCGATTGAGCGGCGATGGGTTGACCCGTTGAGTTAGTCACCTGAATCGTGGTTTCTGGTCGGTTGAAATCAATCCCAGGCCCGACGTAATTTTGAAGGGCGGCGGTAATCTGGTTGAATTGATTAAACGCAGGGGTTGCGGGTGCAAGTAATGTGACCGTTGGTTCACGGCTCGTTAAAGTGAAGCCTATCTGTAAAGGGCTCCCTGCAATATTCCCTGCCCGATCTGCGGGGAGGATTTCAATGGTGTAAACCCCGGAAACTAAGTCCGCTGGGAGCACCCCGACACTGAGCGTAATCTGATCGATTCCGTTGTCCGACCGATTTGTTCCGACTGCCGTCCCATTTGGCTGGAGCAATTGCACCTGTGACGCCGCAAGGTCTACGCCGCTGAGCTCTGCTCCGAATTTCACAACCACGGCACCCAATTGGGATACCCTCGCGCCGTCGGCTGGCGTTGTGCTGGCGATGGTCGGAAGTTGGGTATCGAAGGTGAGGACAAAATCAGAAGTAAAAATTCGCCCCGCAAAGTCTGTATATGTCACACTCGCGGTGTATTGTCCGTCCGCACTCCCGTCTCGCGCGAGGGCAGTTTCAATTGTCCAGATGAGTCGGTTATTGGCATTATCTGCCTCGACAGATTTAGCGTTAACGACTGTTCCATCCGCACGTTTGACTTCTATTGTCGATATGCCAAAATCGATGCCTGCCCCGATGTAATCAAAGAGCTGTGCCTCAATTGCAGTCAGGTCGTTGACGTTGGAGAGAACACCTACGTTCGATGGCGGGATATTCAGGCGAAGTTCTGGAATTTGCGTGGTGAAAAAGAACCGACGCTGGACGAGGACTGCCTGATTTCCGGCGCGATCGGTGGGGATGATTTCGATCGTGTACTCGTCATTATCAGAGCCATCTGTCGCCAGAGGCTTTGACAACGTGAGGATAATCGTATCTGCGCCGTTATTGCTTATATCCGTGGGAATCTCAGCACCCTGTTTCAACAGCCTCACGCTGGTCGCACCAAAATCGACGGTGCTAGTGGAATCACTGAGAACAACTGTCACAGAAGAGAGTGCTGAAATCGTTTCATTTTGTGCCGGCGCTGTTGTGACGACGACCGGTACCTGTGTATCGTAAATAAAATTGAACTGACGGGTTTGCGAATTACCCGCGAGGTCGGGGTGAGTCACATCAATGCGATAAGTTCCGTCCTGAGTCCCATCGCGGTTAGCAAGGGGCACCGCCAATTGGAGCGTCATTCGATTGGCATCTGCTTCCGGGATGGACGTTCCCAATACCGGAGTTTCATCGCCGGTGGCTTCCAATTTGACCATATCAATTCGTGTCGCATTAAAGTCCAGCCCGCTTCCACTCCCATCATCGAAGGTCGCAATGATTTGAGACAACGAACCATTGAAGTGAATGGTATCGGCAACAAAGACTAACGGCTGTTCGCCTACCCCCGTCGCAAGCGAAAGCAGTTTAGCCGCTTGAGTATCGTAAACAAAAGGAATTGCCTCGGCGCCTGCGCTGTTCTCTGCACGGTCCACGGCGTTTATGGTAATCGTGTAGTTACCGTCGTCACTGCCATCCGTCGCGAGAGGCACCCGCAGTGTCCACCGAATTCCGTTTGTACCGATGAGACTTTGATCGCCCAAAACCGCTCCCCGAGGACCGGAAAGGCGAATCGTTGACGCACTAAGGTTTAAGCTGTCGGTGATATTATCCGTGATTGTCGCTTCAACAAAGGTGAGTTGTGTATTGGTGGTAAGTTGCGTGTTTATCAGGTCTTTTGACGCCAGTTCTCCGCTGTTCGTCAGAAGTGTCGTCACTGTCGGTGCAATTGTATCAAAGGTAAAACTGGGATCGCTCTGAACAGAATTTCCTGCTTCATCTGCCCCTTTAGCGGTCAAAGTATAAACGCCGTTTTCTCCGACAGTATCGAGGAGGTTATCCAACGTCAGACGGAGCGCGTTCCCACCACTGTTTGAGAGTTGTCCTCCAATGGCGGCACCACTTGCATTTGTTAAGGTAATCGTTGTCAGGCTTGAGCTAAAATCAATTCCGGTGCCAGTCCCCGGATCGAAGGTCACTACAAGCTCCGAGATGGAGGTCTGTTGAAACGTATTATTGCCCGGTGTTACTTGTGTAATAGTCGGCGGTTCAGTGTCGATCCGAATGTTGTCTATGTCGATCTCTTTCTTATTACCCGCTCTATCTGTTCCACTCAACCGCAGGTCATAGATGGCATCGCGAAGTGCTGTGCCTAAACCATCAGTTCCATCCCAGATGAATGAATGTTTTCCGCTTGTAAATTGCGTCAGTGCAATCGCTGGTTGGTTTGACGGGCTGGTAAATTCCAACTGGAGTTCTGACAAATTCTCGGAAAGGGTGTAAGAGATTGTCGTCGTGTCAAAAATACCATCGCCATTCGGCGAGAAATTCTGCAGGGTTAGATCAACGGAAATTTGCGGCGGTGTCTTGTCAATCGTTGCAGAGAGAGTAACGAACTGATACCCCAAATCGCCAACATTCGCGCCATTTCCCTGGAAGGCATCAATTTCGACGCGGATTTGATAAGTCCCCTCGTCAAGCACTCTTGGCGCAGGCGTTGTGCCTTGTTGAGGCGATCGATCTCTACCGTCCCACTCCTCACGAATCACCTTCGGATCATCAGGTGGCTGAACGTTTGGTCTGCCTGGCCCAACTTTTCCCTCAAATACCCAATCATCATTGACGTCGAATACGCCATCAGGAGGTCCGCTTGCTGCCGGGCCATGAACATCAATCGTAATCCGAAAGTCACCGAGAAATCCATCCGTGACAAAGCTGATAATCAGGTTATCTTGTACCCCATCTCCATTTGGGCTGAAGACGGAATCCTCGTCAGCATCATCAAATGTTCGCGGCTGCGATTCAAAACCCTGCGCCCACACGAGGGATGGTGTTCCCAACAATGAACCGAATAAGACGAGTTGAAACAATAGGATAGGAATGAATAGACGAGAATAAATCTGCAAATTTTGGATAGACAGGGTTTTAAGAAATTTCTGGCTCAGTAGAATTTGTTTGTTTTTTAACACGTATTTCCCCCTAATAAACATGGCGACCCTACAGGACTAATAACGCAAGTCTCACTGCAATTTCAAATAATTAG
>JADFGN010000377.1 GCA_022567695.1 Candidatus Poribacteria bacterium | reverse complement strand
CAGCTTCGGACGGAGGCTCAGTGTTGCCGGACCGTTTCAGGTGTTCGAGCTTGCGGGATGGGATATGGTCCTCGCAGCGTTTGAAGAACTCTACAAAGATCTCAACAGTTCGACAGATGCAAATCCACTTCTCAAAGATATGGTCGAGAAGGGCGAATTGGGCGTTAAATCCGGGAAAGGATTTTATGAATGGCCCCCCGAAAAGATTGAGGAGGTTCGAGCTCGGATGAATCGCGCGTTAATCCGGCAGATGAAGGAAGGACAAACCGATGGCTGATCCAATTATCAAAGCGGCCAAAAGCATCTTGGATGCACAGCTTTTTGGAATCATGTCGCCCGTTTCAACAGCTGTCGAATACGAAACCACGCCCACCGGAGTGAAGATCAAAACGCCGGTTCCCACAGTGAGGCTGAAGCGTCGTGTTGAACCGCATGACAACCTGATTGGATTGTGTACAACAGTGGGTGACCAACTGACATTTCTGGTCAAGTCAGGCAGAGACGGTGTGCCAGAGGTATTATCGCTGGATGCCGATGGACGAACCGAGGAAATAGCTGTGGAGGTGATAGAATGCGGCGAGGTCACGTTCCTTGCAGAATTGACAGAACGCATTCGTCCGGTGCAAGGCGGCTACAGTATTGGTAATCGCCGCTTTGACAACGCCGGGACACTCGGCGCGTGGGTAAAAATTGCCAATGAACACGACGGGCACACCGGCTGGATTGGCCTGAGCAACAATCATGTGTTTGCTGGATACGACGGCGCAGGACAGATTGACGATAACATCGTGCAACCCGGTGTTATCGACGGTGCAGATGAAGCGGTGGGGCGGCTTGTTTATGGTCATCCTATCAACATTGAAGGCACAAATGTCATCGATTTTGCCTATTGTACGCCGCTATCCACAAACCTGATGACGCCGGAGATTCACGAAGTAGGCCCCGTGCGGGGTATCATCGAACCTGATCGGGACATGGACGTCGAAAAAGTTGGCAGAACGACAGGACGCACAACTGGATGTATCCTTGCGACTGATGCAACCATCGAAGTGTCTGATCCTTCTCTCGACAAAACCGTCACGTTTACTCACCAGATCAGCATGGATTGTGAGATTCGTTGCGGTGACTCGGGTTCTATTTTACTGGAACAAGGCACCGGCATGATGGTTGGGTTGTGCTTTGCAGGTGGCGATTTTCAGTTCTTTGCAAATCACGTTGCGTTTCTATTCGAGATTCCTGATTTACCGCCGGAGGCTTTAGTGGATATTACAGGTGGGCTGACGGGATTGTCACCGTTATTGCAGTTGCAGCCATCGTAGGAGGGCTGTCTTATGAAAACGGTCAAGTGTACAAATTGCCGCAAACGTACCGTGTTGCCCGAATCGACGTGCGCCCACTGTGGCACAGATCTCAGCGATGCAATCCACGAGCAAACCATTCACGCCAAAATCCGTCAAATTCGAGATGCACACGAAGCGGACTGGCTCCGACAACCAAACGTCTTTTCAGTGGAAACCCGAAAAGACGAGGACGGAATTCACTACATTGCAGTGGGAGTGGAAAGGTTGGAAGGAGAGGTAAACGTGCCCGAAGCGATTGACGATGTGCCAGTGCGGGTTGAACTTGTTGGACGAATACAATTCGCGAAGGTAGAATGGGGAGGTCGAAATGGACAAACTGATCATTCACATTCATAAAGACAAACACCCACCCGAAGGGCAAGGGGAGTTCGAGGGGGTTTGAATAAATTTTTACGGACATGTCCGCCCCTGAATCCAGCGGTAGAAAGGAGACGGTATGAGAGTAATAATACCGTTTGTGGATACAATCCTCTTTCAACCAAAGGTGCAGTTTATTCCGTTGTCAAGTATAGCAGAGCTATCGGACTTATCCGAATTTTGTACGTTAATTTTTCAATTACAACCTAAGGAGACACTCATTGCAAAATATACTAGGAACATTATCGCTTCTGTTACTCGTAGCTCCACATGCTTCAAGCCAAGGCCTACCTGTTGTTGCGCCGGAAGAGGTCGGGCTTTCAACCGAACGTCTGAAACGCATTCGTCCAGTCATGGGGCGTTATGTCGATGAGAATAAACTCGCCGGGATAATGACGATGGTGGCTCGGCGCGGGAAGGTGGTTCACTTTGAGAAAGTCGGAATGATGGATGTGGCAAAAGACAAGCCGATCCAATTCGATACGATATTCCGAATCTACTCCATGACAAAACCGATCACCAGTGTCGCCATCATGATGCTCTATGAGAAAGGGCATTTTCAACTCAGCGATCCGGTTTCAAAATTTATCCCGGAGTTCAAAGATCTCAAAGTCTTTAAGAATGAGACAGAAGAGGGCATTGAGCTTGCTCATGCAAAACGTGAGATGACCATCCGCGATCTGCTGACCCATACTTCTGGCTTAACTTATGGTTGGGGCGACCAACCTGTCGATAAGATGTATCAGGGTGCACAGTTGTTTAACCCCGACAGCACGCTTAAAGAGATGGTTGGAAAACTTTCTCGAATTCCACTTGTCCACCAACCCGGGACGACATGGGAGTATAGCGTCTCCACAGATGTGCTTGGCTACTTGGTGGAAGTCATTTCCGGTATGTCTTTTGATGCTTTTCTGGAAAGGGAGATCTTCAAGCCGTTGGGAATGGTAGACACAAGTTTTCATGTGCCTGACGAAAAAGTGGATCGATTTGCAGAACTGTACAGACCCGCAGACGACGGTGGGCTTCAGGTCGTTGAAACAGCCCCGCTTGGAGCAGGACCACAGCGGATGTTCTTCTCAGGCGGCGGCGGACTTTTTTCGACAGCGGCGGATTACGTGCGCTTTTGCCAAATGCTGCTCAATGGAGGAGAACTGGAAGGCTCCCGTTTGCTGGGCCGTAAAACCATTGAGTTGATGACGATGAATCATCTACCTCCCGAACTGCACCCATTTGAGCAGGCAGGGGCCGGCTTTGGTCTCGGTTTTGCGGTGCTTACAGATGTCGCTCAGACGGCAATTCTGGGATCGGAAGGTTCATTCAGATGGGGTGGTGCTGCCAGTACAACGTTCTGGATTGATCCAAAGGAAGAATTAATTGGTCTGCTAATGACGCAGTTAATGGAAAATCCTCATCCGTTTCAGCAACAGTTTAAGGTCCTCACTTATCAATCGATTGTTGACTGATTCGAGTCCGACGTACAAGAATTGAATTTTCGCCAAATAGAGGTTGACAAGGTCAATCAGTTGCAGTAAACTTTAGGTTTCCAGTATGACGGCACAGGGAAACGGAAAGCAGATAGATAGGAGGGTATTAGCGATGCGAAGAAAAGACTCTGAAAACACTGCGATGGGCAATGCTTCTCGCTTGAAGAAAGTTGAGCGAATCAAGGGACATATGAGAGAAGTTGCCTCTCAGGGAAAACGAGTGCATGTCATTTCGCATGATAGAGGTTGGGCAGTTAAGAGAGAAGGGGCGAAAAGGGCGGATAGGATTTTTGACAAGAAAACAGATGCAATCACTCGTGCCAAATCAAGCCGTACCGCCACTGACGTTGTCATCCATAAGGCAGATGGGACAATTGATAGGTGGGAAAAGCCCTTGAGGAAAGTAAGGAAGTGAAGAAGGCTCCAGCTTAGGGGAGAAAGATGACACACGAGAATCACGATTTTAATCGAAACATATTCATCAATTGTCCTTTCGACCCCGATTATAAACCGATGCTTCGTGCTTTATTATTCACCGTCATTGATTGTGGTCTTGAACCTCGAATCGCTACAGAGAGTGGGGATTCTGGAGAAGTCAGAGTCCAGAAAATAGAAAATCTCATCCGGGAATCTCGTTACAGTATCCACGACATATCTCGGATTGAACCCTTAACAGAAGGTGACCTTCCTCGATTTAACATGCCTTTTGAACTGGGACTCGATTTAGGGTGCAGAGACTTTGGAAACGATCAACTCTCGGAGAAAAAGTGTCTGATTCTTGAAAAGGAACAATATAGGTACCAAAAGGTTCTATCAGACATATCCGGGAATGATATAAAAGCTCACAAATCTGAGCCACAAACTTTGGTGCGTCAGATTAGAAATTGGGTGTATGAAACGACAACCCGTCGTGGGCTTTTAAGTGGTACAAGGCTTTGGCAACGCCTCAATGAGTTCTATGCTCATTTTGAAACGGCAATGAAAGAGTTAAATTTTGGCATAGCTGATATTGAGGAGATGCCTGATGTGGAGTTCATAGAGCTGATAAAAGATTGGATAAAATCCAACCCATCAGCGTTATGAATGGGATATTGGAACTTTGATGACAGCACAACGACTGACAAAACAAAATATAGGAACTGATACAAGGAGCTCCGGTATGAACACGAGCCGTTTTATTCTCAAACTTTCAATTGTTTTGATGTTACTTTACTTTATTCCATTTATCTCCGCTCAGCAAGGAAACGTAAGTGAGCATCTGCAACAACTCAATCATAAAGAGGCATCTGTGCGGCTCTACGGTGCTTACGCACTCGGTGCGATCGGCGATGCACAAGCTGTTCAACCTTTGATCAAGATACTCACAGATCCGGATTTGTACGTGCGGGCGGCTGCTGTTGATGCGCTCGGTGAGATCGGTGATTTCGGTGCTGTTGACGCTTTGAGGGGCTTGTTAGAAGACGAGAATCATCTTCTTCGTGCTTACGCAGCCAGAGCATTGGCAAAAATTGTCCCTCATCAAGAACAAGAACATCAGATTAAACGTTACACAAAAGACCTCAGCGATCCAAATCGAATGGTCCGACGGCAAGCGGCGGCGGCGTTAACATCACTTCAGCCAAATCAGGCAACGGTATATCGACGTAAGCTTGCAACGACAGACCTGTCAAATGCAGACCAATCGATTCGCGCTGAAGCGGCAATGGAACTCGGCGAGGTTGGCAATGCGCAATCGGTCAAGTCCTTAGCTCGTGTACTCGCTGATAAAAGTTCCTTCGTACGCGAAAACGCAACGATTGCGTTGCGGAAAATTGCCGAACGTCTTGGAAGCAACGTCATCGGGCCAGCCAACAAGCCGCTTGCGACAGCTCTAGGCGATGCAGATTATGGCGTCCGTCATCATGCCAGTGAAGCACTTGTATTGCTTGGGGCTGAAGCCGTTGAGGAACTCATATCTGTCCTCATCACCCCGAAGAACACAGTCAACCCGATCGCTGCCAACACGCTAGTTCGGATTGGTGAACCTTCGGTTGGCGTATTGGCAGCAATGCTTGAAGCTGGTGATGCTTCAGCACGAGAGCGTGCAGTGGTAGCCGGAATTCTGAGTCAAATTCGTCCGGATAACGCGCAGGAGTATCAAACCTTGCGTAGCCTCAACGACCTTAAAGATTCGGAGCCTTCTGTTCGGAGGCTGGCACTGAATCGTTTAGGAGATTTCGGACATGTGACCGAATCGAGTAGATTGATTGCCGCACTTTCAGATCCGGATGCAGGGGTTCGTCGAAGTGCAGCGATAGCACTCGCCAAGATCGACAACCCGGCAATTGATGAACTGATTCCCCTCTTGAACAATACGAACACTTCAATACGCTGGCATGCTATGATGGCCTTGGGAATGATTGCATCCCGGTTGGAAGCAAGTGATCAACTGCGCCCAGCAATTGATTCGTTAATTGATGCACTCAAGGATTCAGACAGTTCAATTCGCTTGATGGCAGGGGATACCTTAAAACGAATCGGCATCCCAACCAGTGAGCCAATTGCAGCCCTTCTTACGGACGAAAACGCAATGATTCGCGCCACTGCCGCAGCACTCCTCACCGACCTCAATCCGGCGATGGTATCTACTTATCAACGCACTCGTTATGCCGTCGATTTACGGGACGCAGATGCCTCGATTCGCGCAATTGCCGTGCTTGCGCTAGGGAACCTCGGCGATGATTCTGCTTCTACGGTTAACGCACTGACCACAGCCCTCAACGATGAAAACTCAACGGTTCGCCAAAATGCAGCGATGGTGTTGGCACGGATTGGGAAGTCTGCTATCAATGCATTGTCAGCGATACTTAGCGACTCTACTTCAAAGGGAAGTCGGTATGCTATCCTTGTGCTAGGCGAAATCGCTGAGACAATCGAGGATACCACTTCAATGCGGCCCGCTGTGAATGCACTCATTGCGCGACTTAATGAGTTGGATAACACAGCAGCAATTAATACACTGGCGAAGATCGGTGCCCCTGCTGTCGGTCCCCTCGTCGCTCAACTCGGTGCTCCTGATAGCCTGTTGCGTTCAGCGGCGACGAAAGCACTGAGTCAGATGGGTGATGCGGCAGTAAGTGGATTGATCGAAGCGTTATCCAGCGGTAAAAGCACCGTTCGCCAAAACGCGGCGATCGCCTTAGGCCAGATTGCTCCAGATGAGGCCCACCTCTATCAGGCAACACGTTACATCAACGACCTCAAAGATACCGATCCAACGGTGAGAGAGATGGGCGCGAAGATGTTGGGATATATCGGTGATTCGCGTGCGGTTGAAGCACTGATTAGGGCGTTGGGTGATTCCGATTATCGGGTCCGACTGCGTGCCGCAAAAGCGTTGGAGATCCTCAGCGACAAGCGTGCAATGGAACCGCTAAATTTAACCAAAAAGGATGACGTAAAGGCTGTTGAAGAAGCGGCGAAGAAAGCGTATGATTGGCTAAAGCGTCTTCCGTGAAACGGAACAGGGATTCAGGATTTAAGGTGCAGTCAACAGGAATATTTTTTAGGAGACCACATTATGAGGCAAACGTCGGTCAGTATTGTTGATGACGCCTTTTACATTAACGGACAGATCACCTATCCGGGCCGATTTTATGAGGGACACAGAATCGAAGGGTTGTTGATCAATTCTCGGATGGTGCAAGGCGTTTTCGATGATCGCAATCCAGAGACCATCAACCGTTGGGCTTATCCCGATACTCGCAAATGGGATGCGGAAAGAAACACGCGAGAATTCCTTGAGGCAATGCCCGAATGGCGGTCGTATGGGTTGCTGGCTTTCACAATCGATTTGCAAGGTGGGAGTCCCGAAGGATATTCAAAAGCGCAACCGTGGCACAATTCGGGGATTGAAGCGGATGGGAGTTTGAATACCGCTTATGTCGAGCGGTTGGAACGCATCATCGATCGCGCTGATGAATTGGGCATGGTTGTAATTTTAGGGTACTTCTACTTTGGGCAGGACCACCACCTTGCTGACGAAGAGGCTGTTATCCGTGCAACCGATAATATCACCCACTGCATCCTTGATCAGGGCTACACCAACGTGCTTGTTGAGGTCAACAATGAGTGCAACATTCGATATGCTCACGACATCTTAAAACCAGAGCGTGTCCACGAACTCATCGAACGGGTGAAAGAGACAAACCGTGACGGCCGACGGCTGCTCGTTGGGACAAGCTACGGGGGCGGAACCGTTTCACG
>JADFGN010000376.1 GCA_022567695.1 Candidatus Poribacteria bacterium | reverse complement strand
CAGGAATTTCATTTGCGAAATAGTATAAAACTCACTTCCACCTTTCCTAAAGGGGAATCGAGGAGATCATGGTTTTCCTCCAATGTCGGCTATCCACACAAGCGCGCGCGTTTTCCTCACGTTGGCAAACATTTCCCGGTCTTCAATAGTTCGGTAAACGCTTCAGCAGGGACAGGCCGACTGAACAGGTAGCCCTGTATCCCGTCGCACTCTTGTGAACGCAGAAACGCCAGTTGTTCTGCCGTTTCAACGCCCTCCGCGGTAACTTGCAGGTCCAAACGATGTGCCACAGAAATAATCGCGGAGGCAAGTGCAGCTTGATTCGAATGATCTGCGATGTCCTTTATCTGTTTTTACAGTATGCCACGCGCACGGGGTCGCTTTCATGTTTGATTCCATCGAGGAGATTTCGTTTTCAGATTCCAGTCTCAGAGTCCGTCTCTGGTGCCGCGGACAGCGAGGGCGTATCGATCTTCACTCTGGCGTCGTGCTTCTTCTGCATCGTAATCAAAAAGAACGATTCCCGGTAGGCCCCGATTCTTCCACGGCATCTCCAGCCAAATTTTGCGGAAGCGGGTTCCGGGCACCAGATCGAAAATTCAAAGGCACTCCATCGTTGTCGATAAACCATTGGAAGTCGGCAGAAGGAACGCGATTGAAATCGATACCGGCTCTGCCTCCGTCGGCGAAAACTATCGGTTGGAAGAAGGTAATCAGGATGGCAATACTGAGTGCTTGAATCGTTTTTGTTGCTTTCAACATGGGTAGGGCAGGTGATTCCATGAACGGGATTCGCTGACGTTGCTCCTGCAAATCCGTTGCGCAAGGTACTACCTTTCCAAGAACCACCCACCATCTTCTACATGCAAGGCAAGTGAGCCCCTGTGTCTATCGAATGCCTGCTGCATCTCAGCATGGTCATCAAAGAACCCGACAAGATGCACTGCACCGAAGCTCTCGCCTTTGCGCACGCACCAGCCACCGATTTCCTGAATCATGCAGACATAGCCACGTTGATGACACCATGCTTCATAAACGACTGATGGCTCCAACGTCATCCCCGCCAACCAAACACCGCTGGACAACTGATAGGCACGGATGAACCGTTGCGGTATTTCACTGCTCTGGCCGCGCTGATACAAGTATCGTCGGTCAGGCGGAAAATTCTCGGAAAACGCTTGAGGCGGAATATCCCCGTGATAGCTCAAATGAATTTTCTCAAATGTATCGCCGCTTTGGTGCTTTATGTGTCCCGGCATGTCCATCCGCAGCAACAGAGAGTTCACTGTGTTAGAACTCGTCACTTTGTCGTAAGCGAAGAACCAACGTGTACCGTCAGGGAAAACGAGCCACTGCTCCCAACGCGACCCTGCGCTCGGGTAAGGTGGACGTGCCGTTGTCCATGTGAACCATTGCCGTACAGCGACAAAGTCTTTGCCTTCCACAACTTCAAAGGGCAACTTCTTCGCTTGCGTGCAGATCTGCGGTAGCTCGACATAGCGCTTGGGAATCTGACCATGCACCGTATCACCCCAGTGGTAACGCAATGCGGGTGGCGTCGATTCATCGTCTACACCCGGCTCCAGTAGAAAATCGGCAATGCACAGGCCGAAACTCAGGTCGCGAGCACCTGTGCGTTTGTCCACAAAGCTGCCCGCCATCACGCCACTTACATACCCCTCCGTCTGCACCGCGGCGTGATAGCTATCGGTTTCAATTCGCAATACTGCGTCATCTTGTTGCACTGTTGCCATCATCTTTACTCCTTGCCACACAAGCGAGCACACGTTGGCGGAAATCTTTAACCAGTTAATTTGGAGTACGAGACCTGCTTCGCCAACCTTTGCAAGACAAGTCTTGCACTCCAAAACGGATTAAGAATTTAAGCCGTGCCGTACCCCTCATTCAATCTCGTAAACGACATTCACGATGACGTTTACTTGAAGCTGTCCGGTTTCGATAGGCGTCGTAGCAAGCACATCTTCTACCAGCCCTCTAGCAGTGGGGAAAGTGGGTAACGGTAATGCACTGCTTTCGGAGATAGAAATGGGCTTCCCTAGCGTGACGCCACCTTCTGCTGCTAAGACCTGTGCCTTCGCAAGCGCGTCTTTCATTGCTTCGACACGAGCTTGTGCTTGTAATTCTTTGGCGTCTTCGATGCCAAATTGGATTGACTGTATTTGCACCAAATCCCCTCCGGCGGCGGCTGCATCATCGATCACTTGACCAATCCGATCCAGATCTCGCGATTTAGCAGATACCGTGTTCGTGACGCGATACCCCCGAAATTCCCGTCGTCCGTTCGTAAAGTCGAACTGTTGTTGGATACTGAACTGTTGAGTCTGGATATCTCTTTCCGCGACCCCGTTGCCTTTTAGCGAATCGAGAACTTGATTCATTGCATTAGCAGCTTCTTCCCGTGCTTCCTTCACAGAGGCTTTTTCCACCGAGACGTTCAGCGTCAGCACGACGATGTCCGGCTCACCGAGGGTAGAACCACTGCCTGTGACCTGAATTCTCCTGCCAGTGCCGTCACCATTGATGATTCTGAGAACAGATTCTTCTCCCGGCTCACCTTGAACGTTCGCTTGTACCTCTTCACCAAGATGTTGGGCAACCATGACCAAATCAAGGATGTCTATCTTCCCATCGTTGTTGACATCCCAGGGTTCTTCAGCAAATTGGCGTCCTTCGAGAGTATTTAAAAACGGAGCCAGTTCAGGGGCACTCAAGTCGAGTTGTTCTTCAGGTTCAGTTGGGTTATCTCCACCACATCCAAGAAACAAGATTGTTAGAATAGTGAGAAAATACGCAAATTTGACTTTCATCATTGACCTCTCTTGAGATGATATTCCAGTTTTATATCTATTTACACGCAATTCGATTGACGTTATTATTGTAAGAGGAACTTCCGAAAAAGTCAACAGGAACGTGAGAAAATTCAGAAGTTGAGCAGTTCACAGATAGGGCACAGCTTCACCGGACATGTAGGGAATGATTTCGCAAGCAGTGCTGTGAAAAGTTACGCTGAGTTATTATAGTCTCTGGTTCATCTGGCATGGCTCTTGCGCAAATTATGGATCAATAATAACTTCGGTTGATCGACAATTTGTGTGAAAGCCATGCCAGATCGGCTTCCAGAGCCACCGACGGAAAATAAAGAACTGGTCATCAGTTGCTGAAATTCCTGTTCTTGAATCATATCAGACTGTTTTTCAATGTGACATTTTGTGACATCAGCGATGCTCAAAGTGCGTCAATCCATCGCACATCCGAAAGTCAACCGGATTTCGATTCACTCAAAAATTTACAAGTGGGGAATCGGCGGCGTTAAATTTTTTCGCATTTGCTCAACAGATTCAAATGCGACCCCGGGAGGTGAAACCTGTAAGATCGCAACCCGCGTTGTAAACTTCCACGATTCAAAAAAATCATGACAGAGATCTCACCAAGGCTTCAGCAATAAGCTTGGTTGTTCTCTGTAATCGATAAAGGTAAACCACGAGAAATCGTGGGACACAAAGCGGCAGATCCTCGCCAGAGGCAGGATGGCTGCGCTACCGAAGTATGGAGGTCAACCATGCAAAAAAGATTCGCTTTTCAAGCACAAGTTTTTATATACCTCATCATTTTGGGGAGTCTGCTTGCTTCATCGCTCACAAGTTTTGCGATGATTAATTCATCAATCACAAGTGTTGAGAAGATGTATGATAACGATTCTTCCTTAGATTATTTTTGGACATCTGCATCTGGTCCAGTAGACCATTACAATATCTATGTTTCCGTTAATGGTGGAAATTTTGTTCTTTTCGACATAACAGAAGATGCGACCCCTGTCTACACGCTTGAAGGTGCAGAGAATACATTCACCTATCAGATCACGGTTCAAGCCGCAGATGCTTTTGGGAACACAGGTCCTCAATCTGACCCTTCCGACCCTGTAACGGTTGATTTGACGACACCAACGTTGACCCAAGTCCAAGCTGCCGACGTCACCGACACGACTGTTACCATCACCTGGACGACTGACGAGGCGGCTGACAGTCAAGTGGAGTATGGATTGGGCACAACCTATGGGATGTCCACGCCCTTAGATGCGACGTTGGTGAGTTCCCATAGCGCGCAAATAACTCAGTTGACTCCTAACACTGTGTATCATTATCGCGTTCTGTCCGAGGATGCGGCAGGGAATCTAGCAACATCAGATGATTTCACCTTCACCACCGATTCACCTCCCGATACCACCCCACCGACGCTGACCAATATCCAGGCGACCGACCTCACCGATACCACGGTAACAATCACCTGGACGACTGATGAAGCGGCTGACAGCCAAGTGGAGTATGGGCTTAACACCACCTACGGGAACTTGACTCCCTTAGATGCAGAGCTAGTGAGTTCCCATAGTGTGCCAATCAACGAGTTGACCGCTAACACCATGTATCACTATCGTGTGCTGTCTAAGGATGCAGCGGGGAATCTGGCGACATCAGATAATTTCACCTTCACCACAACAACCAACATACCGCGAACTGTCACGCTTCAAGTCATAGATGGGTATGATCAAAAAAATGGTGTTTTTCTCGCTAGGAGCGGCCAGGTTAGTCTCGTGCAGGCAAGCGACAATAAACGATTAAGTCTTGAGAAAAGCTCCTTTGTTTCCTTTCAATTCGAGAATAACGTCGTTCCTCCATCAGCTACCATTCAATCGGTCAAGATTCTCATCGAACACTATCAGGATAAGTGGTTCAAAGAATCAATACGCTGGCAGGTGGGAACTCTAGGCATGGAGGGATTGATTGATGAGAATGCCAACATTTTAACGATGTTAGATCCAGCACCGATTCACAGCCATCCCCGTCAGGAGCAGACAGACGTCTGGGATGTGAGCGGTGTGGTGACGATCGCGGCGGAGGTGAATGATCTGAAGCTGGTGATTCGCAACAATGACAGAAAAAAAAGGTCGAAACAGGACCATATTCGGGTTGAGATTACTTACTTAAATTCGCTTCCAGCAGCTCCGTCCTTGATTTCAAGAACAGAAAGGAGAACGAACAATGCGTTAATCGCGTCCACCATAACTAGCCCCCAAGATCATGCCATCCTGACGGGAACTATCGCCACGATCCAAGGTTCTGCCAGTAGCAATGACAGTTCTATAGAAAAAATCATGGTTAGTACAGATGGCGGGGGAACTTGGCAAGTCGCTGACGGAACAACGCGCTGGTCATTCAACTGGATTCTTCCGCAGGATGGCGAGTATCAGGTTCTGTCCAAGGCGATCGACCCAGCTGGAGGAGTCAGTTTCCATGCGTCTATTCCTGTAAAAGTGGATAACACCAAACCGGTTGTGACTGCACTGAAGGTGACTGAAGAGGTTCTTAAACCCGGTACTGTGGTCACACTAACGGCAGTTGTAAGCGATGCCACATCAGGACTCGCGGCTGTAATGTAAAACCGGTTACGGTCGATTTAACCGCCATAGATGGTCATGGAGAAGTTCAGATGTACGATGATGGCAATCATAATGACGGTGACGCTAACGATGGCATCTTCGGGCAACAACTGACTTTACCCACTAACATTGAAGATGGAACTAAGTCTCTCACAATCACAGCTATTGATAAAGCAGGCAATCTTGAAAACTCCAAATCCATCTTGCTCTTAGTCATAACCGAATTCGCTCTCAAGCAGAACTTCCCCAACCCATTCAACCCGGAGACTTGGATTCCCTATCAATTGAAGGAATCAGCTTCTGTGGCTATCCATATTTACAATGCGGATGGCGGCTTGGTGCGCACCCTTAACTTAGGACAGCGTGCCGCAGGCTTCTACCAAAGTCGTGCACGTGCCGCCTATTGGGACGGACGGAGCGATACCGGCGAACGGGTCGCAAGCGGCATTTACTTCTATTATCTGCAAGCTGGGAATTATTTCGCCACCAAGAAGATGATTGTGGTGAAATAGTCGTCGATTTTCAACAGGCATACAACCATCTTTGCCATGTTCTAGACGAGGTATACTTCAGGAGATTGCATTGACCACCCTTTTTTCGGGGACCAGAAATCCGATGTAGAGGGTTGGCGGGTTTATCTGACAATAGATTCGTCATTGTATAAGGGGATTGAAACTCGCAAATCCGCTGCATGGAGATCAACAATAGCAAGGTTGATTTATCTGACAGCCCTCGAGTCGACAAGGGAATGAATGAGGTACATCCCCCAGCCACCGAGTTGCTTATCCGCAATCTGCTTTTTCAGATCAGGCATCTGGAAATCGGGTTCAAGATTCCCCGCACCAAAATCTTGGATTTCGACGCGATGGAACGGAAACTGTTGTCGATGTTGGGGTTGGATCATGAGGGAGGCAGCCTGCGGATTTTCCTCGATGGATTAGCAATCTTGGCGAATTTGATTCCCTATCAACGGCGAGCGATAAATGGCGGTAAATGCGCCATCGAAGTCGAAGGCGGAAAACTGCCAACAGACGATTGGTTTGTTACCTCCAAATTCTTACCAGTTGTGGATTCCAGTGAGTTTACCACGTAATTCGATGGAATGTGAAAAATTCACGTATCTCTTTGGAACAAACTGACGTAACAATAGGTAAAGCTCAAATACGACACCATGCGACTGTAGCAAAGCGTCGCAATACGACAGGATACGACATGGCCAAATTAAACATCACTCAAGCAGCCAAAACCGTCGGTGTTCACCGATCAACTATACAACGCCACATCAAGCAAGGGCTGATTTCGTGCCAAGTCAACGGCAATGGTGAGAAAGTCATCGATACCGCTGAATTGATCAGGCATTATGGAGAACTCAAAGAACCTGCGACACCCGACGCCGTGTTGCACGATGATGCAATGCAACACCATGCAACACCCGACGCAACAGGGATACTACAGGAAAAAATCAGCCTGTTGGAACAACACATCTCTGAGTTGCAAAAAGATAAAGAGGAATGGCGGAAGGATAAAGAAAAACTCTACCATGAGAAAGAGGAACTGATGACGCTCATCAAGCAGCAACAAACGCTATTGCTCACCCATGAACCGAAAAAACGCCGGGGATTCTTTAGCCGGTTATTTGGTGGTTAGAAGGGTTATTATTCACCTGAAGGTTATTAAGGGGAATGGTTTCTTGAATCTCGCTGTGAATCGAAGCCCTTGGTTTTAACAAGTGTTAATTGTTTGAAGTGACGCATCCGCCGCGTCGAACGGAAACGGTTTTCACATCTGTTAAATTAAGTCGGAAGTCGAGTCTGGGGGGCTGCTCATTTTATCGCCTTCTGGCGCGGATGGCTAAGTCGATGGGGATGACCTTATCATCGCCACTAACCTCTTTGCCTAAAACGGGCAGACCGTATTCCTCAGTCAAGGCGAGCAAGCGGTCGATAACCTTATCTTTTCGCACTTGTTCCTCTCGCATGCGTTGATTCTCGGC
>JADFGN010000375.1 GCA_022567695.1 Candidatus Poribacteria bacterium | reverse complement strand
GCTGTCTTTCATCTGCAAAGAATTCAAACGGATGGGCGTTGACATATCCCAAAACGGCAACCCGTTTGCCCTTAACCTCCACAATTGCTGGTTTTCTCGCTGTTGCCAAATCGGGGCCCGCGCCGCAATATTTGATATGATTTGCACTCAAGATTTTCAGCGTTTCCAACAACGCATCGTCTCCATAATCGCCGGTATGATTATTCGCGAGCGTCAGCACGTCAAACCCCGCATTCGCAATCCCCTTCGCCAGCCGGGGATGGCCGCGAAAGGTATATTCTTTTTCTATGACAGGTTCCCCGACAGTGGCAATCGGCATCTCCAGATTCCCGATGGCAATATCCGCCGCCTGAAGGATATGTCGTGTGTCATCAAATGGATAATCTACGCCACGCCTTTCGATTACCGGAGCCGCTTGACCACTCAACATAATGTCCCCGACGCACACGACCGTGATTTCCGTAGCGTATCCCAAGGGCATAAAGATGAAGTACAGAATCAACACAAGACTATATTTCATGCCATCCTCCTGTTCATATGGATTGTATCATTTTCAGACATCCATGTCAAAGGGCAAGATTGCACGAACCAAAAAATGATTGACACTGAAGCGAAAAATTGATAGACTCATTTAGAGAAAAACCGAAAGAATATGCGCTGAAACGCTTGGTGTGAATTATACACCAGACGTTGAAGTGAAAGGATTAAAACCGTGACAAAGCCGATTCGTCTAGGTTTGATTGGTTGTGGTGGAATTGTTCAAGGGACTCACGCCCGTGCCTATCTGTCGCTTCCAGATACTGTTAAAGTCGTTGCGCTGGCAGACATTGTGGACGATAACCTCCGGCAGGTCGGTAACACTTTTGATGTGCCTGAAGCCCAACGGTATAACGACTACCGCGACATGCTAGCAAACGCAGAAATTGACGCCGTGACAATTGCTACCCCTCACTTCATTCATGCCGAACAAGCTATCGAGGCGACAGAAGCGGGTGTAGCCATCATCTCTGAAAAACCGATGGCAACTTCACTAGAAGATGCCGATGCCGTTCTTGAAGCCGTTAAACGCAACGATGTCCCTTACGCTGTGGTACACAACTACCTTTTTACACTGACGATGCAACATGGTCTCGCCCAACTCCGCGAGCTTGGGAAGCCTATTTTCGGACGCAGTCAAGGGATGGGGCTCAAACCTTCCGATTTTTCAGCAAACCACACGAATCCAGCGTTTGCGTGGCGTGCTAGCAAAGGCAAAGGCGGCGGCTGTATCATTGATACCTCTTATCATGAAATCTATTCAGTCGGTGCATTAATGGAATCACCCGTTCGATATGTTGAAGCGAGGGTCAAAACCTTACATCTTAACATTGACGTTGACGACATCGCGATGCTACTTTGCGAACATGAAAATGGTACTATATCCACTGTTTCCGGTGCATGGTGCGCACCTGACAGGGACTGGGGCTGGTGTGAGGTTCATACCACCGATGGTTCTTTGCGGGTAAGACATCGCAGAAATGAGCCTGATTCGTTGATGCGTTTCACGAGAGCAAGCGGTTGGCAGCAGTTGGACATCCCCGGTTTTGCAGACCAGAAGTTCAAAGACCCAAGCGGACATATTGGTTTTTTCGCCGCTACATTTGAGGCATTATCGAATGGCGATGAAATGCCGATTACCGGAGCGCAAGCGCGGCAAAATCTTGCCATCATTGAGGCTGCACGGTTGGCAACTGATTCCCGACGTGCAATCGATTTAGATGAGTTATAAAGTTATCAACGAATAGAGGAGACCTACGACATTGTTTAATGGATTATCTATGAATTTGGGGAATCTGTCCCGCTTATCGAATGCCCAAACCCGTTCGATAAGCCCCGAAAATTTCAGCGGTGAGAAGGGAAAAGGCGGAATGGCGACCGAAGGAACGGGGACTGACTGTGCTCGTGACCTTGGTCAAGGCTGGAAAATCTCCCCTTCTGTGAGCATCAAAGCGGGCGAAACATTCGAAATCGCTGATATTGAAGGGCCGGGAGCGATACAGCAGATCTGGATGACGCCAACCGGAAATTGGAGATTCAGTATTCTCCGGTTTTATTGGGACGATCAGGAACACCCCGCTGTTGAATGTCCGGTCGGGGATTTCTTCGCTTGTGGGTGGGGTAGGTTTGCACAAGTATCATCTCTTGCGATCTGCGTCAATCCCGGCAGTGCCTTTAACTGTTACTGGGAAATGCCGTTTCGGAAGCGTTGCCGTATCACGATGACCAATATTGCTGATGAAGATATGCGCCTTTATTATCAAATTAACTACACCTTGACCGATGTGCCGGAGGATAGAGCCTACTTTCATGCGCAATTCCGTAGAACGAATCCCTTGCCCTACAAGGACGTGTACACCATTGTCGATGGGATTCAGGGCAAAGGTCACTATGTGGGAACCTACATGGCGTGGGGCGTCAATAACAACGGCTGGTGGGGAGAGGGTGAAATCAAGTTTTATCTTGACGGAGACAAGGAATTTCCTACAATTTGCGGAACTGGCACGGAAGATTATTTTTGTGGTTCTTATAATTTTGAGAACAAGGAGACCGGGCAGTATCAGGAATTTACCACGCCGTATGCCGGTTTGCATCAGGTCATCCGTCCAGATGGTGTGTATCGATCTCAAACGCGATTCGGGATGTACCGCTGGCATATTACCGATCCGGTTCGATTCGAGCGGGATTTAAAGGTCACGATTCAGGCACTTGGCTGGCGAAGTGGCGGAAGGTATCTCCCGCTTCAAGACGATATTGCTTCAGTGGCTTATTGGTATCAAACACTTCCAACAACTCCATTTCCGGCACTTGCGGACAGAGACGAACTAGAGGTTATTTGAAATCGATTAAGGTAATCGTACTGTAGGTCGAGATTCAGATTCGAACAATTTCCCGTGTCAATTTTGGAAAATCGACCTAACCTCACCCCTGGCCCCTCTCTCCGATGGATCGGAGCAGGCTCTGCGAGGAGAGGGGAGAAGATACTCAAGGAGAAATCAATATGGCAAAGAAGAAAATTCTCATCACCGGTGCCGCCGGACGAATTGGACGGGTGCTTAAAGATAGGTTGAAAAGTCGTTATAATCTAAGGCTACTATATCACAGGACAGTGCTTGAAGCCGAGCCGGATGAAGAGGTTATTATCGCTAGCATTACTGACCTGGACCGGATGGTCGAGGCTGTGGATGGGGTTGATGCTGTTGTACATCTGGCAGGAAACCCTTCGACACAGGCGACTTTTGAGGAGGCATTGGAGGTGAACATCCGCGGAACCTATTGCATCTACGAAGCAGCCAAACGAACCGGCACGAATCGAATCATCTTTGCGAGTACGAACCATGTCACAGGATTCTACGAACAGGAAGGAATCTATACCACCTCAAAAATGCTGGTGCGACCGGATAGCTACTACGGAGTTAGCAAGGCGTTTGGAGAGGATTTGGGCAGGTACTATGTGGACGCTTTTGGACTAGCGGTGATCTCTCTGCGAATCGGCTCCTTTCAACCGGTGGAGTCGGTGCAAAATCGCAATAGCGACCGTATCCTCTCGACCTGGGTAAGCCACCGCGATACGGTGCAGTTGGTCTGGCGAAGCATTGAAGCTGAGGAGGTAAAGTTTGGAATCTACTACGGCATCTCAAACAACACTCGTGCTTACTGGGATATTCAGAACGCGCGTGACGAATTGGGGTATGAACCGGAAGACAACGCCGAGGATTATGCCTGATTTAAGATATTGATACAAGATACAAGATGCAAATACAAGATTCAAAGATGCAAGATGCAAGATTTGATCGGAAAGTTGAAGTGTCAACCGACCTCCGAATTATGTCCAAAGGAGTAAAGAGAATCGATGAATACAGTCCGCATGAGCGTATTGAATCCGGCTCATCTCAAAGTATTTGCAATCTCACTCAGCGCATTTTTGACTGGAGGGCACACCTTTTGGCTCTCCTGGCTGCTCGCCTGCTCTAGCGGGGCCGCCTTTGCCTACGAACTCTCCGATCATCCGCGCATCTTTGTGAACCGAGCAGGACTCACGCAACTGGCCGAGCGAGCGACGGGGCCACTGGCTCGCGAATATGCATCCATTAAAGCGGAGGCAGACCGGGCGTTGAAAGCTGGCATCCGTCCTCCGAGAAGCCGATTCCATACACCCATCGACCAACTGTGTCTGGGCATTGCCTATTTGATTGAACGGGAACTGGGTCAGGAAGCGGAGCCATACGCTGACGCTATCAAGAAATTTTGGGGCGATGGACAGGTACTGTCACTCGAAGGCAGCGGACACTTCGGATACCACGCCATGGTCTACGACTGGGTGTATGATGCAATGACGCAGCCGGAGCGAACGCGCTTTGGTAACGCGCTCGGTCAATGGCTCAGGTGGTACACAGATACGCCCGAAATCACGCTCAAGAACGGTCACTGGTGGTACAATCAGACCTGGGGTCCCGCCCACCTCAACACGCCCAATACGCGGGATGGCATTGCTCCCAAGCTCTTCGTTGCGCTGGCAATTAAAGGCAGCGGCACTGATTACGAAATGGATGCCGCTCGCTTCCTTGATTCATGGGCAAAACGCATCCCGGAAGAATGCATCCCCGCTTTTGACGAAATGGGTGGTGTATGGTCTGAAAGTATGGGGCACGGAAACTACGGACCAATCGCGGTTATTCCCTGGGCATTTGAAGCCTGGCGCACCGCCACGGGCGAAGACTTTTTTCAGCAAAGTACGCCTTCTGGTTTCTTGCCCGCAATGACCCGGTGGGCGCTCAACCTCACCGTTCCTTTCAGCAATCAGACCGCGTGGATTGATGACAATCAAGCCAGGAATTTGAGCGGATTCGCCCGTGTGGCCCCCATCCTCGGTGCGCGTTACAGCGACCCCTTAGCCAACGCCATCAGCGATGAGAGTATGGCTAAGAATTGGATAAGCATCCCCTGGAATCGTTTCCTCTCCTACCAGCCTACCGTTCCCGGCAATACGCCCGCAGCCCAAAATGAACCGCTGGCGACCCTATTTAAGGAAGCGGGACACGTCTACATGCGAAGCGCATGGGATGACCCGAATGCGACTTGGGCGTTCTTTGGCGCGGGCCCCAAATTCGCTGCCCATTCCCGCGATGACGAAGGGCACTTTCTCATTGCCAAGAAAGGGTATCTTGTGCTCCGGGCAGGGGGAAGTGGGCATAACGACCGGGATTATTATGCCGGCGGCAGTCTGGCTTTTAACATCGTTACGATTTACAACCCCGACGAAAAATTTCGCCGGACAACGCCCGGAGACAATCGGATAAGTGAAGGCGGAACTAAGAATGAAAACGACGGCGGGCTTATCCGATATGTTTACAGCAAACACACGCGAGATGACCGGGGACACATCGTTGCCTATCAGCATGATAACCGACTGACTTATGTCGCCGCAGATCTCACGGAGGGATATCATCCTAACAAGGTTAAGGAAGTCACACGCCAGTTTCTTTATCTACGGGGTCGGCGCGAATTCTTCATCATCTTCGATCGGGTTCACGCAACCAACAGCACCTTTCCCAAAACCTGGTTTCTGCACATTCCCGGAGAACCACAGATTAACGGACAGGAAACAGTACATACGCCCAATCATGTGTATGCGTATCGGGGAGATACAGCAACCTGGCTCAGTGACCCCGCGGGTGAAGAACCTGTGTTGAGCGTCGGTCGTTCGCGGGCTTTCCTCAAAACGCTACTGCCCGAAGATGCGACGATCGTTAAACGTGGCGGAGATGGGCATCAATTTTGGGGACACCCACACGAGCCAACCGCTCAATATAACCATGTTGGGCGGCGCGGCCTGAATCCCCCCATTGTTCCCTGGCGGCTGGAGGTAGAAGGTAATGGTACAGCAGAACGCGACTACTTCCTTCATGTGATAGAAATCGGCGAAGAGAACGACGCAACGATGTCTGATGTCCAACTGTTAAAACGGGATGGGCGGACCGGCGTACGGATAGATGTGGTTGGCACTCCGATTGAAATTCTCTTTTCTCTACAAGGTGCTATGTCCGCACACCTAAAAATAGGAAACAACCCGGAACAAGCCCTTGCAACGCAAGTTTCCAAGTAGTTCGGATATTTAGAGATGATGTTATCAATTGACTAAATCCAGGAGGATAAAATGGCAAAAATACGAATGGCTCAATACGGAACCAAACACGGTCACGCTGCGGGCAAATTGCAGGCGATGGCTGTAAACGCCGACGTTGAAATTGCAGGCGTTTTTGAACCGGACGAACAACGACGGGCGACACTTCAAAAGTCGGGTGGTTCTTTTGCTGATGTTCACTGGTTCACGGACAAAAACGAGATGTTAGGCGACTCTAGCATTGTGGCGATTGCCTCTGAAGGCCTCAATGCAGAAAGCCTGAATCAGACTGAGGAAATTGTCGCTGCGGGAAAACACGTGTGGTACGATAAGCCGGCCGGGGAGAATTGGGAGCAGTGGCAGCGAGTGGTCGCTACGGCAAAAAATAAGGGGCTGCTTATTCAGATGGGATACATGCTACGCTACCATTCGGCGTTTAAACAGCTCGCCACTTGGGTGAAGTCCGGGTTTTTGGGCGAGGTGTTTTCCGTGCGTGCTCACATGTCTACTTATATCTCCCCGGATGCCCGTGCGCAAGTCAGCACACACGCTGGCGGCATCTTTTTCGATTTAGGTGCGCACATGCTCGATCAGGTGCTCTGGCTTTTGGGGCGTCCTGTGAAGGTGACCGCATTTTTGCGTAACGACAGCGGTGTGGTGCCACAGTTTAAGGACAACACGCTGGGCGTCTTTGAGTTTGAAAACGCCATCGCCTTTATCGACATCGCCGCGATGGAAACCCGTCCGATGGCACGCCGCTTTGAAGTGTATGGAACTCAGGGGAGTGCCATTATTACCGAACCCTTTGAGCCTGGGCTACAAATTCGGCTCTGCCTCGAAGAAGCGAAAGATGGCTACCAACAAGGCGAGCAGTTTGTCGCAATAGATGGGGAAAGTCGCGGGAGACTCTATGAACTGGAATTGGATGCCTTTTTAGCCACTATCGCCGGGACGCAGCCGCCCGATCGACCGCTGTCCCACGAACTGTTAGTGCAGGAGACTTTGCTGCGGGCAACCGGAGTTCTTGATAGTTGACAGGATGGTGGTTCATTTGTAGCTGAATTGGCAAGAATTCTGATGATTCCCCGAAGTTTAGCGATTTCGGCGACAGAACACCATTTACCAACCCACCTGTTTGAGAAATTCTAACGCTATTAGCGTATGTCCTTCAGGATTGGGGTGAACGCCATCTCGTGTAGTCCACAATGCTCCCGGCCGGGCGGCAACGGCAAGATCAAATGCCTCATTTGTCCGAATCAACCGTGCGTCAAAATCGCCAGCGAGTTGATGAATAATTTCGTTGTA
>JADFGN010000374.1 GCA_022567695.1 Candidatus Poribacteria bacterium | reverse complement strand
CAATGAAGCGGATTTCTGGGCGAGCCTCATCAAGACGCTCTAACTCGGTCAATGCTGTGCGAAGACGGATGCCAGTATCGACTTCCGGCGATGGTCTGTGGTTGTGCGCGATTGCGACACGCGGCGGGGCTGCACCAATGCTCGACTCCCCGAAGTGGCTGGCGACCAAAACAAGATCGAATATGTTGACGGTCCCATCATCGGTAACATCGCCCGTTAGCCCGTCTCCACTTTGCCCAAACTGATTTCCGACGAGAACGAGATCGAATATATTAATTACTCCATCTTCGTTGACATCCCACGCAGGGAATTGCGGTGGTTCGATGAACGTAAATGCAATCGTGGCGGATTGATCGTCAGGATTGGTCACAGTGACTTGAACGATACCCGCCCCGCTCTCCGGGACTTTTATGGAAATTTCTGTCGTCGATGTCACAACCACATCGATGGCGTCACGGTCTCCGAATGTAACAGTTGCGCCGGATTGGAAGTTTTCGCCGATTAACGTCGCCGTCGCACCGCCGGCGGTTGTGTCGTTATCGGGGGTAATGCCTGTGATGATTGGCGCAAGTTGGGTATAGGTAAACTGAATTGAAGTGTTCGACTCTTGATCGTCTGGATTAATCACAACGACGGAGAAAGGTCCAACGTCTCCAGCAGGGGTTGTGGCAGTTATTTGCGTCGCATCATCAACAGTAACGGCAGACGCATCGCTTTCCCCGATACGGACGGTTGCGCCATCCTGAAAGTTCTCGCCGGTAATCGTAATTACGGTGCCACCGATGACGGGGCCCCTTGTTGGATCTATCTGTGTAATCACGGGAGCAGATTGAATATAGGTGAAGCCTCCTGATAGCGTCTCAGATTGTTCGTCGGGATTGGTGACGGTGACATCGGCAACACCGGCCTCCCCTTGAGGCGTTTCGGCTGTCAATTGCGTTGAGGAAACAAAGACGACTTCTGTTGCTTGATTTCCACCAATTGTGACAGTTGCGCCGTCTTGAAAATTTTCCCCGATGAGTTGGACGGTTTCGCCACCGGTTAATGCACCAGTGTCAGGGGTAATACCGATGAGGTTTGGCGCAGATTTTTTCTCCTCAAGCTGAACATCGATCACCACTCGCAAGTTGTCAAGGTTTTCCTGAGTGATTGTATGCACTCTTTCCGCAACGATGGTTCCCTCTTGTTCGACTGTGACTTTGATCTCATCATTCAAATCTGCGATACTTACAGTAAAGTTGATTAAGACAACGGCGTAAGCTCCTGGACCGCTGTCGCCAGTCAATCCTGTTTGCGACGGCAGATTTTTTGTTTCGTTCGTTACGGTGATTAAGAGTGCGTCAATCGGGACACCATCCGTACCTTTTACAACCCCTTGAATAGCGAAGATATTGACAGCATGACTACTCATCGGTATTACTAGCCATAGTGCGGCTAGCAGTAAACATAAACAGTAGGTTGTGTGTTTCATCTATTTCTCCTATATTCCGAATTTCTACGTGCCTTTCCTTCGTCGTGTGATTCCAGATCATTTGATACCAGAGTCAAATCGACTTGATTCTTCTGTCGGAATGCCACATTCAAGATGGAATTGGTATTATACCAACTCTCAGATCTGATGACAACAAGAAGATTCCTATCCTTATGAAAGCACTTGATTCGATCTGGCAGATATGTTATTCTTTCCAAAATTGTAGTG
Organism: Candidatus Poribacteria bacterium; assembly: GCA_022567695.1. Taxonomy (GTDB): domain Bacteria; phylum Poribacteria; class WGA-4E; order WGA-4E; family PCPOR2b; genus JADFGN01. The sequence continues at coordinate 5,767 of JADFGN010000374.1, read as the reverse complement.
AATGCGTTGTTGAACCCAAAGACTGTCAACCGCATCCTTATCGTGTTTTTGTGATTTTGATATGCTATTCCCTCAACCCAAGGATTTCGTATGGAACATAAGCTATCCGTTGTTATTCCAGTTTATAATGAAACTGAAACTTTAGAAGAAATCCTCAGGCAGGTCAAAGCCGTTGACATTGGCATAAAAAAAGAGATTGTTCTTGTGGATGACTACTCAACAGATGGGACCCGTGAATTGCTCCAGAAAATCGAGAAATCGGGTGATGAATCGATTCAGGTTTTTTATCACGATTTTAACCAGGGGAAAGGTGCCGCACTGAGAACCGGTTTCCAAAATGTAACGGGTGACATTACTATTGTCCAAGATGCAGACTTAGAGTATGATCCGCAAGATTATCCTAAATTGATTCAGCCCATCCTGGATGGGGAAGCTGATGTCGTGTACGGCTCTCGTTTTACGGAAGGACGACAGCGAGCCCTGTTTATGAGCTATTTTGCCAATAGATTCTTGACATTTTTTTCCAACCTGTTTACCGGTTTTCCCCTTACTGATATGGAAACGTGTTACAAAGTCATCAAAACATCGATTTTGAAGGAAATCTCATTACGCTCTGATCGGTTTGGATTTGAGCCTGAACTTACATCAAAACTTGCCAAACGCAAATGTAGACTCGTGGAAGTTCCTATTACCTACAGGGGCCGTGATTACGGACAGGGGAAAAAGATCAATTGGAAAGACGGAGTGGCAGCGATGTTTCATATTGTTCGTTTTCGATTCAAAGACTGAAACATTTGGTGTGAGTTTTCGGAACCTCGCATGTACCCAACTCCCAAGAGTTCGGGGGTTTTGGCCTGTGCTCCAAATTCTTGCGAATTCGGCTACGGTGCACAAGATTCAAGAGTCCATTTTGCATCTTTGCATCTTGTATCTTTGCATTTTTAATCTTGCCATGAAAAATTTACAAGCCCTTCTCCAAGATATTGATCAGCTGCTTGATGAACCTCCCAAACCCACCTCGCCTTCAGGAGAGGACCAATCCGGGCCCGCTAATGTCGAGGAAGATGCGTTGCTGACAGCACTCAAGCAGAACTTCGGCTATGCGTCCTTTCGAGATGGGCAACGTGAAATTGTGGAAGCGATCTTAAATGGAGACAATATCCTCGCTGCCTTCCCGACGGGATATGGGAAATCCTTGTGTTACCAATTGCCAGCACTAACACTGCCGGGAGTGACTGTGGTTGTTTCACCCTTGATCTCTTTGATGAAAGATCAGGTGGATGGGTTGCGCGGACAGGGCATTGAATCTGTGGCACTTCTTAACAGCAGTTTGAGTTGGGAAGAATATCGATGGGAATTAGACCGCTTAAAACGGCGCGAAATCAAATTGTTGTATATTGCGCCGGAACGCTTTCGTAGCCGCAAATTCCTGAACCTGCTTGATTCCGTGTCAATTTCTCTGTTCGTCATTGACGAAGCCCATTGTATTTCCCAATGGGGACATGACTTTCGCCCGGCATATTTATCCCTCCGAGAAGCTATCCACGCTTTGCACCCGCGTTCGATTGCGCTTTTTACGGCGACGGCAACGCCTGAAGTTCGTCAGGATATTCTCCGTGAGTTGGAAATCGAACCGTGTCGAATTTTGTCCCGCAGTGTTCAGCGCCCGAATCTAAAATTCAGCGTCTACGAAGCTGCCGATGATGCCGCCAAGTACGCCTTGCTTGAGACGTGCCTTAAACAATTTGAGGGTAGCGGGATTGTCTATGCTGGCCGTCGGCGCGAAACCGAGGAGATCGCTCAGTTCTTGCAATTACGTGGGCATCGCGCTGATTTTTACCACGCCGGACGCACAGGGATGGAGCGCAAGCGGGTCCAGGAGCGGTTTTTTGCTGATGATGCGGATGGACTCAACATCATTGCGGCGACAAATGCGTTTGGCATGGGAATTGATAAACCGGATATCCGATACGTCATTCACTGGACAATGACCGGCACGTTGGAGGAGTATTATCAAGAAGCGGGTCGTGCCGGACGTGATGGAGAAACCGCCCGTTGCGTGCTTTTCTATTGTCCCGACGATCGTGACCTCCACGAATGGTTTATCAAGGAGAGCGCGCCCAACAAGCGCGATCTCCTGAAACTCTTGAAACTAATTGAGACCTTCCCTGCCGTAGCTGGCTTCCGCATGATTGCGGCGGATGAACTGGAGTGGTTAAGTGATTTCAAGGAAACGAAGATTCGGGTCGGGATTAGCTATCTGGAAAAGCTTGGCTTTCTGAGGAGATGGTACAACCTTCCCTCAAAACTTTCTGTGCGCATAACTTCCTCCCGTGCAACCAATGATTCGCAACGTATGTTCTTGCGTCAGTTGAGTTCCAGATCTCCGGTCACAGTCATGGATTTCTGTCGGGAATTTGACTTGCGTCCAGATCGGTTGATGGAGCAGTTGGTCGATCTCCAGAGCGATGGTTATCTGAGATACTGGGGACCGGAAGAACTCATGCTAATTAAGCTACTTCGAGACAGCGACCTGTTTGCTTCTATTTCGGAGGACCAGATGGGATTTGAAGACTATCTGCACAGAAAGCGACGGCAGATTGATCAGATTGTTCTCTATGCGTTGGCGAATGCCTGCCGCGGACGATTGGTACTCCAGTACTTCGGCGAGTCGGTTGCGGCAGATTATCGCTGTGGAAACTGCGATCGGTGTAATCCGATGTATCAGCTGGCAGAAAATGAAACGGAACTTACAAAACATCAGTAGAGGAACTACGACCTTTACCGCCAATGGTCAAACCGAAATTGGGTTGAAATCGAAAAAGACAAAACTGTTCTACGAATGAGCAATCTCCACCTGACAAGCTTATCAAGGAGGTGAGAATATGCCAGCACCATCAATGAAAGCTAAGGCACTGCATCGTATTTCAAAGATCGTCGATAAGGTGTTTGAAGACCGCGAAATTTACAGGAGAGAAATCGATAAACCTGAATTTCTGGAAACTTGGTCAACGCAGATGGATAAGAAGAATACATCTCCTGAAGAGCTCTTATCGATTACTGAGGAAGAACTTACGCATATGATTAAGCAAATGATGGCGTTTAGAGCTCTCGGCAGCCTGTTAGATGGCTTAACCCCTGAACAAGTCGAAATTTTTAATGCTGCGGTCGAAGGGAGGTAGTTCGTTGTATCTTCTTGACACAAACATCATTAGTGCGCGAATCAACGGTAATGAAAAAATCATATCAAAATTTGACGAGACGATTTCCGCTCGGAAGGCCGTTTCTATGAGCGGAGTGAGTCACTATGAAATCAAACGCGGACTTTTAGCCACAAATGCAACAAGAAAGTTAAGGGATTTTGAGGTGCTACGCCAAGAAATCGAAATGCTATTTTTGGATACTGAAGCCGTCTTCGAGAAAGCTGCAGAAATCCATGTTGACTTGAAACGGAGGGGAAGACCCATCCCAGATGCAGACATTTTAATCGCTGCAACAGCACTGACCCGCAACTTGGTTCTTGTCTCAGACGATTCACATTTTCAGTGGATTGAAGCACTCACCGTCGAAAATTGGCTCAGGGGTAGGTTCAGTTCAGACAGCGAATCGCTTCCTCATAGACCTGCCGAAGTGGAACACTATTTTGTTTGGCAAGGCGTTTGCAATCCTCGTATTCAGGAACAGATTTAATTAAGTGATCGCCTAAATATCCATGCTTGACTCGAACAATTCCCCATTGCGTTTGGACCTCGATGAAGTCGCGAATCAGTTTAGATCGATCAGCCGTGTAACATCTGACACCAAATGTCGTTGTTTCTGTCAGAATGGACTCGATCAGCCTATCGCGTCTATCTGGCACACAAAGCACACTTAACTTTGTTGCGGGGCGCCCTTTCTTCATGAAGATCGGTGTCATGAAAACATCAAGGGCATCCTGTTCAAACAGCTTTTCCATCAGGTATCCCGTGATTTCCGGCGACATATCATCAATGTTGGTTTCAATTACGATTACCCGATCGTGTTCAAGATCGTTTTTTTTTCTCCGATACAAACCCGTAGGAGGTTAGGTTGCTCCTCAAGCTCTCGTGTGCCAGCACCGTATCCGATGCGATCGATAATCATTTCGGGCATCGGACCAAATCCGCGTGCAAGGGTCGTAATGATTGCTGCACCGGTGGGAGTCACCAACTCTTTTCGGATTTCCGTTTGTCGCACCGGAAACCCACGCAGCAATTCCATTGTTCCGGGTGTAGGTACGGGCATCAGTCCGTGAGCACACCGCACGAAGCCACTTCCGAGCGCGAGGGCGGAAGCGTAAATCTCTTCGACGCCTAATAGATGCAGTCCGATAATCGAGGCAACGATGTCTACAATCGAATCGATGCCACTGACTTCATGCAGATGAACCTGGTCTTTAGGCATGTTATGAACTTTCGCCTCCGCTTCTGCCAAGCGATCGAAGATGCGCTTTGATTGAGCGGTGATCTGATTATCGAGTTCGCTGTTGTCGAGAATGTCAAAGATATCAGAGAGATGGCGACTCGGCCCATGATTGTGAGTGTGTTCGTGATGATGAGCTGCATGTTCGGTTGATGTCGATTCGTTCGTTTCTATAACCGCGTGTGTACCCGTAATGCCATGTTTGGTGGCTTTTGCGAAGCTCAAAGTAAATTCTTTGTCGAGTTTTAATTTTGACAATTCCGCACGTAGCGTTTTCGGCTGAACGCCAGCGTCAACTAGCGCGCTCAAGGTCATGTCTCCACTGATGCCCGAAAAACAATCAAAATAGGCGATTTTCAATTTATTCTCCTTCCGATCGAGAATTTATCCTAAGGAGGAACACAAAATGAAGTTACCTTTCAATCTCATCCGCCTTATCACGGTATCCCTGTCTACATTTCTGGTCGTTGGAAGTGTGACATGGTATGCTGCATCAATTAGTAGAAAATTTGAGAAAAGGCCGGAACAAAATAAACAAGCAGAACAGAAGCAAGAGAAAACAGAGGAATCGGTGAACTCATCGGAGCTATTGCCCTTATCCCTTCAAGGCGAATCTCAAACCGATCCGGGCAAACCGATCCTTCCATTGAACCCCATAGGGCCGGCAACATCAGGGATGCCAATTCATCCACCGGTTGAGTCCGATTCATCAGGATTCTCCGCAGGTCTACGCGATGCACTGGTTTCAAAAAACGCTATCCCATGGAAACTTAAACCAGTGGATCAAGTCAAACACCCTGAACGTTTCAAGCAACCGGCAGACTGGCAAACCTTTGATCTCAAAGAGAGCGTCCATCTGCTTAGGAGCTTTCTTAAAAATCCAAATCGATATTACGGCAAGTTTGATCTGCAAGAAGACCTAACGAAATGGAGTCCAACCCAAACTCGCCAGCCAGATTGGACAACGATACCTTGGGAAGAATTGTGCAGGCGATATATCTTACGCTATCCCAGTGAGGCGCAGAAAAAAGGGGTATGGGCGGGATATACGATGCGATATCCTGAACAGGTAAAAAAATATAAGAGTCCAGAACAGATGCTTGAAAAATTAAAGCAAAATCTTTCTGCAATTCAATTACCGAAATATCTTCAGGTTTTGGATCTAACTCACTATCGCCTTGTGAATTTAGAATAAGTATACGAGGAATAGAGGTATCTTCTCAAAAAAAAGGGGCAATCGGTTGAGAGGGGGTTGTACCCCCGTCGTCATTATGTCAGGGGTACAACCCCTTCCCAACAGTGAGTCTTGTGACCCGAAATATTGAGA
>JADFGN010000373.1 GCA_022567695.1 Candidatus Poribacteria bacterium | reverse complement strand
CATCGATCTCAAACTACCCAAGGACAAACTCATTGTCTTCACTGGTGTCAGCGGCTCCGGCAAGTCATCGTTGGCATTCGATACCATCTACGCCGAAGGGCAACGCCGCTATATCGAGTCGCTGTCCTCTTATGCGCGACAGTTTCTCGGTCAGCTTGAAAAGCCCGATGTTGATTTCATCGGTGGGCTTTCGCCGTCGATCTCGATCGATCAGAAATCGGCAGGGTATAACCCGCGCTCAACGGTAGCAACCATCACAGAGATCTACGATTACTTGCGTGTACTGTTTGCGCGTGTGGGTACGCTACATTGTTCCGAATGTGGTCGCCCCGTCGGCGTTCAAACGGCAGAAGCAATTATTGATCAGATCTCGGATTTGCCGGAGCGAGCCCGCATTTTGATCCTTGCACCGATTGTGAGTGGGCGGCGCGGCGAGTATCGTGACGATCTGGAGGATGCGCGGAAAGCGGGGTTCATCCGCGCTCGAATTGATGGGCAGGTCTATGATTTGATGGAAGAGATCCAACTCGATCGGAATCAACGGCACAACATCGAGATTGTGGTCGATCGACTCATTCTCAAACAGGGCGTCCAAAGCCGTATCGCCGAAGCCGTTGAGACAGCCCTCCGCATGGGTGATGGCAGATTAATTGTTAACATTGTTGAAGGGCAACCGAATGCTGGCGATCTCCTTTTCAGCAAAGATTACACGTGCGTTCACTGTAACATTAGCTATGGCCCCCTCGCACCGCGTAATTTCTCCTTTAACAGTCCTCAAGGTATGTGTCCGACCTGCAAGGGACTCGGCACGGTAACCAAAATGGATGCGAATCTGGTCGTCCCAGAGCCGACAAAATCGATCAAAAAGGGTGCAATTTCCTTTTGGGGTGAGCTTGACACTCTGAATACTCGTCACCTTGCTAACAGTATCGCGGATTACTTGGGCATAAGCCTTGATACACCTTGGCGGAAACTAACCGAGGAGCAGCAACACACTATCCTTTACGGCACCGGAAAGAAAAAGATTCCCTTCGTCTATAAATCCCGCCGAAATCGTCGATTCAAATATGACGCGCCTTACGAAGGCGTTATCCCACCCGAAGAAAGAAAATACTTCCAAAGTGCCTCAGAAATCCAGAAGCGGAATCTCGGCAAATACATGATCTCCGGCGTCTGTCCCAATTGCAACGGAAAGCGGCTTAAAAAAGAGGTCGAAGCCGTGACAATCGCAAAGAAGTCAATCCTTGATGTCATTGCCATGCCGATCGGTGATTGCCTTGGATTTTTTCAAAAGCTACAACTTCTGGAGCGTGAAGCGTTCATTGCAGAAGAATTGTTAAAAGAGATCAAAGGAAGGCTTGGATTCCTGATCAGCGTTGGGTTACACTATCTCACTTTAGACCGCACCGCACCAACGCTTTCGGGCGGAGAATCTCAAAGAATTCGGTTAGCGAGTCAGGTTGGGTCAGGTCTGCGCGGCGTGATATATGTCCTTGATGAACCGAGCATCGGTCTGCACCCCCGCGACAATGCCCATCTTTTGTCAACACTAAAACACCTCCGCGATCAGGGCAATACCGTAATCATCGTTGAGCACGACGAAGAAACGATGTGGGCCGGCGACATCCTCGTCGATTTCGGGCCGGGGCCAGGTATAAAAGGTGGCGAGATTGTGGCATTCGGTACGCCTCAAGAAATCGCGGAAAAATCGGACGCGCTGACAGCACAATATCTCCGCGGCGAACAGCGGATTGAAATTCCTGCTGAATACCGTCCGGTCGGTAATCGGTGGCTCGAAATCACTGGAGCGCGTCACAACAATCTCAAAAACCTCGACGTGCGGATTCCGGTCGGCGTTTTTACCTGCGTGACGGGGGTTAGTGGATCTGGCAAGAGTTCGTTGATCAACGATATTCTACATAAAAGGCTTGCCCGAGATCTGATGAAAGCACACACGCAACCGGGGGAACATGACGAAATTCGGGTGATAGTTGAGGAGAGCAATTCCGCCGACCTCTCCCCCGCTCCCTCTCCTGCAAGGAGCAAGAAGAAAGACATGCTAGAAAAGAGGGGAAATGAGGAGCGGAGAAAATCCAAAACCGAGGGGGTAGGCCTCCCAATCGAAGAAGTAATCGACAAAGTCATCGACATCGATCAAAGCCCAATCGGGCGAACCCCACGGTCAAATCCAGCGACCTACACCAAAGTCTTTGATCACATCCGGGCACTTTATACGCAACTTCCAGAGTCGAAGATACGTGGCTATAAGCAAGGACGATTCAGTTTCAACGTCAAAGGTGGGCGGTGCGAGGCCTGCGCTGGCGATGGTGCGAATCGAGTCGAAATGCATTTCCTCGCCGATGTGTGGGTCAAGTGCAATGTCTGCCAGGGAAAACGATACAACGACGAAACATTGCAAGTCAAATACAAAGGAAAAAGCATCACCGATGTGCTTGAAATGGATGTGCAAGAAGCACTAGAACACTTCTCAAGCATTCCGAAAATCGCCCGAATCTTGCAGACTTTGCACGATGTTGGTTTGGACTACATCAAGCTCGGTCAACCTGCACCAACACTCTCTGGCGGAGAAGCCCAACGAATTAAGCTCTCGCGTGAGCTTGCCAAACGGAGTACCAGGAAAACGCTTTACATCCTCGATGAACCCACGACCGGACTCCACTTCGATGATGTGAAGAAGCTGTTGAGCGTCCTCCACAAATTCGTCGATGCAGGCAATACTGTCGTCGTTATCGAACACAACCTAGAGGTCATCAAAACGGCGGATTATCTTATCGACCTTGGTCCCGAAGGTGGTGATGAGGGCGGCTATGTCGTAGCGGTGGGTACGCCGGAAGAGATCGTGGCGATGGAAGCATCGCATACGGGACAAGCATTGAGGAAGGTGTTGGTAGGAAGGCAACTAAAAGAAATTAGGGAACCGGGAAATGAACGTTTCCAATCAACGAGTATAGAAGTGGAGTCGGTTCCGCGAATCGCCGAATCAGCCGCAACCTACCAAGTCGAAAGCAATGGCAATCAAAAATACATCTCTGTGCGAGGCGCGCAGGAGCATAATCTAAAAAATATCGATGTGGACATCCCCCATCGGAAGATGACGACATTTACCGGTGTGAGTGGTTCAGGCAAATCATCACTCGCGTTGGATACAATCTATGCCGAAGGACAGCGGCGGTATATCGAGTCGCTCTCGGCGTATGCGCGGCAATTTCTGGGACAATTGGAAAAACCAAAGGTTGAGAAGATCGAGGGGCTTTCCCCCGCCATCGCAATTGAACAGAAAGCACCCAGCAAAAACCCGCGCTCGACAGTAGGAACAGTCACAGAAATTTACGACTATCTGCGCGTTCTCTATGCCCGAATTGGCATCCCGCACTGTCCAGAATGCGGTGCTGAAGTCAGTCCGCAAACACTCCAACAGATCGTTGACAAAATCATGAGCATGCCTGAAAGAACGCGCCTTCACGTTCTTTCGCCGCTGGACTTGAGAAGCACCGAGGATTATCCCGACGCCTTTCGTCGCCTTCAACGTGAAGGCTATGCACGGGTTGAGGTCGATGGAGAAATCTATCCCATTGAGCGCGCACCGCAGATTGGCAAAAGCATTAGGCACGACGTCAAAATTGTCATCGATCGCTTGGCGCTTTCCCCGGATGAGCGTGGACGCCTGTCGGAAGCCGTTGAAACTTCACTTCAGCAGAGCAACGGAGTTGTCGTTATAAATATTGTTGATGGAGAAATCTCCAACACCTCCTCTAACTTCACCCCTTTAGAAGGGGGGATTAAGGGGGGTAAAGGGAAAACGGCTCCGATCTTTTTCAGTGTCCATTCGGCGTGCCTTACGTGTAGCTTGAGCTTCCCGGAGTTGACACCACGCCACTTTTCATTTAACAGTTCGCTCGGGCAATGTCCAAAGTGTGAAGGACTCGGCACAACTCACGGCGGGAGGGTGGCTTGCAAAGAATGCGACGGCACACGCCTCCAACTCTTTCCGCGTGGCGTGTGGCTCAGCGGCAAGACCATCGCAAGTGCGACGGCAATGTCAATCGAAGAAGCACTCGGATTCTTCGCCAATCTAGATTTATCACATCATGAGATGGAGATTGCTCACACCCTGCTCGACGAAGTTCGGAACAGACTTCAGTTTCTCGTTGATGTGGGGTTGCATTACCCCACATTAGACCGTCGGGCACCGACACTTTCCGGCGGTGAAATGCAACGGATTCGTCTCGCCAGTCAGCTTGGCAGTGGCTTAACAGGTGTTACGTATATCCTTGACGAACCCAGTATTGGTCTGCATCAGCGCGATCAGGAGCGGCTACTGAACGCCCTAAAACGCCTCCGTGACCTTGGGAATAGTGTGTTGGTCGTTGAGCACGATATAGACACCATACTGACCTCCGACTATATCCTCGATTTCGGTCCCAACGCAGGTAAACAGGGGGGCGAAATCGTCGCAGTCGGTTCGCCCGATGAAATCCAGCGGAGCGAAAAATCGCTGACCGGACGTTACCTAAACGGAACGTTGAAAATCGAAGTGCCTCAGACCAGACGCCCCGGCAAAGGCGAATGGCTTGAGCTTTTCGGTGCCCAGACCAACAACCTCAAGAAGATCGATGTCAAGATTCCACTCGGTGCGCTGACGTGTGTGACTGGAGTTTCCGGTTCAGGAAAAAGCTCGTTGATTGAAGATACGCTTGCTCCTGCGCTCTTGAGTCACCTGAATCAAACGCGAATACGGGGCGGCAAGTACAAATGGATCGCCGGCATGGAACACCTCGACAAAGTGATTAACATCGATCAGCAACCGATTGGCGACACACCCCGTTCTAATCCCGCAACTTACACCGATCTTTTCACCAAAATCCGCTACCTCTTCGCCGAACTCCCTGAAGCGAAAACGCGCGGTTTTGATTCGCGGCGATTTAGCTTTAATCTGAAAGTCGGACAGTGTGAAACATGTAACGGACATGGCCACAATCGAATTGAGATGCACTTTCTCGCCGATGTGTGGGTCATGTGTGAAACGTGTGGGGGAACGGGCTACAATCGTGAAACCCTTCAGATCTGCTACAAAGGGAAGAACATCGCTGATGTGTTGCAGATGACGGTGAAAGAGGCCTTGGGTCACTTCCGCTACGTGCCGAGTATTCGCAAGCCTTTGCAGATGTTGTATGATGTTGGGCTGGATTACATTCAACTCGGCCAATCTGCGACGACGCTTTCTAGCGGCGAGGCACAACGGGTCAAGCTGGCGCGTGAACTCGCAAGACGGAGCACAGGTAGCACCATCTACATGATGGACGAGCCGACAACGGGCTTACATTTTGACGACGTGCAGAAACTCCTCATCGTCCTCAATCGGCTGGTGGATAAGGGGAGCACGATTGTCATAATCGAACACAACATGGACGTAATCAAATGTGCGGATTGGGTCATCGATCTCGGTCCTGAGGGTGGCGATGAAGGCGGGGAAATTATCGCGATGGGAACACCGGAGGAGGTTGCCGTGGCAGAGAGATCGCATACGGGAAGATTTTTGCAGAAAGCACTTGGAAGATGAAAGGTAACCGTTCAGTGGTTTATGGATAATATTGATAAAACACTGCACCATGGCTGCGCAAGCGACGCATCTCTACCCGCGACAGATTGGAAAACTGAATGACCCGAGTCGGACGGTATTGCAAGGTTGACTTGATGCTTAGAGTATGCTACACTGTATTCATGAACTTTTTCATGACAAACACTATCATTATTCGGAGATGAATGGATGAAATGGGCATTGAACACATACCAAACGTGTCAAGATTGGGAACTAAGTAGAATCCTTGAAGTTGCTGAAGCGACAGGATATCATGGTGTTGAGTTACTAATGGATTACGAACAGAAGCACGGTTTCGAGTGGGATACGCCGGAGAGTAAATGGCAGTCGCTCAAAGATCAGGTCGATGCCAGCGGTGTCGTAATTTCGTCACTGACGAGTTGTCAGAACTTTCATTCGCAAAACGCCGATGACCGTGCTGAGAATGTGCGGCGCGTCAAGCGCGTGATTGATATGACGAGATTTATGGGCTGCGCTCATGTTCGCGTACTTGGTGACCGATTCGACGATAACACTCGCGATGCGGTTGTCGGATATGTCATCGACGCCCTGAAGGAACTCGGTGAATACGCACGGCCGAAAAGTATCACCGTGTCAATTGAAATGCATGGCTCTTTTACCCATCCCCAGCCTGCGATGGAAGTGATAAAAGGTGTCAATCTGTCTAACGTCGGCTTTGTGTTCAACTCGCAGTTTGTCGGTTGTGAAGCGGGAAGTATTGAACCGCTGTTTTCGCAGGTCGCGCCCCATCTCACTGCTGTTCATACCCACCAAGCTGAAAAACCAGAGACTTTTGAACTCTACCGTCAGGTGTTCCAATGGCTTAAGCGGATCGGATTTGAAGGCTATATCTCCAACGAATGCGCTTATCGAGGACCTGACCCTGAGAAAGTGCTTGCGTTATATGTGGCGTTATTCAAAGCGTTCGTGGGATGAGAAAATAGGAGAGCCGGGAAATGAGATGAAGTTGAGGAGGGAAATAGATGGACCCATTAGCTAATCTGAAAAGGAAACACGACTATGTTCTGCCGACACACCCGAAGGCATCCGGTCATGTAACGATGTATCTCAAAGGGTACCCTACGGAGGACGATGAACCGATGTCCGCTACTGAATTTCATGGACGACAGATTAGCAACCTCAGTAGTATGTTGATCACTTTTTTTGGCTATGAACAAAGCGTTTATGTGGGTACGGACAGTTTTATCTATTACCAAGCTGGCAATCCGTCTAAATGTGTGGCACCGGATGTATACGTCGTCTTCGGCGTGGATGCGATTCCTGCTCGAAGCAGTTTTTATACTTGGGCAGAAGGCGCAGTTCCAGCGGTTGCTTTTGAATTTCTTTCTGAGAGTACTAAAAGAAAAGACCGCGAGGATAAGCCAAAGCTGTATTTGCAAGAGATAGGGATGCAGGAGTATTTTATTCACCAACCTTCGCCCGATTACCCTTTTGAGTTTCGTGGATGGCGTCGGACAGAAGCCGGTGAAATCGTGGAAATCGTACCTGATGAACGAGGCGGTATCTTCAGCGAAGCATTGGGGCTCTGGTTCCTTGTGGACGATGGGCCCGATAAGGTGAGGCTTATGCGCCCCTATCTTCCTGATGGAACACCGATGCAGACTCATAAAGAAGCAGTAGATAGGGCAAAAGAGGCGGATGCCAAAGTTCAAGTCTTGGAGGCGGAGCTAGAAACATTGCGTCAGCTTTTGGCGCAACGTTCTGAATCATAACCGATTCACGGAGAATATGGGGCGATCGGGTCCGCGCCCTTCCGACGTTTTTCTGTATCATCTCAATATTTCGGGTCACAAGACTCACTGTTGGGAAGGGGTTGTACCCCTGACATAATGACGACGGGGGTACAACCCCCTCTCAACCGGGCATTGCCC
>JADFGN010000372.1 GCA_022567695.1 Candidatus Poribacteria bacterium | reverse complement strand
AAAAATTCATCATTATCAGGGTTTCGTTCATCGAAATCCTCCGCCTCAAACCAGATCTGATGCCCGCCTCCGAACTGGGAAACCCGGTACAGCGTTTTACCTTTCGCTGGGCGTATCGTGGTCGGTGGCGGAATTACTTCAGGGGGTGGTGCAATCACCTCAAAGCCTATAATCAGAGAAGAGTCCATAACGTTGCCAGCCAGATCTTTAACGCCGATAATTGTTAAGGTATGCTTTCCGGCAATCATCGGCACCAGCGGTTTAAATATCGTCACAGCACCGACGACCTCCACCATTCCTACTACGCCGGATACAACAATGCCTGCCTCCGCTGAAGCTGCATCCACTTCTTCATCAAACCGGATCACTAGGCTATCTGTCGCTTCCACTGACTGTCCTTCAGAAGGGATAGTGCTGACCACTCGTGGCGGGATGACGTCTGCAGCAGGTTGTGTCGTATCCACTTCAACGGCACCGAAGAAAATCGAGATAGGCGTCAGCAAAACATTGCCTGCCATGTCCTCAATACCCAGAGCTGTCAAGACATAACCGCCTGTTGTCATTCGTTCTATAGGAGTAAATTTCGCTTCACGTCCTTGATTCTCAAGGGTGACAACCCCCTTAACAATCTCAGCGTCAATGCTGGAACGCAGCGAGATGCCCCGTTGCGCAGAGGTCAAATTCACTCGTTCGCTGAACACCAGGACAATGGGAGTATTCACAGGAATTGGTCCCCCCTGGACATTCGTCGCAATAATTGTGGGCGGAGTGGTATCTCTGACGATTGTTGGAGCCAGTATTTCTTCCCCTCCACAACCTGGAATGCATAACCAGATGGCAATGAGTAAAAGAACAGTTAGTATCTTCATGGTATTTTAAACTTTGAATGAGTCTGCTACTGCTTCACCGTGATGATAAACAACAACACTGCTGTTGGCCGGAGTTTATTGGCGGATTGTAGCAGAAACCCAAAATTCTGTCAATATAAAATAAATGTTTAGGAAGAATCGACCAAGAAATTTATCGCTTTGATGCTTACGAAACAATAGATAGGATGACTCGCTTTTTCAATGAAAAATGATTTAGTTTCTCCTTTCGGCTTTAGCTTCGTATTGCCGCCCACGCCAAGCACAACCAACCGATAATCAACGCGAGTCCTCCAATTGGTGTGATTGCGCCTAACCAGCGTATGCCAGCTAAGCTAAGAATATAAAGGCTGCCCGAAAAAACGAGAATGCCGCCTACAAATAGCCAACCGGCGATAGATATAAGTTGGCTATTCCATTGCGATAATGCCCACGAAACCACGATTAATCCCAATGCGTGATAGATTTGATAGCGTACAGCGACTTCAAAGGTTGCCAACATTTCCGCTGAGATCCGCCCTTTGAGTGCGTGCGCTCCAAATGCGCCTGAAACCACCGAAAGGGCAGCAAAAATAGATCCAAAGGTGAAAAAGAGTTGTTGCATCTTCGACCTCCTTGTTGAGTCGATCCATTGTCATCCATGATGAAAGGAATTTTCAATCAATTCTATTGGCTCAATGACCTTTCACATTTTCTGCAATCTTTAAGACGCTTCCCCACGAGGCATTGTTGAGGTCGATTTTAGGAACTTCTCACAGAGGTTTTCCTTGCATTTCCTATAGCCGTGTGCTACAATCACCCGATTGTAAGGTCGGATTGATACTTAAAAATATCTTCCACAGGAGAGGTAAAGCGGAAAATTCTATGAGAGAATACAGAACAGAACAGATTAGAAATATCGGAATAATCGCCCACTCCGGAGCAGGAAAAACCTCGTTAATCGAAGCGATGCTTTATAACGGTGGAACCATTGAGCGAATGGGGAAAGTGGATGATGGAAACACAGTTGCTGATTACGCCCCTGATGAAATTGCACGCAAAACGACAATCAACTGTTCTGTGTGTATTGGCGAATGGAATGGGCATAAGTTAAATATCATCGATACGCCAGGGGCAGAGGATTTTTATGGCGATCTCGCCAGTGTACTTCGCGTCGTTGATGCCATTGTTGTAGTGGTTGACGCAACGACTGGCGTTGAAGGTGGCACGGAAAAGGTGTGGGAAATTGCCGATAAATATGAACTGCCACGATTGATATTCATCAACAAGATGGATAAAGAGAATGCCAGTTTTGAAAATGCCTTGGCTAGTGTAGAAGAGATACTCGATGCGCGTACAGCTGTAATGCAACTACCGATCGGCAAGGAAGATACCTTCACAGGCGTCGTAGACCTCGTTCAGATGGGAGCGTTTACAGAACCGGACGGGAATAAGCCAACGCCACAGTCAGAAATCCCATCGGAACTGGAAGCACAGGCAGAGGAAACCCGTGAGCAACTCATCGAAGTTGCGGCTGAAAGCGATGATGAATTGATTGAGAAATTCTTCGAAGGCGAACTCACTGACGAAGAAGTTAGTGCCGGCTTGCGTACCGGAATTTCAGACAATCAGTTTGTGCCAGTTATTTGTGGGTCTGCACTCAAAAACATCGGCGTCCAACAGTTGATGGATACATTGATTCGCTGTTTCCCATCTCCAGTGGATGCCAAGCCAATCCAAAGCGCGGATGGGGAAACGACGCTCGAAGCTTCACCGGATGCGCCGACGGCGGCTTTAGTCTTCAAAACAATGGCAGATCCGTTCACCGGGCGGCTGACCTATTTCCGCGTATATTCTGGAACGGTCAAAGCGGACACCCAGATTCTTAATTCGACCAAAGGCGAAAACGAACGGATGGGAAAAACTTCGTTTGCAAATGGGAAAGACCTTATCAGCACTCCACAGGTTGGTGCCGGCGACATCGGTGTGACTATTAAGCTTGGTATCACCCAAACGGGAGATACCATCTGCAATGCCGATGCCTCGATTCAACTCCCCGGCATTGATTTACCCAAGCCAGTCATTTCATTCGCAATCAGACCGATGAGTGAAGGCGATGACGAAAAACTTTCGACGACGCTCGCTCGAATGGTGGAGGAAGACCCGGTTTTCGAGGTTAGGCGCGACAGCGAGACGAGTCAACTGATCGTCTCCGGTTTAGGCGAACTGCATATTACCGTCGTGCGCGAGCGAATGAAGGATAAGTTCAGTCTTGAAACTGAGATAGAACTCCCCAAAATTCCTTATCGGGAAACGATTCGTAGTCGGGTGAACGGCATTCAAGGTAGATACAAACGTCAATCTGGTGGGCGTGGTCAATTCGGCGACGTTTGGATAAATCTTGCTCCACTGGAACGGAACAGTGGTTTCGAGTTTGTTAACAACATTAAAGGTGGCTCTATTCCCCGAAATTTCATTCCGGCAGTCGAAAAAGGTATCCGCGAAGCAATGGGGCGCGGTTTAATCGCAGGGTTCCCCGTTGTTGATCTCCAAATCGATCTCTATGACGGCAAGCACCATCCCGTCGATTCATCTGATCTCGCTTTCCAAATTGCGGGTTCTTATGCGTTTCAGGAAGCTGCCAGCCAAGCGAATCCAGTGCTACTTGAACCGGTCATGGATGTCTCAGTCTCTATCCCTGAACAGTTCGTGGGAGATATTATTGGGGCCCTCAACAGTAAACGGGGCCAAGTCATGGGTGTCGAGCAAGCTGGCAAGCGTCAGGTCATTCAAGCAATCGTTCCACTTGCGGAGATGTTGCGTTATTCAATCGATCTCAAGTCGATTACGAGTGCGCGTGGAAGCTTTACGATGGAGTTTTTACGTTATGACATCGTGCCTGATGAACTGGCTCAAAAGATAATCGAAGCCTCGAAAACTGAAGCGGAAGAGTAGGCGGTCGGTTTACAATCTTAGTGGATTAAAACGAAAGGCATCCTTAGTGGTTTATCTGAGGATGCCTTTTTTGTTTTCTAGATTGATATGTAGCCGAACCCCGCTACGCGAGGGCAGGCGTGCAAAAGTTCGGTTCTGAATTCCCCGCTGTGCGGGATCCAAAGCGACTTGCGAATTCAGCTACTCCTCATAATTAATTTCACAGTGTACTACTCGCGGCGGGGGCGAACGACCGTTTCGCCGTCATCTTCAATGAGCGGACGGTTATAGATATAAGGCGGTTCCAGGACAGAACGCTGGGCTTCGGTCAATTCGTCAACCCACTCCGGGAATTCCGATTTATAATAACCACCTGCGAAATGTAAATACTTTGGCGAGTAGCGAACAAGCAACGACCGGCGTTCACGTTCTCTGTTCGTCCAGGGCAGCGTGCCATGAATGGTCGCTTCGTTAAAAATGATGAGATCGCCTGCTTTGCCAGGGATGTTATAAACGACTTCCCGATTGACTTCCCACTCCCGGATCTCCTTTGGGCAACGGAGGTTTGCTTTGTGACTTCCCGGAATGACGCAGAGCCCACCGTCCCCTTCGTTAACGTCGTGGAGCTGGTATTGAAAAACGACCATTCCACAGCGCATTTGCCCGTTTCTATAAACGTAGTATTGTGAACCGTCAAAGTGGTGGTTACTAGAACCATGAAGGATGAGACCTTCACTCTTGAGGTCGGAAGTCAGAATAAAGGGAGAATGATCCAACCGCCATCCACGTCCGTGGATAGTGTTCAAGTAAGGAATCGACTTCGGATGCGCGAGGATGTCTCGAAACGGCTGACACCACGGTTTTTGCCAAGTCAGCATTCCTGAAAACATGCCCCGTTTGTGTGTGCCAACAAGCGTTTTAGAGTCGCCGGTATGCGAATTTCCATCTTCGCCGCGCTTGTCGAAATTTGCATCAACGGCGGCATTTAGCGCATCAACCTCCTCCTGGGTTAAGAGGTTTTTGACCACAAGAAAACCTTGGAGATCGAAGAGAAATTTCTCGCGTTCGTTCATTAATTTTCCTCCTGAAAAAATAATCGGTGGACTATTCTAAAAGGCAAACTGCTAGATTTTGAGGTTAAGATCTAAAGATTCCCAAACAGTTCAAGCTGGGTCACATCAGCGTCAACGTCGGCTTTCTGCTGTTTGCGTCTGCGACGGCGAACAGATTTGCCTCCATCGTTGTCATCACTTTGTTGAATAGAACGCCTGTCTTGGGATTCGCTTTTTTCTAAGGTAGCTTTGGCACGGCGAAGATCGGCAACGGTGACCCATCTTTTCCCGATTCCAATAATTACCCCATCCTCACCTGCAAGCCAAGCTAAATCTGCGGCATTCGCAAGTTCTGCAAACGGATCCAACGCTTCACGTAGGCTCGCGTTTTCAGCCGTAAGCCATTCGTTTTCTTCTCTCAATTCTGTGTATTTTCTCCGTCCTCTATTCATTATTACTCCATCTATGCTCCAACTTGAACTAAACCTGTCCAAACACTCCCAAAATAATATACTATGAGAGACAGTAAATTCAAATCGAAACAGAACAAACTCAAGCCAATACACAGAATAAAACGCACTGTGTGAGTTTCTGGGAGCAAACAGAATTCTTGGCACGATGCAAAAACGAGCATTGACACAGATTATACTCTATGATATATTGTTCACAATTCTGAGTTGGAATCAATTTGGAGTGCGGAGACTCTATGTGCATCGCAAGAACGTTTGCACTCCAAAAGAATTTGGGAGGAGAAAGATGGCAGAGCGTTTAGCAATTGATGGCGGGACTCCGGTTATTACTGAACCGATTCCCAGCGGGATGCACGGTCCAAGCGTTATCGACGACCGTGAAATTAACGCTGTCACCGAAGTGTTACGGAGCGGCAAATTGTTCCGGTTCGTTGAGAACTCAAATGTTGCGGCATTTGAGCAGGAAGCCACGGCTCGGTTGGGCGTAAATCATGCCCTGATGGTCAATTCCGGGACGAGTGCAATTATCTGTGCATTGACAGGATGCGGTATTGGGCCAGGCGACGAAGTCATCATTCCAGGCTATACCTACATTGCAACGGCGGCCGCAGTTGTGGGTGTCGGTGCAATTCCGGTAATCGCTGAAATTGACGAATCTCTCGGCATGGACGTGGCTGACGTCGCGCAAAAGATTACCCCCCACACCAAAGCGATTCTCCCTGTCCACATGCAGGGCGTACCGTGCCGCCTTGAAGAGATCGTCTCACTCGCGCGAGCGCATGATCTGAAAGTAATCGAGGACTCCTGCCAATGCGTCGGTGGTCGGTATAAGGGCAAATATACCGGAACGTGGGGAGATGCGGGAGCGTGGAGTCTGAATTACTATAAAGTGATTAGTTGTGGTGAAGGCGGCTTAGTTTTTACAGATGACTACGATGTGTATGAACTGGCTGCGTTTGCCAGCGACCCGGCGATGCCGATGTGGATGAGCGATAAGGAGTGGGCAAATCAACCGTTCTCTCGCCAATGCTACCGTCCGAGCGAAATTTTGGGCGCAATGGCGCGTATTCAACTTTCCAAGCTAGAGGACATCTTAGGCCATACCCGTCGGCTCAAGAAGGCATTCCTGTCGGAACTTGCCGATGACCCCAAAGGTTACATTAGACAACATGTCGATGACCCTGATGGCGAGTGTGGAATCAGCGCAGCGATTATTGTGCAGGATGACCAACTCGCGAAGAAATACGCCGAAGCCCTCAAAGCAGAGGGGCTTGGCGCGGGCACGGCGTACAACCAAGGCTTCCCGGATCGGCATATCTACTGTTATTGGGATTCAATCTTGAAAAAGCAATCGGCGCACCCATCGGGATATCCGTGGAATGATCCAGCGTATAAAGGGAATGTTGAGTATTCACCGGATATGTGCCCGAATACGCTGTCTATTCTCGGAAGAGCTCTGCGGTTTGGGTTCAATGTCAACATGCAGGAAGACCATGCGCGATTGATGGCTGCGGTGATCAATAAGGTTGATGCGGCGTTGGGATAAAGATAATACATGTCTCCAGAATCGTGATTCTGCACCGTGCGAGGTGGACGGAATTACTTTTATACCACCCCGCGTTAATCACAGTCATATCCATGGAGTGCAAAAACTCTGTTTTTGCCGCGAAAACAAAGTTTTCGCACTCCTCCAGACTTGAAATCTACAAGGAGGAATACCATGACCGGTTACTATGGAATCGGAGAAGCTTTCGTTAAAGTCGCAGATCTGGACCGTGCGAAGGCATTCTATCAAGATATCTTAGGGTTTGAAGTCGTCGAACGCAACAATAAACAGATGTATATCCATTTAGATACAGCCCATCTCGTCCTTAAAGAAGCGGGTTCGCAGGGGCACGACGCAGGCGGTCCCATGCACTTCGCGTTTGTTACCAGCACGGAGAAAATCAACGAACTTGTGGAAAAGTTCGCATCGCTAGATTACAGGACGCGCGGGCCATTTGACTTTGAAGGTCCCCTCGGCTGTCGTGCATTTTTCGTCTTCGACCCCGACGGAAACGAAGTTGAGTTCAGCGATCTCTATTATCGAAAATATGTGCCCGAAGCTGAATAGCATGGTCTGCATTTTGCGGCGAGGCAAAACCGTTGGAGACAATCTATGGGATTTGTATCTGAACAGGAACTTTACTGCTTTATGCTACGTGGATATCACGTTTTCGAGGAAGGCATCTCACATCAA
>JADFGN010000019.1 GCA_022567695.1 Candidatus Poribacteria bacterium | reverse complement strand
TCGCTGCCAAAGTGCTTCCGCAGTTAAAGCCGAACCACCCGAAAAACAGAATGAAAGTTCCGAGATAAACGAGCGGCAAGTTGTGAGCTGGAATTTTACGAGGTGTGCCATCTTCGGCAAACTTCCCCAAGCGCGGACCAATCACGATTACGCCAGCAAGAGCGACCCAACCGCCCACCGAGTGCACGACCGTAGAACCCGCAAAATCGATAAATCCTCTGGCTTCCAGCCACCCTGGTGTTTCACCATTCAAGAAACTGCCCCACACCCAATGCCCGAATATTGGATAAATTAAACAGGACGTAATAAAAGAGACAAACAGATACGTTCCGAATCGGGTTCGCTCAGCAATTGCGCCCGAATCGATAGTCGCAGCCGTTCCACAAAAAACCCCCTGGAATACGAAAAAAATGGCACGCCACGGGTTCTCTCCAATATTTATTAAAAATTCAGAAGTGCCGAAGAGACCGGATTGGCTTATCCCGAACATCAGCCCGAAACCAACCATCCAGAATCCCACGACGGACAATACAAAGTCCGCCATATTTTTGATTGCAACGTTGATGGAATTCTTCGCACGCGCCATCCCGGATTCTAGGCACATGAATCCCGCTTGCATCAAGAACACCAGAGTCGCTGCGATCAGAACCCAGATATAATCCATGTTTTTCTGAAGTTCTTCCAGCTTATCTAATGTCTCCGGGGAAGTGGTTTCCGCCCCGAAGGCTTGGGAAGTTATCAGAACAAAAAATAGTATGAAATTCGTAATTTGCAGATACTTTTTCATTTTTGCCTTTTCAATTTATTTATTTGGATTTTATGATGCGACAGAAACCAAATATGCGCAAATGACATGCCAGAATTTTTATCGGTAGAAGTTTTATAATTCGACAATGTAAAGTTTCAGACGATGATCTGATAACAAAAGGCTTCCGGCTTGTCATCTAATCGGTATGCTGATTAAGCGATCGGTACTATGACTACGAACTGCAAATTAAAAAAGCGGATGGCACTCCTCTCAACTGTTACTATCAACATGTCTTCCAAGCCCAAAATCTTGTTGACACGCTCAATCACAGTTTGGCTTTCAACCAAGCTCATTATTTTTGACGCGAACCTTCACCTTGGATGAGTGCTTTAAACGCCTCATAATTTTGTGGTTTTTGATTACCCGTAATCTTTCGACCGTTTAGAAAAAAGGTTGGCGTTCCTGTGACCCCGGCATCCCCACCTTCTTGATGGTCATCTTTGACTTTCCTAATTACTTTTTGAGAATACAAATCTCTTTGAAATCGAACTACGTCTAAACCCAATAAGCTGGCGTATTGCACAAAAGCGTTCTCTACATCTACCTTTCCTTTTTTCGCCCACTCCTTTTGCTGGACAAAAAGTAAATTTTGCATTTCCCAGAATTTACCTTGACGACCTGCAGCTTCCGCGCTTCGGGCTGCTAATTTGGCATTTGCATGTTTTCGTAAAGGATAGTGACGGAAGATAAATTGGAAGTCGTTCCCCAATTCTTCGACAAGCTGCTTCATAATATGGTGGTAATCGGCACAATTGCCACATTGGAAATCACTGTATTCAACCAAAGTTATCGGTGCGGTTGGATTGCCTAAAGTCCAGCCGGAAGTGGGAATTGGATTTACGAGCTGAGTCGTTGGTTCCGGCTCAGGACTATTCGTAAGGTAGATCAGACCTAAGACCGCGAGAATTAACCCGCTCAGCACGCCTGACCAAAGCATCACACGTTTTGTCATGCGTTTCTTCGCCATCTCGGTTAACTGCTTTTGCTGCTCTTCTTCCTGCCGTTTTAATTCCCGACGTTGCCTTTTGGTTAATTTGGTGTCCTGTTGGGATGCAGTAGGCTGGGAACTGCGCTTTCGCTTTCGTGAGGTACTCATGTAAAGTTCTCCTTTGTTGATCGCCGATTGATTGGACAGAATCTTACCCAATCTCTGAGAAAATGTCAAGATGTTGGTGAACTCTGAACTGTTGCCAATAAAAAGCCCGTTACAGACGTAACGTCTATCACGGGCTTTTTGTGTGGTATAATTTCACAGCTAGAAAAATATGTTTACTTTGCTGGGAAAATAAGAGCTCAATCATCGTCAGGGAAAATTGAAGATTGATGGATGTGGGTTGGGAAAACCGTTCACGGGCGGATATTAGCGATCATCTATTCTGAAGAGGAATTACCGCTCTATCGACTCATTACCGCCTTTAAGCCCGAAAGGAGATGGATTGATGAATACCAAAAACCGTGATGAATTTGATTACCAAGCCTACATGAAAGACAATGCGCCTGACCTGGCACAGGTGGTTTGCGGCCCCGAGGTGCGTCAACAAGGGCGATGTCGTCAGTTCAATAGAATTCAAAGGACGCTCCAAAAGTGTTAAATAAACCATTCGCGTTAGAAAAAGATTTAGATTGGCCCTTAATGAAAAACAATATTTCAAGAGCAGACCTGGATAGGTTGATAGAATTCCTCCAACAGAATGACCCAATGTTGACTCAATCGGGGCAAGTTCAAGCGTTTGAACAAGAGTGGTCGAATTGGCTAGGGGTTAAGCACAGTGTTTTCGTGAATTCAGGTTCTTCAGCTAATTTGTTGACGATGTCTGTTCTGCGGGAAACCTGTGGTCATGGAGAGATCATCGTCCCAACGCTCACGTGGGTATCAGATATTGCGTCTGTTCTCCAATGTGGGTTTACGCCTATCTTTGTGGATATCAATCCCCAAACGCTGGGAATGGACAATGACGAGGTCCTCGAGAAGATCACTTCAGAGACGAGAGCCGTCTTTTTGACTCATGTGTTGGGTTATAATGCCTTGAGCCAGCATTTAATAGATGAACTCGCACGTCGGAAAATTCCACTGATTGAAGATGTCTGTGAATCCCATGGCGCAACATTTCAGGGCCGGAAACTCGGGACATTTGGACTGATGTCCAATTTCTCGTTTTACTACGCCCATCATATGAGTACCATTGAAGGGGGCATGATTTCAACCAACGATTCGCATCTGTATGAGGTGCTGAGAATGTTTCGCTCTCATGGCATGATCCGGGAATCTATTTCGGACGAGTTGAAGCAGTCTTATTGGGAGAAGCATCCAGACCTCAATCCAGCGTTCATTTTTGCTTATCCCGCTTATAACGTGCGAAGTACGGAAATCAATGCGGTTATTGGTAGAGCTCAGCTGAAGCGGCTGGATGAACAGAACAAAATCAGAACCGAAAATCTGCAACTGTTCTTGAGTCACCTAGACCCTGAGAAATATTTCACAGAATTGGAAACGGCTGGTAGTTGCAACTATGCCTTGACATTGATCATCAGAGAACCGAATCAAATACTCTATGAAAATGTGGTGAAGGCATTGCGTCACCATGGCGTAGAGTTTCGGCGTGGTACTTCTGGCGGTGGAAATCAACTCCGCCAACCCTACTTGAAACGGATTGTTGGCGAAGATGCGTACAAAGAATTCCCGAAGGTAGATCACGTACACTTTTATGGATTTTACATCGGTAATTACCCGGGATTGGAAAAGGGAAAAATATCAAAACTGTGTGCTCTCCTCAATGACTTACATAACGAATGAAACAATTGTCGTGGGGTATTCGTTTTGACAACTCAATAAATCGGTGATAGACTTGTGTTATCTCATCACAATTGAAAACTAAACATTAGGAGGTTGCAATGGCACTAGAAGTTGGAGACGCTGTTCCCGATTTTACACTTACAGGTTCTATAGGTTCTGAGGATACTGAAGTTTCATTGAGTGATTCACTCTCCCACCTGAAGGTTACGTAAATCCAATCATATTCTGTAGCAACATTAAACGGGCTTTGAGCAACTGCTCTCTGAAGCCCGTTTCTCATTTCAAAACTGAGAGAACAATCCGTGTCAAAACCGACCATTCATCCGCAGACAGTCATCGGACATGTTCACCTCACCGTCTCCAATTTAGAACGGGCGGAACGTTTAGATAGCCGATGTCAGCTTGCGGAGGAATTTGGTGCCGATGTTGTCATCAATGCCGCTGATGAAGATGTGGTTCAAGCCGTTGGGAAGCTAACTAATGGCAAGGATGACAACTCACAGTTTTCCGTACACGCAAGCCGCTGAAGCGTTTGATTTACTCTACAACCGGACGAACGAGGCGTTAGGAGTTCTCCTCGATTGGGAGATCTAATGAATCATCAAGAGATTTCTATCAGCGAAATCTCTTGATGAATGAGACTGGACCTTTCTCTGGTTAAATATAATATGTCATGAATCAGTCAAGCTGTCCCTTCGTCCTTCTAAGTTGTCACTCAGCTAAGGCAAGGACATTATCAAACACCTGATCCATATGGTTGACAAACACAAAATTAAGCCCCTCCTTTGCGTCTTCTGGAACTTCGACGAGGTCTTTTTCGTTGCGACTTGGGGCAATCACTGTTTTGATTCCCGCCTGCTTGGCAGCAAGGATCTTTTCCTTTAAGCCGCCAATCGGTAATACTCGCCCTCTCAACGTGATTTCTCCAGTCATTGCAACTTCAGGATTGATACGTCGTTTGGTTGCCAGCGAAGCCAGAGCCGTGGCGATTGTGATTCCGGCCGAGGGACCATCTTTTGGAATAGCACCTGAAGGGACATGGATATGGATGTCGTTTTCCCTAAAGGAAGCAGGATCAAAGTGTAATTCTCTTGACTTCGATTTTACGTAACTCAATGCCGCTTGAGCGGACTCTTGCATGACGTCACCCATCTGACCAGTCAAAGTCAGTTTTCCCTCGCCGGCCATACGTATTGCTTCGATGAAAAGAATCTCTCCTCCAGCAGATGTGACAGACAATCCTGTTGCAGTTCCGATCTCTTCCTCCCGGTCAGCGACTTCGGAATAGAATTTGGCAGGACCGAGGTAGTCGGCAATATCATCTGCTGTGACGTGGATTGCCTCCGTTCTACCTTCCGCAACCTTTCGGGCTACCTTTCGGCAGATTGTACCTAACTCGCGTTCGAGGTTACGAACCCCTGCCTCACGGGTATATTCGCCGATAACGCCGTGAGTCGCTTCATCGGCTATGGAAAGTCCGTCTTCAGAGAGCCCATGAGCCTCAAGTTGACGTGGAATGAGATACTGTTTGGCAATCATTAATTTCTCATTCGACGTATAGCCCGGCAATTCAAGGACCTCCATCCGATCGCGAAGTGCAGGCGGAATCGTGTGAAGTTGGTTCGCTGTGGTGATGAACATGACTTTCGAGAGGTCAAACGGCACGTCGAGGTAATTATCAACGAAGGTATTATTCTGCTCCGGATCTAGCACCTCAAGTAAAGCAGCGGCGGGATCGCCTCGAAAATCTCTACCGAGTTTATCCACCTCATCGAACATGAAGACGGGATTGTTGGACTCAGCTTGATGGAGTCCTTTGATAATGCGTCCGGGCATCGATCCAATATAGGTCCGTCGGTGTCCCCGAATTTCTGCCTCATCATGCATGCCTCCCAGAGAGATGCGGATAAATTTGCGTCCCATTGCCCTGGCGATTGATTTTCCTAGAGAAGTCTTCCCAACACCTGGCGGACCAACGAAGCAGAGAATTGGGCCCTTCATATCCTTTTTAAGTCCACGTACAGCGAGATACTCAAGAATCCGATCTTTGACTTTTGTCAAATCATAGTGGTCTTCGTCGAGAATCTCTTGTGCGTGAGCAATGTCCAAATCATCATCCGTGCTGTAACTCCAAGGCAGATTGATAAGCCAGTCCAAGTAATTTCGAGACACTGTGGATTCTGGAGAAAAAGATTGCATTTTTGACAGACGCTTTAGTTCCTTTTCAGCCGCCTTACGCGCCTTTTCAGGCATATCGCCCTTTTCGATCTGTTCGCGCATCTCCTCGATTTCCATCTCTAGGTCATCAAATTCCCCAAGTTCCTTCTGAATGGCTCTCATTTGTTCTCGAAGGAAATACTCCCGTTGCCCCTTGTTGATGACTGACTGTGCATCCGATTGAATCTTGCTTTCCAACTCAAGGAGATCTAGTTCTTTCGTCAACATGATAAGGAGATGACTCAAACGTTTTTTGACTGGAATTGTCTCCAAGATAAGCTGCTTGTTTAACGATTTGAGATCGAGGATAGAAGCCGTAAAGTCAGCAAGGCGGCCGGGCTCATCAATATTCTCGGCGATAATCCCCAACTCTTCCTGATACCGCGGTGACAGATCCACAATTTTTTGAAAGAGTTCAAGCGTGCTACGCTTGAAGGCTTCCAATTCAACATCGGGTTCTTTTCCCTTCTCGCCCTCTTCCTCTTCTTCAATAATTTGAATACGCGCTTTAATAAATGGCTCGACATGAAGAATCTCATCGATTTGGACCCTTGCGCGTCCCACCGCTAAGAACAAGACATTTTCACCGTCTTTTTTGTACTTAAGAATGTGAATCAATGTTCCGACAGGGCTAAAATTTTTAACTTTTAATTCCTCAGTGTCTTTATTGGCGAGTTGTTTAAAGACGCACAGCGCCCGCGATCCATTGGTCATTGCATCGTCAACTGCTTCGGCCACCGATTTCCCCGACAGCGGAATGTGATAGGGAGAGAATGGAGGGGCAGGAGGCATGTAAGGAAAAACAACAAGGTCTTCAACAGGGATAATAGGGACTTCTTCAGGAAACTCCGAATCATGTGTTTCTTTATCTTCTTCTACGAGTGCCATTTTATCTTTAGTCTGACTTACCATCATCTAATTCCTTTCGCTTCTCATAAACAGATTGTGGTGTTTCAAGTTCCTCCTTCACTTGAATCGTGATTTCCTTAGGAGGATTCGGCTTTTCTTTCCGGAGGTGAATTTCAAGGAAACCGTTTTCATAACTGGCTTGTGGTTCAATATCTTCAGCCAAAACATTTGGCAATGCGATTGATCGCTCGAACCATCCATAGTTCAATTCTGCTTGATGGTAATGTTCTTTTTTCAGCTCTGTTCGATCTTTTCGATATCCTTTGATGGTTAGGACATTTCGATCTAAGTGGACCTTGATATCCTCATCCGGCTTAATGCCTGCAACCTCGATCTTAATCACAAAGCTATCAACCGTTTCATAAATATCCATTGGTGGTCGCCAGTGTGTTTCTGGCGTTGCTACGTTTTGATCGGGTTTCATGAAGGTATCGAAGAGACGGTCGAGTTCCTTCTGCATTTCAAAAAACTCGTCGATGAGTCGGTTCGGATTTGATCTCACCGTTCTCCTCCTTAACTAAATTTCTCAATTAGAGTATATATTTCAAACCACGGGCCTTTCACCCGGAGGGACTGATTTCTTGCGGAAACTTATTCCCGAAAATTAGTTAAAGTTTATGAAGTAGTGGGCATGGTTCAAAAATTGGTTGACACTTTGACTTGAAAAGCGTCGGTATTAAAGTCAAACGTCCCAAAGATTCAGGATACAAGATACAGTTCTTGTATACTTAACGATGTTATAAACTGAGCTTTTGAGAATTCATCAATGCAGGATTGCGTGAGGTCAACCTCCCACCCCGAAGGGCAGGATTCAAGATTCATTGCATCTTGCATCTGGTATCGTGGCAGATTGGTCTAGGCCGCAGAAAATTTTGCGCAATTTGACTCGGTGTTGAGTATATCTAGCATCTTGTTCTGGTCTATTAGGGCCAAAATTGATATAAAGTGGTATTTGCCAAAATACTGAAAATACTCCAAAGACTGCCTAAAATGTAGTCCCCGAGGGCAAGTCCTAAAAAGCAGGGAATAGCTCGTCTATAAGCTTTCAGTCCACCATGCCGCAAGATAATCGCTTTGAGCCCCCATGCAACAAATAGACAACACCACAGGTTGTACATTCCCCAGCTATTTGCCATTGCATAACCAAGCGGATGGAAAGGCCACCATAGAAAGCGCGTCCGTAAAAACATCAGTAGTGTTGTAAAACCGAGACCGCCTCCCATAAAAGCCAGGGCGGGGAGATCTGCGCCTTGCGGATAATTAAGCCAGTTTTCAAGTTGGCGATAAACTCCCCGTCCAAACCCCAATGCCCAAGGACCGTAGTACCCCGTATCCGCGCCGTGTCGATAGTAATTCTCCAGCAACAACCAAAACACAACTATTGCCCCGATCAAGGTGGCAAGCATAACGGCAACCGCTATATGTCTCGGATTGATATGTCGCCGCTCTGATATCTTCAAGGCCTCAAGTTGCTGGGGCATCGGATGCGCCCGATAGGCACGATTGAAAAACATGTACATCGAAAAAACGGTGAGGGTACTCGCGTTGATTCGGCGTGTGCCAAATCCGGCGATAATCATGCTATGAGGGTCGATATTATGCAAGTCATGTACCAGAAACCCCAATTCTGCACGTAACCGTGCAATCATTGTCGCTAAAAGAAAATAGATTCCGAAAAAGATTGGAATGAC
Source organism: Candidatus Poribacteria bacterium (assembly GCA_022567695.1). Classification (GTDB taxonomy): domain Bacteria; phylum Poribacteria; class WGA-4E; order WGA-4E; family PCPOR2b; genus JADFGN01. The sequence continues at coordinate 23,017 of JADFGN010000019.1, read as the reverse complement.
CCATAAGGACATCCCGGCTTTGTAAGAGAATAGTGTTAGAAACACCAACCCGATCAAGATACCAGCAGCCGCAAGACGGTACGGCATGGGTTCACGAGAATCGTCGAGTTGCGCGGCAGATGTGGGTGGGCTCAACAGGTGGTCTGCCAATTTTTTGAAATGCGTCCTCCCCGTCCATAGCGCGAATCCGAGTAAACCGATGTAGGCACCGAAACCTTGTTCATTGGCATAAGGAAAGCGTGATAAGTTGCGCCACCCCATTATGCTGCCGACGATCAATTCAATCTTGTAAAACCAGTAAAACGTCCAACATGAAAACAGCAGGTCTAGCGGTATGAGAAAGCTAATTCCGATCGCGAACGGATAAAATGAGAGCCGCACGCCTCCGATTGCATTCCAAGGACGCCCTGTGAAAAACTGGTTGATATTCTGCCGTTTAACGGGAATATAGGGAACCGCCGGGTAAATCGAATTGAGCAGGTTTACGATGCTAATCAACGCGGCAATGCTGAATCCCAACCACATTAGCTTATTTTTGAAGAACCCTGACCTTGCATCAGTCATCTCCAGCGGCAATTGAATGATTGGGTAAGTCAACCGTTCACGCTCTGTCCACTGAATCCGCAACAGCGTATTGATGCACAGCATCACAAACATCAACACAAAGATAAACGAAATCCACGCAACAGCCGGAGCAAGCCACGCATGTGAGTACCGTTCTGTGTAGATGCTTGAAGCACCTTCATAATAGGCAGTCAGCACTTTTTCATCTTGAACAGTGAGCCATGTCGGCAGTTCCTTCCAGAACAGTTCACGCCATTCGTTTTCGGGGGACGCAAAACGAAATGGGTGCCCCATGATCGTTATCAGAATCTCCATCATGTCATGTGAACACAGGGATGATACGACACACAACATCACATAGATTGTCAGAAGTTCCGGCGGTTGAATCCCAAGTTTCGGGGAGACTTTGTTGAGGATGTACCCAATTAAGAGTAACCAAAAAATAATGAAAATGACATTTGATAGCGGGTGAATGAGCGTTGGGTGCGTATAGCGTACAACTTCAAGTTGGATAATCCAGTAAACATTGATTGGGATAAGCAACAGGGCGATGAGAAAGGACTTGAGCGTCAGACCATTGTAGAAATTGGTTGGTGAATTTTTCATCTTTCAATTCTGAATGTCTCGCCTCGTCAATCCTAAGTCAGATAGCTTGGCAATGTTAAATTGCCAAAATGGTACGCTGGAATCCGCACCACAATTCGATTCCTTAAAATACTGCGGAAGTATAGTTCCTGGACTAAGTGGAAAACTCGTATGATTTATTGCCAAATTCGTTTATCAATTGGACAAAAACCAGACGCGAAATCCATTACCTCAAGGAGACGGTCTTCGAGCGGCTCTTCTGTGATTTCTTCTCTAATTTCCTCTAGGATTGAATATGCCTCCGCCTGCTCTCCCCCACTTTCTTTAAATGACCAGAGTATTTTCACCAATACTTCTAGAGAAATATATGATTGCAAGGCAGTGTAGATATTATCTTTGAATTCAATATTAGTCATGTCTTACCCAATTTCGTGCCGTTGACTGCAAGGCGTCCTGATACTCATCAAAACTCATGCTACGATTAGGCTCAATTATACCATGTGTCGGATTTGGACTGGCGTCCGGTGTATAGCTTAAATCAGGACCAAGATTTCCTACTGCAATACCCCACACTGGATCTTTGCCAGTTCCACCAAATTCCGTTGGTCTTCGATGCCGGGGGAGATTTGTAGGAGAGCCAGGAGCGACAGACATACCACCAGTTTTCGGGTGAACCAGCCCATTCGAATCAACCGGGATGTCAATATTAGGCCTCACCCCAAGCGTACGAGCGGTCTGCCCAACCTGGGGAACACCAAACGCTTCTCTCATTCCCCTAAATACAGTTTGTCCTCTACTTGCTATTTTGTCTCCACTTCCTTGAGAAACCGAAATCATTTGGCTGAAAGTGCCTCGTTTATCATTCGTCTACCCACACTTACGGATCTTGCTGGTCGGCATCGGGCTTAATCCATCCCCGTTCTCCTTCAATCGTAACCTGCGTCTCTAATTCCGCACAGAGTTTCTGATAATTGACCAGTGCTTCCTGGGCATCATCGCCACTGAGAACATGAGGCTGGTATTTGGCGTTGGGATCATCAACCCAAATTGGGGTCAATTCAATCGATTTGAGAATGGCGCGGGAGGCAGTTGAATCGGAGTGAGTCGACACGTCCTCGCCCGCAGAGACGCCGCTTCCGACTTCAAAGACAATTTTGGGCACAACAACTTTGGAATACTGTTTATCGTAGGTTTCGTAGATGAAATCGGCAAGGCTATAGATGATTGGCTTGCCTTTATAAAGCTCGGTGCCTTGCAGCGTATGTAGTCTTTGACAGAAAACGAGATCTGCGCCAGCGTCAATAAGCCCCTGAGCGAAGAAGCGCTGGCGGCTACCGACGACTTGCGTTTGACGCGCTTTCCCCCAATGTATCCACACCACGACCAGATCTGCTTCTTGTGCCACCGCTTCCACAGCTTTGGTCATTTTGCTATAAACGGCATAAGCAATCGGATCGCTGAGCTCGGATGCAAACTGATTGATGCTATAATATGCCAAAAATGCAACCTGTGCCGATTTGACACGAATTAATGCCGGCTTTTGCGCCGCTTCGGGAGTCACTCCTGCTCCGACCGTTTTGATATGATACCAGTCGAGCAAGTTGATTGTATCTTCTACAGCTTCAATCCCAAAGTCGAGGCTGTGTGGCGTTGCCAGCGATAGAACATTAAACCCTGTATTTGCGAGCCTTCGTGCGATTACTGGAGGTGCGCGAAACGTATGTTCGATACCATATCGTGGTTCACCCTGATCTGAGATTGTCGTGTTTAACGGAGCTGTTGCAATATCGGCAGATTTGATCAGATCTGTTATTCCAGCAAAAAGCGCAATGGCATCGTCTTTTTCAATAACCGACGTCAACCCACTGCCAATCGTTATGTCACCGACGGCAATAATTGAAATCTCCTCCGCCCTTGCATTTCCTGCTGATGAAAAGATCAAGCACAAAAGGCACACAATGATGCCATGTAATCGATAGGACATTTTATCTGCCATGTTTATATAGAATCACGATGCCGTCAACTAATCTGCGTATTGAATTCATCTGAAAGATTTTTATCTTTGAGCCTCATACCGAGTGCAATTAGGCTCTCCGCCAGAGCGAAGCGATTGAGTTTAGTCGCTTCTAATCCGTCAGTTTGCGATATGATTTCTGTCTTGAGCGTCTCGTAATTGTGTTTCATCCCATCCCGAAGTTCTCCGATTTGAGTCGCATAATTACTATTGATTCTATCAATCTTGCCTTGAACTTCCTGAACAAAAGTATCAATCCAAGTTGAGAGTGCGTGCTGATTCTCCTTCTCCTTGCTACTGATCGCCTGATTAATTCTCTCGTTGAGGTTTCTATCGATCCCTCTGATTCCTTCGCTGATTTCAGTATTTAGTGCTTCTACTTTGTGCGTTAACTTACTGTCAAGATCTGTGAAGCGCTCGTCAATTAGCCGTTGAAGGTGTTCTAGTTCTCTGTCGATCTTTTGGAAACGTGCGTTGTAATTACGAATTTGGTTTCCGAAAATAATCTCACGGACGGAATCCAAGTCTCGTTGCACAGGGGGCATCTCAGTTGGAGATAGCTCGACAACGGTTTCGGTTTTTTCCTCCGGTTTATTTGCATTTGGTTTGAACTCAGCGGAGGTTTTTTGATTCATTTGACTCTCCTTATGTGAAGCACAATTAGACTTTAACTTGACAGCATCGAATACCAAAATATTCTATCAGAACCCTTTGAGGATGTCGATCGTCAATCCAAAGATACGACTTTATGGATAGTTATAGACGTTCTCCTGTTCAGAAGAGGTATCTAGGGTAGACGTCTGGTTTGCTCGAAACTCCCGAAGGATACAATCAACAACATCCTCGCTGTAAGCCTGAGCGTCAATCCGTCTTTGATTCGCTTCCCACGCCATTCGTGCTGCCGCCTCAAAATATTCAGTATGCTTATATGCATCTAAGAGGTCTACACCGCGTGAGAAAGTCCCATGCCCAACCCAATAAAGAATGTGGCGCATTTCGCTGCGCTGATTCGGAGGAAGGTCTTCCATCTTAAACAACTCCAGACTTTCGTAAGAAAGTTCAGGTATTCCCGGTGCCTTCTCTTGCACAAAACCAATTCCGCCACACTCGTCATACATGATCGGAGTTTCCGGTTCATACCCCTTCAAAAAGTCGTAAAATCGAGATGGATGCCCATGTTCGGAGCGAGAGATGAGGTTCAAGAATTTTGGTTGTAAGTGAGCCAGTGCCTTGAAACCTTGGTCTTCAAGTTGATCAAAAATCAGCATATAGTGGAACATCTCACTGGTCGGTTTCGGCGATTTTGCATGCATCTCATTCAACTGAGACACCGACGGCGTGCCAAAACGCATGCGGTAATGGCAGCCATCACCTTCTACTTCGACAATCGTCAAATTTAGAGACGGATGTTCTAAGGCGATCATGTCTAGCCTTGCGCCAGATTTCGTTAAGAGTACATGCCGTCCCGCTAGCCCTTTCACCGTAATAGACGGCGGGAGGACATAGCGAGGGGATTCATCAACGGGGAGTAGACAATTCGCGTTCATCTCCTCGGAGAGCAATGCACCTTGGTTCCCCGCAGAACCCCACAGATAATCGTGCGCATGTGCATGGCTGCCGACCCAACCCATCTGACCGATGAGGACTCCCAGTTCACTATCAGGAGAAATCGGTTGCAAAGTGGGTTGATATCCTCGCATGCACCATTGATGATGGCGGTAGCTTTTAGGAGTCGGTGGGTGTAAATCGTTAGTGAGATAAGGGTTTGATAATGTAAATCCACTCATTCTTTTCTCTCTTGGCTGCCACGTTGGATTTGGTTTTTAACAGCATTTTTTGAACATGAAGAATATATCATGTTTACCGAGCTTTAGCAATATAAATTTGCGCTATACTCTTGAGTAAAACAGGCTGAAAGTGCTATAATATCGGCTGTCATCATTCAAGTTGACCGTAAACACTACAATCGGTGAATCATATCTTTCAATTCAAGAATAGATCGGAGGAACGGATGAGCACGAGAATTGAGAACGACAGTATGGGCGAAATCGAAGTCCCTGCAGATCGATATTGGGGGGCGCAAACGCAAAGGTCTCTCCAGAATTTTAAAATCGGCGGAGAGCGTTTCCCACGCGAAATGATCTGGGCACTCGGCATCGTCAAACAGGCTGTCGCTGAAGTCAATGCTGGACTTGGATTACTGGAACAGAATACGGCAGATATTATCATGAAAGTTGCCCAAGAAGTCATCGACGGTGCCTTAGATGATCATTTTCCACTGGTTGTCTGGCAAACAGGTAGCGGCACGCAAACCAATATGAACGTCAATGAAGTCATCGCCAATCGTGCGATTGAAATGCTCGGCGGAGTATTGGGAAGCAAGGAGCCTGTTCATCCCAACGACCACGTCAACAAATCACAATCTACCAACGATTCCTTCCCAACAGCGATTCACGTTGCTATTGTTGACCGCATTCATAATCACCTCATTCCAGCAGTAACGGCACTGCGCGACGCGTTTGCAAATAAAGCTGAAGCTTTCAAAGACCTTGTCAAGGTAGGACGAACACACCTTATGGATGCCACGCCGCTGACCCTTGGGCAGGTATTTTCTGGATATGAAATGCAGTTGACAAATGCGCTCCGTGCCATTGATCATTGTACGCCACATCTGTATGAACTGCCCATTGGTGGAACGGCGGTTGGCACAGGTTTAAACACCCATCCAGCGTATGCTGAGAAAGCCGTCGCCGCAATCGCTGAACGTACCGGATTACCGTTTGTGACAGCACCCAATAAATTTGAAGCCCTCGGCGCACGAGATGCAATTGTCGAAGCAAGCGGAGCTTTCAAAACTTTAGCAGGTTCACTTTTCAAGATCGCCAACGACATTCGCTGGCTCGGCAGCGGTCCACGGTGCGGTATCGGAGAAATTCTTCTGCCTGAAAACGAACCCGGAAGTTCCATTATGCCCGGAAAAGTCAATCCAACACAGTGCGAAGCGATGACGATGGTATGTGCTCAAGTCTTGGGAAATGATACGACTATTGCCCTCGCGGGAGCAAGTGGTAATTTTGAATTGAACGTGTTCATGCCTGTCATTGCTTTTAATGCCCTGCAATCAATCCGTCTGCTCGGAGATACATGCAATTCATTCCGCGAAAACTGCGTTGTGGGAATACAACCAAATCAAGAAAAAATCGACCAGTACCTCAATGAATCCTTAATGTTAGTCACGGCACTCAATCCTAGAATTGGCTACGATAATTCTGCCAAGATTGCGAAAAAGGCTCACAGCGAAGGAAAGACGTTACGACAGGCGGCAGTTGAATTAGATCTCCTGACGGAAGCGGAATTTGATCGAATCGTCGTACCAAGCCAGATGGTTGGACCCAATGTCAAGTGAAAGTGAGTGTTTGCCATGTCAGTTTACATTATCGATAAATTAATTACTGATTTTGATGAAACCATCTCAGAGGCGGACACAATTCAACTGTTGGTTTACGCTGCGGCGGAGAATCGTGAGCATGATAGAACGCAAACTTTGACTCACTGGAAAGAAACCGTTGAATGGTATACGACGAAATATACCCACATTGTCGACGAATGGCTTGACAATCACGATAGTCGTCAATTGTCGATTGTCGATTTCTTAAAAGCCTTTGAGACACTGGAGATTGCATCAATCCGTAGAGTGATGCAAGGACGGTTTCTGGAGGGGTTGTATCATGCCCAATTGCGCCAATTGGGGCGGGAGATACAGAAGCGACAGGGAGTGGAATCTATCTTTACTGCCATGCGAAAGGCCGATGTCACTATTGAAATTCTATCAGCAAACTGGTCACAAATCTTGGTCGAGGGAGCGGTGGAGGGACTGTGCGATCGGGTGACAGCGAATCGTCTCGTATTTGGTACAAACCAGTTGAAGCGGGAAGTGACTCCCCGTTCAACTGGCGAAATTAAGTTAAATGTTATTTCCGCACACGATAAACTACGACACTTCCGCGACCATCGGTCAAAGACCGGACAAACTGCATATATCGGCGATTCCATTTCCGATCTTCTTGCCATGCTAGAGGCGGATGTCGGAATCCTAATCGGCGAAAATCGAACGGCTTTGCGAACGATTGAGCGTTTTCAGATTCCGACGATATCCATTGCTGATCGCTTGTCAGAGGAAATTACCGACAAAGGAACAATCTTACACACCCATTCATGGGAGACGCTGGATCGCTTTTTGAAACGTAAAACATGAAACTTGATTTGTGCTGATTTTCAATTTTAAGTTTTAATCCGCCGCCTGTTCATCGGTATGAATGGTTGACGGGAGTTCTTCCGACGATTCAGTGTGCGGGAAGGTTTCAATGTTACGGAAGTTGGGAACACCACTACCTGCAGGGATCAAGCGCCCCATAATGACATTCTCCTTGAGGCCCTTAAGGTAATCCCGCTGTCCGGCAACCGATGCTTTCGTTAACACATTAGTTGTCTGCTGGAACGAAGCTGCGGAGATGAAGCTTTCCGTACTCAACGCCGCCTTCGTAATCCCCTGTAGAATCGGATCTGCGATGGCCGGCTGTCCCCCCTCGCTTTCAACCTGGCGATTGATACGATGGAAAGTGGAACGAGCTACTTCATCTTCTTCGAGGAAATCCGCGTCCCCAGGGGATTTAATCTTTACCTTATTCAACATCTGCCGGATAACGACTTCAATGTGTTTGTCATTGATTAGTTCACCCTGGGTGCGGTAAACTTCCTGCACTTGATCGACCAAGTACTTTTGCACGGCCTCTCCCCCCTTGACCTCCAAAATATCATGAGGATTCAAAGGTCCTTCCGTCAACTGTTCACCGGCGTTTACCCATTCGTTATCATGAACGATGAGATATTTGCCCATCGGAATCCGGTAGACTTTGCTTTCGACATCGCCATGCACAATGCGCAAGAGCCGCATTCCTCTGGAGATTCCCTCAAGCTTGACATTTCCCTCAATCTCGGCAATAACAGCGGCATCTTTGGGACGTCGGGCTTCAAAAAGCTCGGTGACTCGCGGCAAACCGGTGACGATGTCTTGGCTCTTTGCCTTTTCTTCCGCGAGCCTCGCCACCACTGTTCCAGCCTCCACCCATTCGTTATCTAAAACCGACAGGTGGGCCCCAGTGGGCATCAGGTAGGAGGCTAATACTTCCCCCTCCTCTGAATGGATTTCTATCCGTGGCTGATGCTCGCCTTTATATTCGGTAATCACCTGTTCTGCTAGACCAGACGCTTTTTCCTCTTGTACAGTCTGTCCTTCGATAACATCTTTAAACACGACTCTACCAACGTGTTCTGTCAAGATCGGGACACGATACGGATCCCATTCGATTAACAGAGTTGGAGGGGAATCGTTTGTCTGGGGATTCCCGCGTGTGACCTTCTGACCGTCTTCAACGCAGAGGCGCGCTCCGACTGGTGTTTTGTGACGCTCCACCACTCTGCCATCGCCGTCAACAATCAACAGTTCAGCATTGCGGGACAGCACAATCTTTTCCATTTCCTCTGACCAATCGTGAGAGGAGGTACCATCATTCCTGACCCGTCTCTCCACGAACTTGATATTCTCTGTATATTGAACGATGCCGTCGTGCCGAGCCTCCCCTCGAGATTGGAACCCCGTACCCGTTACGGTTCCACCTGTATGGAACGTTCGCATCGTCAACTGAGTACCCGGTTCACCAATAGACTGCGCCGCAATAATACCGACTGCCTCGCCGACATCGACGATATCTCCTGTTGAAAGATCCGCTCCGTAGCATGTCGCGCACGCTCCATGCGTGGCTTCACAAGTGAGCACTGACCGGATACGGACTTCTGGAATTCCGACCGCTTCAATCTGCTCTGCAATCTTCGGTGTAATCAACGCATCTTTGGCAACGATAACAGTTTTTGTTGTTGGATCGATGATGTCATCAGCTGCAGTTCGACTGATGAGTTTCTCAGAGAGTGTGTCTTCTTCTACCTCACCAGAGACCTTCGTAATGCCGTTAAGTGTACCGCAGTCCACCATGGTAATTATCACGTCTTGGGAGACATCGACCAATTTTCGGGTCAAATAGCCAGAACTCGCGGTTTTAATGGCAGTATCTGCTAACCCTTTGCGAGCACCGTGGGTAGAGATGAAATACTCAAGGACACTTAAACCCTCTCGAAAGCTCGATTCGATTGGCTGTTCGATGATTTCACCGCTCGGTTTGGTCATCAATCCACGCATTCCGCTAATCTGACGAATAGGTTCGGACTTAGCTCTAGCTCCAGAATTTCTCATGATATGCATGGGATTGAACCCTTGCACTTCGTCATCACGTCCCTTCTGCAACTCCTCAAACAGCGCCTCTTCAACAGATTGGATGAGTTTATGCCATATATCAACCACTTGATTGTATCGTTCCATCTCGCTCTTTCCACCTTGACTGAACTCCTTTTCAATCGTTTCCACTTGTGCTCGCGCGTTTTGGATTAACTCCTGTTTGGCTCCAGGGATGAGCAGGTCTCCCATTCCGATGGAAATACCACTTATCGTCGCATAGTGGAAGCCAAGCCATTTCAGTTTGTCGAGGAATTCTACGGTTCGGCTGTTGCCCAGTTCGTTAAAGCTCTGAGCAACGAGCTGCTCGAGGTCTTTTCCCATAACCTCTTTATTGAGGAAGGGAATCTGCTGCCCTGTCTGGGCATCAGCAAATAGAAGTTCATCGGGGACAGTTTGATTGAAGATGATACGACCCACGGTTGTATCAATAGGGGAGGCAGCTTTATCAAGATAAAGAATCACTGGATCATGCATCCCAAGTACCCCACACTCGTGTGCGAAAATTACTTCGTCGGGGTTCTGATACCGTCGTGGTTCTGATATCTTACACACATGTTCGCGGTCAGAGGGAGGAATCTCTTTCGTTAGGAAGTTGCATCCAATTACCATATCGAGTTCTGGGACGGCAATCGCCCTACCGTGTGCGGGTTTGAGGATGTTTCTAGGTGCCATCATCAACAACTTCGCTTCAATCTGTGACTCTACACTCAAAGGAACGTGCACTGCCATCTGATCGCCATCAAAGTCAGCGTTGAAGGCTTTGCAAACCATGGGGTGGATGCGAATCGCTTTCCCTTCGACCAGCGACGGTTGAAAGGCTTGGATACCAAGTCGATGAAGGGTCGGCGCACGGTTAAGCAGCACAGGGTGTTCTTCTATGACCTCTTCGAGCACTTCCCAAACTTCTGCAGAGACCTGCTCCGTCATGTGTTTGGCACGCTTGATAGTGTGAGCGTATCCTTTCTCCTGAAGCTTGCGGATGATGAACGGCTTGAACAATTCAAGCGCCATCTCTTTCGGTAGCCCGCACTGATCTAATTGGAGTTCGGGACCAACTACAATTACAGATCTCCCGGAGTAATCGACCCGTTTGCCCAGTAAGTTCTGGCGAAAACGCCCAGTCTTCCCTTTGAGCATGTCGGAAAGTGACTTGAGCGAACGATTTCCGGGTCCGCGCACAACGCGACCATGCCGTCCATTATCTAACAACGCATCAACTGCTTCTTGGAGCATCCTTTTTTCGTTCCGGATAATCACATCCGGTGCGCGCAGTTCCATCAGGCGTTTAAGCCGATTGTTCCGATTGATGACCCGTCGATACAAGTCATTGAGGTCACTGGTAGCAAACCGACCACCATCAAGCGCAACGAGAGGGCGAAGGTCAGGAGGAATCACAGGGATCAGCGAAAGGATCATCCATTGAGGATGGTTGCCGGATTTTTTAAATCCCATCACCAACTTCAGCCTTCTGGAGAATTTTTTAGCTTTCTGCTTGCTGCCTGTCTCTTCTAATTCTCTTCTAAGGTGTTTAATCTCGTGATCTAAATCGATCCGCGAGAGCAATTCTCCGACTGCCTCAGCACCTAGACCGGCACGGAAACCATCTGGGAATTGAGTTTTTAAGGTCAGATATTCATCCTCTGTCAGGAGTTGCTTCACCGTCAACGGACAATCAGGATCGGTCACTTCAAGGACGATGTAGGCTTCAAAGTAAAGGAGTCGCTCAACATCCCGGAATGGGAGATCGAGGAAAAGCCCCACTCGGGAGGGCAAGCCTTTGAAGTACCAAACGTGGGAAACTGGCGCAGCGAGTTGGATATAGCCCATCCGCTCACGACGGACACGCTGCTGGGTAACTTCAACGCCACATCGGTCACAGATGGTTCCTCTGTGCTTAATCCGTTTGTATTTTCCGCATGCACATTCCCAATCCTTCTGGGGACCGAAAATCGCCTCACAGAATAAACCATCGCGTTCCGGGCGGAAGGTCCGATAGTTAATCGTCTCTGGTTTTCGGACTTCTCCGCAGGAACATTCACCCATCATCGGGCATGGCCAGATACCACTGCTCCGTCGTTTGCAGCTTGATGGCTTCGACCAATTTTTGATTTGTTCTGGAGAAGCAATTCGTATTGAGATCAGGTCAAAGTTATTCGAATTTGTTGACACAGTGATTCTCCTTTTATGAAAGGGTTCAGGAGGAGGAGGAATTAAAGGTTCAGGAGTTGAAAGAATGAGGTAGGATCGGAAACCTTAAGAATAGAGTTACCGCCCCTAGTAGTCTGCCTAGTTCAAACTGATGGAAAGACTTGCGAAGTCTCTAAAACTTCCGAAGTCTTTCCATCTATCAAATTAAAGTTGATGAGTACTAATCTTCAACAGAGCTTCCCCACTGTATGGTTGGAAGTGCTTCAGTGGGGTCGGGAAGTTCACTGCGTTTTTCGAGACTCACATCAAGGCATAAACTCTGGAGTTCTTTCACGAGAACGTTGAATGACTCGGGAGTGCCGGGTGCAGGGGCGTTTTCGCCCTTCACAATCACTTCATAGATTTTGCTTCGGCCGGTGACATCATCTGACTTAATCGTTAGCAATTCTTGGAGTGTGTAAGCCGCACCGTAAGCCTCCAACGCCCACACCTCCATTTCGCCAAATCGTTGGCCACCCTGTTGGGCTTTGCCGCCTAGAGGTTGTTGGGTAACTAGCGAATATGGGCCTGTGCTCCGGGCGTGAATCTTATCGTCAACAAGATGGTTGAGTTTCAACATGTAAGCATAACCAACGGTAACTTCTTGCGCGAATGATTCGCCGGTTCGTCCATCATAAAGGCGTGTCTTTCCGGTTGGTGGGAGCCCCGCTTTGATGAGTAACTGCTGAATCTCTTCCTCCGTTGCACCGTCAAAGACAGGGGTGGCAATATAAAGACCTAACTTATGGACCGCCCAGCCAAGATGAGTCTCAAGAATCTGTCCCACATTCATACGACTCGGCACACCCAGAGGATTCAACACGATCTGAATTGGCGTACCGTCTTCAAGGTAGGGCATGTCTTCTTGGGGCAGAATTTTTGCGACGACCCCTTTGTTGCCGTGTCTGCCAGCCATTTTGTCCCCAACAGAGATTCTTCGACGGCTAGCAACGTAGACTTTCACCAATTTAATGACCCCAGGTTTGAGTTCATCACCTTTGCGAATCTTTTCTATCTCCGCATCTTTTTCGGCGTTAAGCGCTTCGATCCGACCTTGGGCGAGTTGGCGAATACGTTGGATGCGATCCATCGCATCGGCATCGGTGACAACAATACGCTGTAAGTTCGCCTCGACCAACAAACTATCAAGTAGTTCCTGGGTTACCGTATCGCCTGCCTGTGCGAGGACATCCCCTCGATCATGAATCGGAAGAGACAATGTTTTACCGAGCAATGTCTGTTGAACCTCGTCGTTCTGTCGCTGGTAAATCAGTGCTCGTTTTGCCCCCCATTCTTTTTCGACCACTTTTTCCTTGGCGGCTTCTCGCAGTTGAGTTTGCCGATCTTTCTCCCGTTCTTTTCGAGAGAACACTTTTACGTCAATCACCACGCCTTCGACACCCGGTTTTGCGTATGTACTTGCGTCGCGAACTTCCCCAACCTTTTCACCGAAAATAGCGCGAAGTAGCTTTTCTTCGGGACCCAGGTCACTTTCGCCTTTGGGTGTCACTTTTCCGACAAGGATTCTTCCCGGACGGACAGTCGAGCCGACACGAATAATCCCCTCTTCATCAAGCTGGCTTAAGCTCTCCTCGGAAAGATTTGGAATGTCGCGAGTAATCTCTTCGCGTCCCATCTTAGTGTCCCGGGCATCGACTTCAAATTCGTCAATGTGGATGGACGTAAACATGTCGTCGGTCACAAGAGATTCACTGAGGAGGATAGCATCTTCAAAATTGTACCCTTCCCACGGCATGAAGGCCACTAGAATGTTTGTACCTAAAGCGAGTTCACCGTTATCAGTGGAAGAACCATCGGCGATAGCCTGTCCAGTTTTGATCTTTTCGCCGACGAAAACGCAAGGACGTTGATGTATGCAGGTACCACTGTTTGAACGCTTAAAGTTGATCAGCTGATAAACATCGTATCCCATCTCAGAAAAAGATTGCTCTCCTCCATCAATGCGGAAGGCATCATCTGTTCGGATGATAATCTCTGACGCGGAGACGCTTTCAACGATGCCATCGCGCTTCGCCAACACGACCGCACCGGAATCCCGAGCGGCTTTGTATTCCATGCCCGTACCAATCCTTGGTGCTTGAGGACGTATCAGTGGTACTGCCTGTCGTTGCATATTACTGCCCATCAATGCCCGGTTAGCGTCGTCATGTTCTAGGAAGGGAATCAACGCAGCAGAAACACCAACAATCTGTTTAGGGGAAACGTCAATGTAATCGACCTCGTCGGGAGACACGCGGGGATATTCACCCTTGAAACGTGAGATGACCTGGTCGTCGGTAAGGCGTTTTTCAGTATCAAGTGTTGAGCCTGCCTGTGCAATGATAAACGCATCTTCCTTGTCAGCCGTCAGGTAGTCAATCTGATCGGTGGCAACACCATTAATCGCTTTCCGATAGGGAGTTTCCAGAAAGCCGTAGGCATTAACACGAGCATAAGTTGAAAGTGAAACGATTAAGCCGACGGATGGGCCTTCGGGCGTCTCGATTGGACACACCCGCCCATAGTGCGTACGATGCACATCTCTGACTTCAAAAGTGGCGCGCTCGCGATGCAAGCCACCGGGACCAAGTGCGGAAAGACGGCGCTTGTGTGTTAATTCATCGAGTGGGTTTGTCTGCTGCATAAATTGAGAAAGCTGACTAGATCCGAAAAAGTCTTTAATTGCTGCCGCCAGCGGTTTCGGATTGATTAGGTCAGCGGGTGTCGCGTTTTCGAGTTCCTGAATGGTCATCCGTTCACGGGCAGCCCGAGCAACGCGCAGTAGCCCCACACGGACCTGGTTCTGTAGCAACTCACCGACAGACCTAACTCGGCGATTTCCTAAGTGATCTATGTCATCCTTTTCCCCTTCTCCATTCTGGACGTCCATCAAGTACTTGAGTGCGGCAGCAATGTCCTCTCTCCGTAAGATACGCATGGATTCGTCGGGTAATGACGTATCGCCTGACAAACTCCCATTGCTACCGTTCCGGTATATAGAAAGGGAACCGAGCTTTTCGTTAAGCTTATACCGTCCTACACGCGAGAGATCGTACCGAACTGAATCGAAAAACATCTTCTCGAAGCGGTTACGGGCACTCTCCAGGGTCGGCGGATCTCCTGGCTGAAGTTTCCGAAAGATTTCGACCAACGCCTGATCTTGAATGTGGCCTTCCTTATAATCTGCCTGATGGTCACGCTCAAGGGTGTTTCGCAAAAACCGGATTATCTCACTGTCATTTTCATCCAACATCTCGATCTCTTGAACCTCGGATTCAAAAAGTGTCGTTAAATGGTCATCAGTCAACTCCGTGTTGGCTTCCAACAGCACTTCTCCCGTGGAAGGATCAATTATAGGGGCAGCGGTAACTCGGTCTTCAAGCGATTGCAAGGTCGACGCATCCCCACTTAATGAGATATACTCCGTCTTGGCGAAAAGCTTAAGAATTTCCTCATCTGTTTCCCAGCCCAGCGCTCGCAACAAAACGGTCACAAGCATCTTTTTCCGGCGATCAAGTCTTACATGGATAAGGTCTTTGATGTCATATTCAAATTCAATCCATGCCCCTCGATACGGGGTAATCCGACCAATAAAGAGTCTTTGCCCACTGGTGTGAGTCATTTCGCCAAAGCTCGCACTCGGTGATCGGTGCAGTTGGCTGACAATCACGCGTTCACTCCCGTTGATAATGAAGGTTCCGTTCTCCGTCATTCGAGGGATTTCGCCCATGTAGACTTCGGATTCTTTGATGTCAATAACCTGCTTATCACCGGTATCCTTGTCCTTTTCCCGCATGATTAGCCGCACGCGAATCTTGAGTGGAATTGCGTAAGTAAAACCACGAGATTGACATTCGTTGATGTTGTATTTCGAAGCACCGAGGGAATAACTAACAAATTCGAGGCTGGAAGTTTCACTAAAATCGGTGAAAGGAAAAACTTCGTTGAACACGGCGTGCAAGCCTATGTCTTCACGTGCATCCGGGTCAACATTTTGTTGTAAGAACTCATTGTAAGAGGTTTTTTGGATCTCAACCAGATCCGGGAGGTTTATGATTTCTGGGGTTTTCGCAAAAGATAGTCGTTCACGCTTACCAAATTGGACGACGTGGGGCATGCTTTCACCTTACCTTAAGAGGGTTAAAAATATAGATGGTTGCTACAAACAAATCCCACTTTGCGCTACAGACAAATTCTCCTTGTATTACGCGCAACGTATTATTATATGAAAAACCGGCTTTAATGTCAAGCGAATTTTTAACAGAATTTAGGGGCATTTAATTTTCGGTAATTCAGCCGCTTGAGCCGCACTTGTCATTCTGAGCGAGCGAAGTGCGTGAGGCCTGCCCCCCACTCGAAGAGAATCTCTTTATTGCGAAGCGTTGCGATCTTTCGCTGTGCTCAAAGCCTGTCCTCGAGCCCTTCACTGCGTTCGAGGGTAAACTTCGCGAAGGAATGACAGAAATCATCGACTTTTGCGCAGAATTAAACCGCCCTATAACGGAATTACAATTGATTTGTCCATTGTGTCATGCTATACTAAATCAATACGTGAGGATGGTGTCAGACCAACTCATACGCAAAATGAACGATCCTGTTCGCGGATAGACGAAAAGAAATGGGGCAGACTAAACCACCTTCACCCGTAAAACTGATTGTTGGAACACTCGCCGCAAAATCAAATCTACTAGAGTCAGTGTATCAACGACTATCAGAACAGTTCGGTCCTATTGACTTTACCAGTCAGTTTTTTCCCTTCGACTATACAAACTATTATGAGCCGGAGATGGGAAAAGAGCTAAAGCGACAGTTTATTAGTTTTCAAAGACTGATTGTCCCTGATAAACTTGCTTCCGTAAAACTTTTCTCGAATGCAGTCGAGGATGAATATGTGATTGATGGAACTAGACGCCGCCGGGTGAATCTGGATCCCGGATACATTTCGGCTGCTAAACTGGTCCTCGCTTCAACAAAAGATCATGCGCACCGTATCTATCTCCAGCAAGGCATTTACGCTGAGATTACGCTCAGGTTTTTCCGTAAAACCTTTCAAGCTTGGGATTGGACTTACCCTGATTACCGCACGAAGGTTTATATTGACACTTTTAATCACATCCGCCGAATCTATATAGAACAACTCAAAACAGCTGGGTTAAGTCCGCACCCATTGTAGGGGTTTACTTAAACACAGCAAAAAGAAAAATTCAAGATTTTTTTGATGTCAAAGCCTATTGAAGTGCCACCAATAATGCTGTTTCCGAAAGTTGTGTTGGTGAATGTGATGCGACAGAATTTAAAGCCGGCGTCCGCACAGGGTCGCGGATATTACCGGAAATACGAGCCGTAAATAATTATCGATGGGCCTTACATCTTTCACTTCCGCTGCGTTTCTCGAAGAATCCAAGCTTTTTGCCACACACCACGCACTGTCCATTTCGGCGGTATTCTTGCTGCCTGCGAATTGTAATGAGTTTTTTGATCTCTACAGACGCAGCTTTTACCCGCTTCGTCAGAAGTTTGGCAAGCTCAAAACTATCTTGATCAAAAGCGGATTGCGCCTGATCTAATAGACCTTTTGCGAATTGGAGTTCGACAGATGTATATTTCCGTCCTCCAGAGGTCAACTGTTCTAGTGATTGACGTACTTCAGCAATTGCTTTTTGTGCCTCATCTTGATTTTCGCGATACCAGCGCTCTTTTTCCAATTGGAGTCTGTGTTCGGCCCCGTGTTGAAACTGATCTCGTTCCGCTTTCTCAGCCTTAGTCATCACAAGGTCCATTCCCCAAAGCCGGACTGTTTTATCCCCCGAACCACTTGCCAAGAACTTTCCATCTGGGCTAAAGGCGACAGAAGTAGCCCAACTTGTATGTCCTTCGAGCTGAGCAATCTGCCTTTTCGTTGCAACATCCCAAAGCCGAACAGTTTTATCTTCTGACGCACTTGCCAACAGATTCCCATATTTGTTGAAAACAACGGCATGAACCCAATTTATATGTCCGTCGAGTTGAGCAATCTCCTTTTTTGTCGTGACATCCCAAAGCCGAATGGTTTCATCCCTTGATGCACTGGCCAGAAACTGCCCATCTGCGCTGAAGACAACGGCATGAACCCAATTTGTATGTCCTTCAAATTGAGCCATCTGTTTCTGCGTAGCTATCTGCCAAAGCCGGACTATCCGATCCTTTGACGCACTCACCAGAAACCGCCCATCTGGGCTGAAGGCGATAGATAATACCGTATCTGTCTTCCACAACTTCCACAACCGGAGGGTTGCATCCATATGTTGCCCGAATTGAACAATTGGTTGCTTTGTTGCGACATCCCAGAGCCGGATGGTACTATCCTCTGACGCACTTGCCAAAAGCCTTCCATCTGGACTAAAACTCACAGAGGTAACCCAATCTGTATGCCCCTCAAGTTGAGCGATTGCCTGCTTTGTCGCTACGTCCCAGACCCGGACGGTGCCATCACCTGAACCGCTCACCAAAAGCCTCCCGTTTGGGCTAAAGGTGATGCAAGCCACATCCCTTGTATGTCCTTCCAGGATAGCGGTTTGCTCTTTGGTGGTCATATCCCAAAGCCAAATTGTCTTGCCTGATGCACTGGCCAGAACCGCGCCATCTGGACTGAAACTGAGAGAACGAATGTGATTTGCGTGGCCTTTTAGGATAGCAATTTCGCCATAATTTCTTAACGTATCGAACGTTTTTCGATATTTCCTCAACTTTGGAATGAGCTCCAAATAATCGAAACAAGTGGCCGCTTGATTGAAGAGATTTGTCGCCTCGTTGAGTTGCGCTGTCAATTGTTGAGTTTCCATACAAGGCTTGATGTAATAGTCATCAAGGATCTTTTGTGCATCCAAGATGCTCTCTGCTTCTGCTTTTGCTTTATCCCGTAAGCAATCTGGTAAACTCTGCAAGTCCGACTGGATAGAGTCAAAATCGCGATCATTTTCGACTTTAGTCCAGTAATGTGCATCCACCAGGATTGCCTTCTCCAAAGAGAGAATCGCAATTTGAGCGTTACCGCTTGCCGCAGCAAATTTAGCATGAGTGTAATATGCTTCAGTTAGACGTGGATTCATTTGAAGGGCGTTTTGTGCATTTGTAATTGCAGCGGAATCATCCCTTTGAAGATAGCACACCCAACCTGCCAGCATTAGTACTTCAGCAGTGTATGCTTTGGAGTATGGCTCAGCAAATTTCGCACACTTCTCATAATATTCTAATGCTTTGTCGTAGTTTAGTTTCTCGTAAAGATAGATGTTCGCAATTGAGCGCAATACTGAAAAATCGCGGGAATTTTGCTTTTCAGCTTCCAGAAAATCATCCAACGCTTCCTCATACCAGCCGTTGATGTAGGCTTCTTCAGCGCGTTGACGAAATGTCTTCGCTTCATCTTCCAACTCTGGGGACCGCAATTCCACTAAAATTTTGTTCAAGGACTCCCGTCGCATTTGCAGCTTCCATAAAACTTTCTCCATTGCAATATCGAACGCTGATTGGAGTCCCGCAATACCTTCTGATATGAAATCAAGGTCGTCTGTCTGTTCTTCTCTATCAACCTGCTGGTAATCAATCTTTCGTTTAATTTGCTCAATCGCGGTGGGAACGTCTTCGGCAAATGCTTTACGCTGTAAATAGTCTTCCCAATTCTCTCCCTCACGATAATAAGCTGGCACTTTCAACAACTCCTTTAATTTATGGATGGATTTATTGCCTATCATGCTTCATGTTTTCTGAGGTCTTTTCTTCGCGGCAGGGAATAGGATATTATTCAGAATCAAACGATAGCCCGGCGAATCCTTATGGAGATCAAGATTAGTTGGAACCTTTCCCTCACCAACGAGATGTCTGTAATCTTCAGGGTCATGCCCACCAAAAAATGTAAATGTCCCCCTTCCCAACTTTCCGTGAATATACTTGGCGTAACGGCTTCCTTCGATGTCACCCAAAATGGTTACGGTATCGCGGAGGGTGTCTCTGTTGAACGAGGTTGTTTGACCAAGAAATCCACGCACGCGACTCACGTGGTTCTGCGTAAGCATTGTCGGAATGGGGTCGTGTTTCGCCGCAAACTCGAAGAGCATAAAATCTTCAATCCCCAACAGCGGGTTGGGACCCGGCTGGGGATTATCGATGTTAGAAAATTCGTATCGATTTGGGTCCGTGTACAGATTAAAATTCTCAAATGCGAAGGTTCTTTCAAACGTCAGCTTAGAACGGTAGTTTGGATCAATCGGCGTACTATCCAATTCAGGTGCAACGATATCTACTGCTCCATTCTTTGTTGCCAATGCAATGTCCAACGTCTCTGGTGCAGAACACATCGCAAATAAAAAGCCGCCGTTGGTAACATAATCTTGGAGGAATTGAGCGATATATCCTTTGTGTTCAGGCACTCGACTAAAACCGGCTTCGGTCGCCGCTTTCTCAAATAAGCGGACACGTTGCTGATACCATACCTGCCCCTTAAAAGCTCTGTAGAATTTTCCGTGCTGTCCTGTAAAATCCTCGTGGTGTAGGTGTAGCCAATCGTACTTTCCGATTTCTAGAACACCTATCCCCAATTCCTTATCCCAAATCACGTCGTAAGGAATCCCTGCATAGTCCATGGCAATCTTTACAGCATCGTCCCATGGATCTCGATAAGGGGTATCTGCTGATGGTGCGTAAACAGCGATCTTCGGGGCTTTTTCCAAGAGAATCTCATCCATGTTGTTATTTTCTATCTCGACTTGAATGCCACCATACTCGGGAGGGGAAATCGGCTGGAAACTGACGCCCATTTCTTGCGCTCTGGCTCGCACATCAGGGAAGTCCTTCAAAAGGAAAGATCCGCCTCTATAATTTAACAGCCATTTTGCTTCATATTCTCGTGGGACTTCCAGTGTCCAATATGTCAATCCATAAGCCTTCAAGTGATTGGTTTGCGTCCCATCCATTGGAACAAGTAGCCATTGTCCAAAAGTGCTAGTGGCTGTTATAATAAAAAGAAAAAGTATCAGAAGAATGCTTTTCGTTGAACTCATTTGATTTCCTCTTTAAAAGTGCGCGTTAGCCTTTGTGTAACAATCTTTTTTGTACCTACTCGATTCATAGCTTTTAAGCAGAATCTGATACCGAGCAATGACGGGGATCAGATACGATTTGGCTTAGCGAAAACCGATGTTAATTCTAACACAAATCATACAAGTAACTAAATTTCTCTATTAAAGTCTATATTTTAAACCACAGGACCCGCATGATAACTGATTTCTTGCGGGAACTTATTCACGAAAATTAGTTAAATCAATGACCCTGTTGTTGAATTAGAAATTCCCCTCGCGAGTTAGGAAAATCCAGTAGGGGCGAGGCATGCCTCGCCCCTACTGCCAATAGTCACATAGATTGGACTCGCCCATGCCTTTGCTCCATCCGTTTGTACTACCCGTACCCAGTAGGGATGGCAGCCTGACGGCAACTCTGTTTCTCGAAACGTAAACGCGATCTCCCTGCCTGCACCGAGTGGCAGATACTCAAACGCCACCTTGATATCGATTCCGCCTGCATTCGCTACTACAGGCCCTTCGGCAATTTCCGCAAGAGAAAGTGATCGATTCAGGATGCGGGTTTTAAAATCAAGCAACGTCTCCGGTGGCGCATCGAGTTTCAATACCACCCCGTCAGCATCGCCCGTCGTCACGGATTTCCAGGATACGGTTTGCTGGGTCACCTCATTAATACCTTCCGCCGGGGAATCAAACGCATAACCTTCGGCACTCAAGATCTGTCCTCGATCGATCTCAAGCGTTCCGTCCCATCGTACCAGCCGATTTCGTGCCCTGATTCGTTGCCCGGACCACGCCACGCGGATGCTGTCCTTCGACCGATCTATTGTCTCTGGAAAAGTGTAAACCTGTTTCAATCCTCTGAAAATATCCACCCGTTCAATTGGAGCAGTGCCGAGGACGCACACTGAAATCTCTGGCGGCTCACTCGCTTGATATGCCGACCCCATTGGATGCCCGTCGGCGTTTACCTCCAGCAGGATGCGCTGTCCGGTGGTCCCATAACATCGTCGCGCTTTAAGTGCCTCCCATAACCCCTGCCGCGTCAACTCCCCTGCGTAGATGCAGGTCAACCCGCCGTACACGCCAAAGGAACCACTGCCCGGATGGGCGGCTCCAGGACGTCCCTTGTGATCGTCGCTGCCGGCAACGAAACCCACTCGATAGCCCTTTTCGAGTGCTTCACGCAGAAACCACTCGAACTCGCCCCACTCGGAGTAAACTTCGATCAGCTGCTCTAGTTTTGCATCGTGCCATTTCAAGTTGGCGTAGCGTCCTCCCACATGGGGCACCAGCAGGACATCTTGTCCATTCAACGCGGCATAGAGATCTTTGATGTGTGTGCAGTCGGTATCGATATCCGATTTGTCCGGGATGAGCACATGACTTGACCGATGCAACGGACCATCTGCGCCCGGATAGTAAACATTGTGATCGCCGCCTAGGGGCGTATTCGCTGACCACTCGTATCCGACAAATGCAACAAATCGTCCGGGTTCGTATTGCGTATTGGCTTGCTTACGAATCTCAGTCCAGACGTTTTCCGTAATTTGGAAGTCGTTTCCCTGGTGCCCCGCAAAGTCGACGAGGGCCGCTTCCCGCGCAAAACGAAAGTAGGAAGATACCGGATTTGTCCCGACTGTTTCCTCGCTTTGTCCGTGGAGATCTCCCCAAAAGGGACGATACGCTCCGTGAGCTTCGACACATTTTAGCGGATTGCCTTCGGCTTCCAGTTTGTTCTCTGTATCTTTTACCTGTACGCGATAAACTCCTGTGGTCGCTGCGCTCACACCTTCAAAGCGTCGCACGCCCCCATCCGCTGGCTGGAATCGGTAGAACTCTGGCAGACCGCTCAATCCTTCGGCATTAATCCACACCTTCCCATCATAAGCTGTGCAGGGATTGCCCCATACATCTTCTGCTTTCATTCCCATCCAGGTGTCTTCCCCAGGCGTGGTCTCCGACGGCCCCACTACCACCAAACGATGTGGCGGTCCGCTGATGATTGGAATCTTCGGCGACGGCACAACCGTGTAAACCCACGTACCACACCAATCGACGGCAACCCGAAACTCGAAGGCATCCTTGCAAAAAGTCTGTGCTCGGCTGCCCGGTCCGCCACCCGACGTATCGCCAAAAGTCAGTGTGACAATATCGCCTTCAGAGAGTGAATCGTCGAACACATCAATGGTGACGCAGTATCGCCAAGGGCGGATATAGCGCTGCTTTTCAAATGCTGCCCGCAACGATGCTGGTCCGGTGGTA
>JADFGN010000371.1 GCA_022567695.1 Candidatus Poribacteria bacterium | reverse complement strand
AACTAAATCACGAGGGAGAAACACATGGCAGAGGATTATTATGTGACAGAGAACGATAGCACGGAAGATTGGAACGACGATATGATCGAAGAGATGACCCGACAAGCGGAATCTCCAGATTTTAGTTCGTTGGTCGTTTGGTCCCGCGATTGGACGATTCAGACGATACACAGTCAGATTGAACAAGGAAATATCGATCTGAATCCAAAATTTCAGAGACGAAATGCTTGGAATGACGATAAAAAAACCCGACTCATTGAATCCTTAATTGTCGGTTTGCCGGTCCCGGAAATCGTATTAGCCGAACATCCCCAAAAAAAGAGAGCATTTATAATTATTGATGGCAAACAGCGACTTCTTACGATTGCAGGATTTATAAATCCCGAAAAATTCGATTACTGGGATAACCCAAAACTTGGAAAACAACTGAGTGTAAGGACTGATCTGCAAGGGGTAACCTTTGATCAAATGCAAACGGATTCAACCTATGAGGAGGAGGAACGAGCGTTTTTGAATGCAGACGTTCGATGCACTGTCGTCTCCAACTATCAGTCTTCCGATGTCTTGTATAATATATTCTATCGACTTAATACAGGATCTGTTCCTCTCAGTTCGCAAGAACTCAGACAGGTTCTTAATAAGGGACCGTTTGCAGACTACCTAATGGAGATTACCACGGATTTGCAACCCATTCATAAAGTTCTAAAGCTTAACGAATCCGATCCGCGGATGAGAGATGTTGAAATAATACTGAGGTTTATCTGCTTTGTATTGTTCAGTCAAAACTACAAAGGCAATCTCAGAAAATTTCTGGATGATACGATGGGAGACGTAACGAAGAAGTGGGAAGAGTACAATGAACTGGTAAAACAGGTCTATTCAGATTTTAATAAGGCTATCGAAAGGCTTCAGCAGGTTTTTGGAAAAAGCGAAATAATTGGTCGCAAATACACAGACGGCAAAGGATGGGAGAGACTGAATAAGGCACTTTTCGAGGTAGAAGTCTATTACTTCATGCAATTAGATGATGAGGCTATAAACGGAAAGAGAAAATTTTTCGTGGAGGAGTTCAAAAAATTCTGCGGAAGGAACGAGAGATTTAGAGAATCAATTAGGACATCCACAAGTGACCTTGAGAAGTACGCGATTAGATACAAGCTTTTTTGCGATTTCATAAATAGCACCCTTGGTACTGACCTATCGATGCTCCCACTGAATTATGACCGATCGGACAAATGAGCGATTTTGAGAATTTACTGAAGGAACTCAAAAAACACATTGAGGATTTGCAGAAGACCTTCATAGATGCCTTCATTCCAACTGATCCGAGTACAGGGCCGGAAGCGTATGAACATCAGGTTCAGGCTTATTGTCTCCTGTGTCATGCGGCATTTGAAGAGTATTTCGAGAAGGTTGCACTCAAAGTCATGAGCCTAAGTTTAAATGAGTGGATGACTTCAGGAAAGTATACAGATACGTTAATGATGCTCGTATCGTATTATGGATTGAAGATTGAAATTGATCAAGATGAGGAAAAGGCTGAAACCAGAGTCTTCGATTACCTAAGACCTCTTTTTGAAGATATTAAAAAGAAATTCTCGACTGATGTATACAATAATCATGGCATATCACTAAAGTATCTCAGAAATTTACTGATACCCGTTGCCATTGATATTAAAGAGGATATAGGGCTAAAAAACTCGCTACAAAAACTTGCGAGAGAGCGAGGAGAGTATGCTCATAAGCGACTCATAAAAACTGTGCTTGCTCCAGAAGATGCTAGAAGTTATGTGAATGATTGTTTAGATCTTTGCGAGGATGTCAAAGCCAAGGCTGAAAGCAAGTTTATCTGATCACAACACCATGCCACACGAATATCATACAAGACGACGAATCGAATTCTCAGACACTGACATGGCGGGCATCATTCATTTTACCCGGTTTTTCATTTTCATGGAAAGCGCGGAACATGAATTTCTGCGTTCATTGGGAACAAGTGTCGCCACAGAAATAGATGGAAACAAAATCGGATGGCCACGGCTGGCGGCATCGTGCGAATATTTTCAGCCCGTTAAATTTGAGGACGTGTTAGACATTCACATGACAATTGCGAGGAAAGGGGGCAAATCCATCACTTATCAATTTATTTTCAAAAAAGGAGATCTGGAGGTTGCTCGCGGTCAAGTGACGGCTGTGTGTTGCATCTGCAATCCGGGTGAAAAATTAAGAGCCATCCCAATTCCCGATTGTATCGCGGAGCAGATTCAAGAGGCACCGTCTTCCGATTCGGAGTAAACTATGTCAACATTGGGGTTTTGTCCATCATGAACTTCTCATGCCAATACAAAATCAGCGGGGAAATCGAAAGGTAGAAAAATGGGGGTATCAGGTTCAACTGCGCTGAAAGTCTCGGATATTTACAAAAACTTTGGGAAAGACGAAAATCCGGTCGAAGTGCTTCGCGGGGTTTCGTTTGAGATGGCACAAAGCCAATCTTTAGTTATCACCGGTCCCTCCGGCTCCGGTAAGAGTACGTTGCTACATTTGATCGGTACTTTAGACCGACCTTCATCGGGAACGATTGAGATTGACGGTAAAGACCCGTTTACTTTACCTGAACCGCAACTTGCCAGATTTCGGAATCAAGTGATTGGTTTTGTCTTTCAAGACCACCATCTGCTGCCGCAGTATTCTGTCCTCGAAAATGTACTGATTCCGACGATGGCGTTCAAAAACCGCAATGGAGCCGCTGGGGAACGGGCGCGGGAATTGTTACAACGTGTCGGGCTCGCCCACCGACTCAATCACCGTCCCGCCGAGCTTTCTGGGGGTGAACGACAGCGTGTCGCTGTAGCACGCGCGCTAATCAATCAGCCGAGTCTTCTGCTTTGCGATGAACCCACAGGCAATCTGGACCACGCCACAGCAGACGCCGTTTCCTCTCTCCTATTTGAGCTTCACCAAGCTGAACAGAACATCTTGATAGTCGTGACTCACAGCCTTGAGCTTGCGGCTCGGTTTGAACGGCGTTTTGAATTGATCAACGGATCGATAAGGCCATAGAGCCATTCGACGAAACTGGCACGGTCAAACCAGAAACCGAGGCACTTTTCAAAAACGGTTAGATGCGGAATAATTCAATTATCTGCATCCACCCAAAGTGGCAGAAAACAGGTACGAGAAAAATGGCAGAATTCAAAGTGCTTATTGTATGTGTTGTTTTGAGTTTCGTTGGGACGATTTCAATATCTGATGCACAGGAGACAGATTCTCTGATTCAACAACTTGGACATACCGATATGTCTTATCGGCTTCGTGCGATTAATCAATTGACGAACCTCGGCGAATCTGTGATTCCTGAATTGATTGAAGCCTTAGCGCATGCAAATTACATGGTTCGCGTTAATGCCGCGTATGTGTTGGGTCGCATGGAGGGCCGAGCGCAAAATGCTATACCCGCCTTAACGAACGCACTGATCGACGATTCTGCCCTCGTTCGTGAATCCGCGGTAGAAGCACTGCGGAAAATCGGAACGTCTGGAGCGATGAAAGCTTTGGGGGAATATAAAGAAATGCAGGAACTTGCCCCAAACCGATCGAAATGGCGTGCAGTCAGTATAGGAACTGCTAGCGGCGTATTAGGCGGTGGGTTAATCGGTGGAGCCATCGGTTCAGGAGCCAGATGTCTTGACGAGGATGGCGTTGAAGGGGATTGTATTATTGAAGGGGTAATTCTCGGTGCTGTTATTGGCGGAATTTCCGGCGGGATATTCGGGTTTCGGCTGGGCAGTAAACGCAATAAGAACGCTGTTCAACATGGAAGAATTCGGAATCACGAAAAGCTTCTGCCGAGTCCAGCGAAAAGTGAGAGAGGATTTTACACGCAGTTGTTTGAGATGCAATTTTGAGGGCTCTGCATCAGCAGAATACACTTACATAGATTAATTACAGAACTACACGTTCCAATTTTAACAAGCCTCAGAAAAAATGACTGAACGTCAAGGTTTGATCTATTTCTGGCGAATTCATCTCGCTGTGCTACTCGGTGCCGCCGTGGCGACTGCGGTACTCACGGGAGCACTTTTGGTTGGCGATTCCGTTCGAGGAAGCCTGCGAGATTTAACGTTGGATCGGTTGGGACGAATTGACCATGCGTTGGTATCAGAGCGTTTTTTTCGGGAAGGGTTAGCGGCAGATTTATCGAACGAAGCCGTACCCGCAATTCTTCTGAATGGAACTGCCGTTGATGCAAAGACCCAATCCCGCGCGTCACGTATCCAAATTCTCGGCATCGACCAACGCTTCACTGGCCTATTTCATCACGCGCCTGAAGACCTTCCGAACACTTTGACTGAAGTACATATGGCGGAACCTTCAGTCATCATCAACGAATCCCTCCAAAAAGAATTAAACGCCAAAATTGGCGACCCTGTCCTTATCTCCCTTGAAAAACAAAGTGATATTCATCGCGAATTCCTGCTGGGTCGTCGCAATCACGCAGACGTCGTTGCAACGCTCCGGCTTACATTAACGAAAGTTATCCCCGACCGTGGAATTGGTCGATTCGGTCTGCGCCCACACCAAAGCCTTCCGCTGAATGCCTACGTTTCTCTTTCCGTTTTGCAGAAAGCACTTGATCAAACGAAGCAGGTAAATACGATTCTCATCGCGGGTAAAGATCAGGAAATAAGCAGATCAGAAGATGAGGCCAATTGGCAGCATCGACTCCATCAGGTTTTGAAGTTAGACGACCTGAGTTTAGTGCTTCGTGAGCGCGAGGATTTTCACTCCCTCGAAAGCAAAAGATTCCTGCTCAAGCCGGATATTATCGAAATCGCTAAGGCGGTTGCGGACGAAAATCAAGTCCCGTTTCTGACCATCATGACCTATCTCGCCAACACCATCTCGACAAATGGCAGAGAAATTCCCTATTCGACAATTACGGGGATCGAAACCGGACATGCTACGGCTTCGCTTAAGCTGATCGATGGTTCGGCTGCGCCCTCACTTGCTGATGACGAAATCCTCCTCAACGAATGGGCAGCCAAGGATTTGAAAGTGAAGGTTGGCGAGTCGATTGACGTAAGCTATTTTGTCGTTACCCCAACGGAGGAGTATGAAACTCAACGCGCCCAATTTCGCCTGAAAGGGATTCTGGCATTACAAGGGTTAGCCGCTGACCGGACGCTGACGCCGAAGTTTCCGGGCGTTCATGATGCGGATGATATGTCTGACTGGGATGCACCGTTTCCGGTCGATCTGAAGCGAGTCCGCCCCACAGATGAAGCCTATTGGGATAAATTCGGGGCGACCCCAAAGGCGTTTGTCTCCGCAGAAACCGGACAACGTCTATGGAGTAGCCGCTTTGGAAATTTGACCGCGATTCGATTTGATGCCGCACAAATATCCAAAGCAGATTTGCAAAGACGTTTGTTGGAAAAAATCAAACCCGAACAGGTTGGATTCGTGTTTCAGCCTGTCAAAGCCCAAGGCTTAGAAGCGGCGTCAGGTACCACAGATTTTAGCATGCTTTTTATCGGATTCAGTCTGTTTCTCATTGTGTCCGCTGCCCTTTTGGTGGGATTGCTCTTTAGGCTCGGTGTTGAACAAAGGGCAAGCGAAATCGGTATTTTACTGGCTACCGGATATCCCATTGCCACTGTCCGCTGGCGTTTTCTGAAAGAGGGCGGATTACTCGCCGGGATTGGCGGCGTGATTGGATTAGGCGGGGCAACCATTTACGCTTGGCTTATGATGGTGGGGTTACGCACATGGTGGTTGGCAGCCGTGAGCACGCCTTTTCTGTATCTCCATATCACTCCGCTAAGTTTGTTGCTTGGCTATTTCATTTCCATCTTTGTCGTTCTGTTTTCGATCTGGTGGACGGTTCGTCAATTCGGCAGAGTGCCCATCCGTGCTTTAATCGCTGGCATTACAACCCTGGCTGAAAAACATGCTGGACGCTTCGCTCGAATTTTCGCTTTCGGGGGATTGGGGCTCGCCGGCGTTCTACTGATACTTGCACTCGTTTCTGGCAGAACATCTTCGGCAGGGCTATTTTTCGGAAGTGGGACTTTATTATTGATTTCGGGACTGGCTTTCTTCTCCCTGTGGTTGAGGGCCAGCCGGCGGGCGATGAATCGAACGACAATTGGAATGGGCTTCCGAAATAGTGCACGTCAGCCGGGACGCAGTATGCTCTGTGCTGCGCTAGTCGCATGTGCCTGCTTCGTCATTGTTGCGGTGGGCGCGAATCGTCACATTGAGGCAGGGGGTGACAAACTCCCGCGCAAAGAATCAGGGACCGGGGGATTTGCTTGGGTTGCGGAGTCGGATATTCCACTGCATCACGACCTCAATTCTGAGGAAGGCCGATTTGAGATGGGGTTTTCTGAATCTGAGGCGGCGGTCGTTGCGAGTTCGCAAATTGTGCCGTTTCGGGTTCTTCCCGGAGAAGACGCCAGTTGCCTCAACCTCTACCAGCCCAAGAAACCTCGAATTCTGGGTGTCCCTGCGGATTTAATCAAACGGGGTGGATTTCAATTCCAGGGACAATTGGGTGGCGAGGATAATCCGTGGAGAACCCTTGAGAGCGAACTCGAACCCGGCGTGATTCCAGCCATCGGTGATTACAATTCCGTGCTTTGGATTCTGCATCTTGGACTTGGTAAAGATTTAATCATCGAAGACGAGTTTGGTGCGCAGTTAAAATTGCGTTTAGTCGGGCTTTTACAAAGCAGCATTTTTCAAAGTGAGATTCTGATTTCAGAGGCCAATTTCACCAAACACTTTCCAAGCCGAAGTGGATATGGATATTTTTTAATCCAATCCCCCTCGCCTGGGGCTGGAGACCTCAAACAAATTCTGGAAAGTACGTTGAGCGATTACGGCTTTGACGCGACCTCAACAGCCGAGAAATTAGCGAATTATCAAGCCGTTGAGAACACATACCTTTCTACTTTTCAAACACTCGGTGGGCTTGGACTTCTTCTCGGCACACTGGGGTTAGCGATTCTTTTGCTGAGAAATATTATTGAACGCAGAGGGGAACTTGCGACGTTGCGCGCATTCGGTTTTCGTAGAGCAACACTGTCGCTGATGCTTTTGGTGGAGAATGGATTTCTGCTTGTGGTGGGCATGTTGATTGGAAGTGTTTCCGCACTCATTGCAGTTGCGCCACACCTCGGAACGCAAATTCCATGGTTCTCACTTTCGATGACCTTGATACTGGTATTTCTCGTGGGAATCATTTCCAGTGTCGTAGCGGTTTCCTTTGCGCTACGGATACCTCTACTTCCGGCACTTAAAGCAGATTGACGGGTCTAAAAACCTTGAAAAGGTTGAGTAGGCCGTTGTCACTCGCCGTCAATTCAACAATAGCTAACTTGCCGACTGCAATGTCCGTCAAAACAGATTCAAGGTTGCGTTTGCAATCCTATTTACCAAAGTCAAGTTATGCATTAAACAAAATACTTATCAGAAAGCGAGGACAAAGATATGAGCTATGATCGAGCAACCGTACGAACCATACTGGATAGTGTACAAGCCGAAGGACGCACCGCCCTCACCACCTCGGAGGGAGCGCGGGTCTGCAAG
>JADFGN010000370.1 GCA_022567695.1 Candidatus Poribacteria bacterium | reverse complement strand
TTGGATACATTCGGAAATACATGGCAAACATGCCGATTGTTGGCAAGAGCGGAATAGTTTGTTTGGGAGTTGGGATAGTTTCTGGTGGATATTTGATGATTGTCGGTGCCACAACTCCCAACCGTTGGCTACTTGTCCTCCATATTGCCGTGACATCGTTGGGGGCCGTTTTATTCATTGGTCAACTGTGCATCTCGACGGTGCAGATAGGGTTTTCGAGTTCCAATGCGAAAACCGCCGCGATAGTTCTTGCGATTGCCGTCCTTTTCCCAATTGGTGCGAAGATCACCCAACACTATCGACCGAACCCGGATTATCTCGTCAAGAATCCGTCCTCCCCGCCAACAAGTATGTATGAAGAAGGTGGTGGCACCGATGGCCATTTTTTCCCCGCGTCCGTTGAGACAGCTTCTGGAAATCTCATCCCGACCGACTTTTTCTTAACCTCCAAAACCTGTGCAGCAAGTGGCTGTCATCCAGACATCTACAAGCAGTGGAATGAATCAGCCCACCACTTTGCGTCCTTCAATAATCAATGGTATCGCAAGTCGATTACGTACATGCAGGATGTCAATGGCATTCAACCGTCGAAATGGTGCGGGGGATGTCATGACCCCGCCGTCTTGCTCAATGGGGTCATGGACCGTCCCATCCGGGAGAATTTGGATACGCCAGCCGCACAAGCCGGGCTTGCGTGTACAGCGTGTCATTCGATCGAAAAGGTTAAGGATACGATGGGCAACAGTGGATATGTAATCAAGTATCCGCCGTTGCATGACATCGCCGCAAGCAAAAACCCGATCATTCGCAAACTCCACAACTATCTCATCCGGCTAGACCCCGAACCGCATAAAAAAAGCTTCCTGAAACCTTTCCATCGCAAAAATACAGCGGAATTTTGCTCAACCTGTCATAAGGTTCATCTTGATGAACCGGTCAACAATTTTCGCTGGTTCCGGGGATTTGACGAGTACGATCAGTGGCAATCCAGTGGTGTTTCACATCAAGGGGCGTTGTCTTTCTACTATCCTGAAAAATCCCAGAAGTGTACGGACTGCCACATGCCGCTTGTCGCCTCGAAAGACGCAGGGAATATTAAGGGCTATGTCCATAATCATCGCTTCCCCGGGGCAAACACAGCGCTACCTTTTGTCAACAAACACGATGAGCAGCTCAAGGTCGTCACTGAGTTTTTGCAAAATAATCAGGTGACGGTGGACATCTTCGCGCTAGGTCCGGCGACTCCGATTCAACTTGCTGAAGCATCTCCTGCTGTGAATCGCCCAACCGCGTTTAGTATGATGGGGGAGGGAAATACCCAAGGACGTGCCGCCGGAAGCGTAACAGATATTACGAAGGTCATTGCCCCGCTCAATGGTTCCAATGCCTCAGTCAAGCGCGGCGAGGAAGTTCGAATCGATGTCGTGGTTCGCACAAGGGGTGTCGGGCATCGATTTCCTGCCGGAACCATCGATGCCTTTGATATCTGGTTAGAGTTGAAGGCAACCGATGAAAATGGAAAGACAATCTTCTGGAGCGGGATGATCGAGGCAGAAGATGGAAACGGGCCTGTCGATGAAGGCGCACATTTCTATCGCGCGTACATGCTCGATGAACACGGCAATCATATCAATAAGCGCAACGCCTGGGCAACGCGCACGGTTCTTTACGCACGTACCATCCCGCCTGGTGCTGCGGATACGGTTCACTATCGGCTGTTCATTCCGCCGGATTGCGGGAATGAGCTTCAGTTGCACGCGAAATTGAATTATCGCAAGTTCAATTGGTGGCACACACAATGGGCGTATGCCGGGGTGCGCGACCCCGAAGACACCGATTTTCAAGTGGATAAAGGATACGATGATGGACGATGGGTGTTTACCGGAGATACATCAAAGGTCGCGGGTAAAATCAAAGAAATCCCCAATTTACCGATTGTTGTGATGGCAGAGGATACAGCAACGCTCCGCGTAATCGACGCTGATGTACCAACCCCGAAAGTCGAAATCATCTCAGGAGAAAATGACCGGGAACGTTGGAATGACTATGGAATCGGTCTGTTCCTTCAGGGAGATCTCAAGGGTGCGGAAGCGGTGTTTTTGAAAGTCACTGAGATTGAGCCAAATTACATGGATGGGTGGGTTAACGTTGCCCGTTGTCGGATTCGGGAAGGCGATATGAAAGGGGCTGAAGAAATGCTTCTTAAAGCCTTTGAAATCCAGAAGACCTTATCCTCCGACAACCCGCACCGAGCAAAGGTGCATTACCTCTATGCGTTGGCTCAAAAAGCATACGGAAAATATGACGACGCACTCCACCACTTAAAGATTGCGGCGGCCCAATTCCCGCGTGATCGAAGGGTTCGCAATGAGATTGGGCGGCTGCTCTATCTCCAACGGAAATATGAAGAAGCACTCGGAGAATTCCAGAAAACATTGGCGGTCGATCCGGAGGATTTGGATGCTCACTACAACATGATGCTCTGCTACCGCGGACTCAGGAATCCGAATATGACAGCAAAGGAACAAAAACTTTACATGCGGTTCAAGGCAGATGAGTCAGTTGACGCAATTACGGGGATTACGCGAAGAGCGAATCCACACGCGAATCGGGAGCGTCAGCGGATTCATGAGCATACTTCGGCGTTGAATACCCAAAAAGGGATTTACTAGAATTTATATGTAGCCGAATTTGCAAAAATTCGGTTCTGAACCCTACGGGTGGGAGGACAGACCCTGTGACTTGGATTAAAACCATACCCTGGGCAGAGGCAAGTGAACAACTGCGCCAAGCAATTGAGGCGCAGGGCGATCTATATCCGGCTGAGTATGAGCTACCTGTTGAATTACCCTCCGGGTCAGGAGATAGCATCGTTTCATCCCACAGCCTAATTCCAGACGCGCTTTATCACGCCTTCGGTACTTTTGGTGTGTTGATGTCGCCCGACTTATCGCTGACACGACGACAGCACGAGATGATTACCACCGTCGTCTCAGCGACAAACCGTTGCTTCTACTGAATCGTCTCTCACGCAGAGTTTCTGCGTCGAGTGACATTGGACGATAAATTTGTGCAAGCACTAATTGACGATTACACAACCGCTCCTATCAATGAATCGGAGCGCGTCATGCTAGATTACGTTGTCAAAATGACCAAGGATGCGACCCAGATTAAACAGAGTGACCACGTAAAACTACGGGCTGTAGGCTTCGATGATAGGACGATCTTACAAATCACGCTGTTAGCGGCTTGGTTCAATTACATCAATCGGGTCGCCGACGCGCTTGGAGTTGGGCGTGATTGAAGGAAATCTACACACTTAGGAAATTAAAAAATGGAAATCCGTGCCGCATACCCCACAATTGAACATGAACGCGCCGCAGTAGCCACTCAGAATTTCTTCTCCGGTCGAGACGGCGTTGAAGCCGTCAATCTCACCTGTTCCTGCGCCCGTGGAAAAGCCAGTCGGGATAGTTGTGTAGACATCGCCGTGTGGATGGCTCCAGATCTAACGTCAGACGACAGATCGGCTCTCGAACAACAGTGGCGCGATTTCCATAAATCGGAGCGAGTTTTCCAACAACTCGATGAAGTCGGCAAATTCTCGTTCGTCGATCTCGACTTCATTGATGGGCAATTTTCAATTCCACCACACGGTTGGACTTCCGGCCCGGATGAGTTTGAACTGGAAATTGGGAACTACTTGGTTTACACTGTTCCCCTCTGGCAACGTGGCGATTACTTTGAACGTCTCCGATCCCAATGGCTTCCATACTACGATGAGGCCCTTCGCCAAAAACGACTTGAAATGGTACGCGGATATTGCCTTAATAACTTAGATCACATCCCGCTGTATGTGAATCGAGGTTTACATTTTCAGGCGTTTCGTCGGTTATATAATGCGTTCGGGGAATTTCTTCAAGCCCTCTTTATTGCGCGTCGAACTTATCCGATTGCCTACGATAAGTGGATTCGAGAGCAGATTGAGGAGATTTTAGGCATGCCAGAACTTTATCGTCAGTTGCCAAAATTCTTTGAGATTAAATCCTTCGAGAGTCAAGAAATTGCTAAGAAGGCCAGCGTCCTTGAGCATCTTCTCAATGAATATGCTTCCAATGCTTAACGACACTTAAAATTCCATTTGCGTTTTCCAGATTTGTAGTCAGGTGCTTGCAGCTTGATTTATCGCCGCCCTCTATCTCCAAGTTGCGCAGAAACCATTCGAGTACCAGCCATTCTTTGATGTCAACCTTGCCTTACCCACTTCCAAATAGACGTTCCTTGCATTGCGTTTGAACCCCCTCGATTTGTGATCGGGGATTTCGCGTCGTGTAAGGGCAAGGCTCGTCCCCGCCAAACTCCGATGTATCCTTCTATTTTTTGGTTGACCGTATTTTGGGAGTGGTGTATCATATCTCCTCAAGACATAATTCACTAGGAGGAACACCGAATTGGCAAACACGGATATTGGACTTATCGGATTGGCAGTGATGGGCGAAAATCTTGCCCTGAACATCGAGAGCAAAGGATTTCAGGTTGCGGTTTTCAACCGTACGCTCTCACGGGTAGACAATTTCATTGACGGAAGCGCAAAAGGTAAAAACATCATCGGAACACACAGCATCGAAGAATTGATAAATACACTGAGTCCGCCCCGGAAAATAATTCTATTGGTCAAAGCAGGCGATCCGGTGGATGGATTTATCGATCGATTGACGCCCCATCTCTCAAAAGGCGACCTGATCATCGATGGTGGAAACTCAAATTTTATGGATACCATCCGACGCCACGATGCGCTTGCAAAACAGGGTTTGCTGTTCATCGGCACAGGGATTTCTGGTGGCGAAGAGGGTGCGCTTAAAGGACCTGCCATGATGCCCGGCGGCTCTTCCGAAGCGTATGCGCTCGTTGAACCGATTTTCACGAAGATTGCGGCTCAAGTGGATGGTGTGCCTTGCTGTTCACACATCGGGCCCGACGGTGCAGGACACTATGTTAAGATGGTACATAATGGCATCGAATACGGGGACATGCAGTTGATCTGTGAGGCCTACGTACTGATGAAACAGACACTTGGTTTGAGTGCGGCTGAAATGCACGACGTCTTCAGCGAATGGAATCAGGGCGAATTGAATTCATATCTCATTGAAATTACGGCAGACATTTTTACGCAGATGGATGCGTCGGGTGTTCCACTTGTTGACGCCATTCTGGATCAAGCCGGGCAAAAAGGGACAGGTAAATGGACAGGCATATCCGCGTTAGACCTCGGCGTCGCAGCACCGACAATTGCGGAGGCTGTTTTCGCACGATGTATTTCAGCAATTAAAAGTGAACGTGTCGCAGCCGCGAAGGTTATCAATGGGCCGAGCGAAAAGTATGACGGCGATCGAAAGACATTCTTAAAAGCAATTCACGATGCACTTTACGCTGCCAAGATCTGCTCTTACGCCCAAGGGTTTACATTGATGCGTGAAGCAAGCCAAGAGAATAATTGGAACCTCGACCTTGGGCAGATTAGCTTAGGATGGCGTGGGGGCTGTATTATTCGTGCCCGTTTCCTGCATTGGATTGCCGAGGCTTTTGATCGAAATCTAGACCTTCCCAACCTGTTACTTGATCCCTATTTTCGAGAAATCATTGAATCGGCTCAAGGCAATTGGCGTCATGTTGTCGGGTCAGCTACGCAACTCGGCGTTCCCATTCCGGCGTTCAGTTCTGCCTTGGCTTACTTCGATAGTTATCGCAGCGGCAGACTTTCGGCAAATCTGATTCAAGGGATGCGGGACTACTTCGGGGCACACACATATCACAAGATTGATGCGGAGGGAAATACAATTCTCGGAGCAGATGGCGAACCAACTGTTTTTCACACAGAGTGGATGGTAGAAGGAAGACCAGAGGTGATGGTTGAGTGAATCTCATGGAGCGGACCCAAATTTAATGATTGTGTTGAACTCGGTATTCCAAGCGTAATCTATCCCTCGCAAGGAACCAACAGTCTCCTAACGAGAATTGCACGGGCTACGGAGGCAGGCCATGAGTGACACGAATATCTTGATAGACAGATTACAGCGTTCCATCAAAAATGTACAGTTGGCGATTGGTAACTTTGAACCACATGAAAAGGAATTTGACGAAACATTGGGAAAGTTAAGGAAACTCTATCAAGAGAGATTAGTTTCCCAGACTCAAGTCACAAGAATTCAAGGATTAAAAGCCCAGATGGAAGAAGCTGAAAAAAAATGGAAACCCCAAAAAGTCACCAAGCCCGAGATTCCAGCAGAACCTATAGGTGGAACCAAGGAGAAATCTCGCTGTCCGAGATGTGGCAAAAAAACATTCAGTGCCTCCCATGGTCCCTTCAGGGCGAGCGGATGGTGCTCAAACAAAGCGTGTCCTTCTGGCGGCAAGATCATAACAATTAACTTCTTCTAAGAAGCATGCGAGAACAAGAATATACAGTTCGCGTTCAAGCTCAAGGAGGCGGATTGGAAAAGTCGGAGGTAATAAATCGTAAGAGGCCTATACGGGCTTCAGAAGCGATAGCAGCTTTGCGAACATTAAAAGCAAGTCTTCGCAAATCTGAATTAAAGCAGAGAGATGAAGCATTTCAAAAGGCAGAAAGGTGGATGGGGCGGGTAGAAGCTGGTGGTGGAATTGGACCTATAGGTAGTAAGCCGTTTACCAATCGTGGAGTAAGAGCAAAAGATGCAAGAGTTGATGTTGAAATCATACGTGGTCCAATTAATCTTGTCTCATGATAACATAAACTTATTGCTAGAGGAAACTTAGCTATGCCTGATATGGAATATATAAAGTATGATTTTCGATTGAGATTTAGGAAGTTGGCTACAGATGTCGGTATTCGAGTTGTAGATGACCGAATATTAAAGTATCCGCTTCCATTTAGTGATGACACGATTCTAGCAAGTTGGATTTCCAAAGACTTGAGAAAGGTAATGAGAGTTCAGGAATCTGATTATGATGATGGGACATTTCAATTTGACGGTTTCGTGGGCAAATCGGGATTAGATTATGAATATGATGATTTATGTGTTATAGCTGTCGCCTCAAATGAAAAAGCTAAAGAGATATTTGATCTTTATAAACTATGGTTCATTGAAAATATATCCCCAGAAAAAATGGAGAGGATCTTAGAAAGCCATTTTGAACGTTTTAACAAATCCTGAGACAGTTTCAAGAGCTCTGGTAGATAATATCATTGACTTAGCGATGAACTGCATGAAATCAAATGACCTAACGCTAATCTTTACACCATTCGATGAATAAGTCTCATCTCCACAGAAGGGAGCATACTAAATGAGTCAAGAACCACAGGCTGCGTTAAAAAACTTCCAACCGAAACACGAGTATTTCGTTGGAATTGATTCTGATGGTTGTGCCTTCAACTCAATGGAAGTCAAGCACAACGACAGTTTCAGCGTAAACCTGATTAAGCACTTTGGGCTTGCCGCCATTTCGCGTCAAGTCCATCAAGTGTGGGATTTCGTGAATCTCTATTCCAAGACACGTGGTACAAACCGTTTCAAAGCAATCATTCTTTCCAGTGATTTTCTGCGCGAGATGCCTAAAGTCCAGAA
>JADFGN010000369.1 GCA_022567695.1 Candidatus Poribacteria bacterium | reverse complement strand
CTTGAAATCTTTGGAGCCATCCTGATGCTCGTCGGTGTTATCTGTACGCTGACCTACTTCTTCTTTTCAGTTGAGCATCGTGGTGTGGTGGGCGGGATTTCAAAGGTCGGCATCATCTTCCTGATGATTGGATTCGGTTCCGCGTTTGGCAATACAGTGATGGGGCGTGTCTCGCTTCTCATCCAACGCATTGACTTTCTGTTGGGAGATTGGTTGCATCTGATCTGATTGAGATTTGAATTCGACAAAAGAGACATTCAGGATATCAGGATACAGGATTCAGGGGATACAGGATACACAGGATTCAGAAGAGCATTGTTTGTATCCCCGATAGATCGGGATCTTCGCTTCGCTCGACTTGCATCTTGAATCTGGTCTCCTTGCGGCGCAATCGGCATTCCCCCTTCGGGTGGGAGGATCGTCGAGCCCGGAGACGATAGATAAAAAAGACCTCACGCAAAACACAGACTCGTCTCCGGGCGTAGCCCCGTTACACGGGATTAAGAAACCCCGCTACGCGAGGGCAGGCCTGCCCTCGAGCGAAGCGAAGGGACTCCCATCTGGATTCCAAAAATTCGGGATTATGCGAATACTTCACACTCTAATCTTCTTGACCACGCTATCAATTGCCGCTGCAATCCTTTCCTGCAATGAGCCTGTACAACGCAGTGATAATCAATCGGAGCCGCCAGCTGCGACATTTTTCTGGTTCAAGGGGAATTTACACACGCACACCCTTTGGAGCGACGGAGATGCCGCGCCGGAGGTCAGCGTTGATTGGTATCGTCGAAACGGATATCATTTCCTGACATTGTCCGATCACAACATTCTTCTTCAAGGGGAGCGATGGTTGAGGGTAAGTAAAATCGAAACTCCCATGAAGGACCTGGGGGCGACCTTCATAACTTCTGAGAAACTTGATGCCCTCAGCGCACAATTCGGTGCGGATTGGGTTGTGCTGCGAGAAAACGATGGAGATTTTGAAATGCGCCTCAAAACGCTTCCCGAACTCAAAGCACATTTTGAAGTGCCGGGGAAGTTTATCCTTATCCGTGGAGAAGAGATAACTGATCGCTACAAAACGTTCCCCGTGCACGTTAATGCGACGAATCTTAACACCCTCATTATGCCACAGGGCGGTAACAGTACCTACGAGGTGATGCAGAACAACATTGATGCCGTTCAAAAGCAGGCGGTGGAGACCGGACGGTCGATGTTTGCCCATGTCAACCATCCAAACTTCGGTTGGGGAATTGTTGCCGAAGATCTGATTTGGCTGCAAGGGGATCGCTTTTTCGAGGTTTACAACGGCCACCCCGGTGTGAAAAATTGGGGGGATGACGCTCACCCCGGAACCGATCGGATGTGGGATATTGTGTTATCTATGCGCTTGAAACTGAATAGGCACCCCGTTTTCGGTATCGCCGTTGATGATACGCATCATTACCACGAACAACGTGTCGGAAAAGCCAATGCCGGTAGAGGGTGGGTGATGGTCAAAGCAACTGCTCTCGAACCTGAGTTAATCGTCGAAGCGATGGAACGCGGCGATTTCTACGCAACAACGGGAGTCTTGTTGAAAAATATAAAGATGACTTCCGATGCTTTGCATATTGAGATTCAAACCGTTTCTGGTGTCACCTATCGAACCCAATTCATTGGAACACCGCGAAATTTCGATGATTCATCCCAACCTGTCCTGAACAAATCTGGAAATCCAGCTCATATAACTCGTACTTACAGTGATGATATCGGTCAGATCTTCCTTGAGACGACAGATAATCCGGCCATCTACCGTTTTAAGGGAGACGAACTTTACATCCGCGCAAAGATCATTTCCGATCGCGCGCATCCAAACCCCTTTGCTAAAGGAGACGTTGAAGTGGCGTGGACACAGCCGGTCGGAAAATCGGTTCAGAAGTTCAAAGTTCAGGAAGAGCTGGCGAAATGAAAGTAGGAGAATAAGGGAACCATGAAGTGGCGCGTAAAAGTCGTAAACTTCTCAAGAAATATATCGTTTCAAAATATTCGTATACTCAATCTATTGCCTTGATCAAGGATTTATTATGGATAGAATTGTCGACGATGAAATTTTAGTTGTACAATTTCAGACTGGCAGGCAGGAGGCGTTTGATGAATTGATGAAGCGGTACAAGCACAAGATTTACGCCTACTTGCTCAGATCGGTCAGAAATTACGAAGACGCCGAAGAGTTAACCCTGGAGGTATTTGTCAAAGTATACCGCGCACTTAGCAAATGGAGGCCCGAAGCGCGTTTCTCAACGTGGCTCTATAAGATTGCCAAAAACCTATCAATTGATCACCATCGCGCAAAATCACGACGGTTTACTTATTCACTCGATGACGAGGAACTATCATTCAATGAACCCGCCGCAGTAGATCTCAGGAGTAATCCTGAATGGCAGCTTGAAGAAAATGATCGGAATCGTATCATCCGTGAGGCGGTGGATGCGCTGTCGCCAAAACAGAAAGAAACCTTCATGCTATATCGGTACGAAGGCTTACAGATCCGGGAAATTGCCGAAGTGCTTGGAATGGCAGAAGGGACGGTGAAGATTCACCTTCACCGGGCAATGAAGAAACTCAGAAATGTGTTATTACCCCTCTGGGAAGGAAATGAGATTTAAACAATGACAACCTGTGAAAAATTTGAGGAATCCTATATCGATTATGTCTGCGATCTGCTTGATGATCAACACACTGTTTCCATTGAAGCGCATTTGCGAAATTGTCCCGACTGCGCCCGAGAAGTGGAAGAATTCAAACAAGTGTTGAAGCTAACCGATCAGGCAGGAACAATACCCATACCAACGTCGGCACTTGAGGATATCGAGGTGAACGTCTATAAACGCCTCGCGGCAGAATCCGACCTTTCTAATCGCGGGCGTAGGCAAAGCTTCCACACCTCAAAAACGCCTCTTCGCCGCCGCTTTCCGTTTCGTTCTCGTAAACTGCTTCCTCGCAGTTTGCCTATCCCCACGTCAAGTCAGAGATCCCCTTGGATTTGGCGTGGCGCATTCGCTGCCTGTACATTGGTGGTAGGGCTGCTCGCCGTCGTGTTCTTTTTTGCCGAAGAAGAACCGTCAAACGTTCCATTGAGTTCGATTGAAGTACAATCCTCAAGTGAACGGATTGATCAATATATCCAGCAGGAAGTTCAACGCGATTTCGAGGAAGCCATGATTACTCGGCATCTCAGAAATGACGAGCGAACAGCAGCCAGTCAATTTCGGAGGGTCGCAGAACAAGGACGGGGAACACGTTTT
This sequence comes from Candidatus Poribacteria bacterium, assembly GCA_022567695.1. Lineage (GTDB taxonomy): Bacteria > Poribacteria > WGA-4E > WGA-4E > PCPOR2b > JADFGN01. The sequence continues at coordinate 4,323 of JADFGN010000369.1, read as the reverse complement.
TCAACCATGGCAACTGAGCAACTTCAAGTTGTTTACATCACGTCAAAATGAGGAAGTTGGGAAATAAGGAAATGAAGCATTACGCACCACGTTTTCTGCTTTATGCATTAGGGGTTATTCTCTTTAGCACGGCAATTTGCGTTGCCGCCGAGAATGTCGCTTCTCTCATCGGAACGGGGGAGTATCAACAAGCAACGCGCTATTTGCAAGAACGCGCGAAATCGACCAAGGATGTCAATCAGCTGAGTAATATCTATCACCGATTAGGTGAAATCTACTACACGTATACCCACGAATATCCGAAGGCACTAGAGGCCTATGATCGGGTTGTTCAACTCAGTAATAAAGGACTCACGGCCGAAGATCTGTTTCTTGCGTATATCAAAAAAGGCGACGTTTATTGCCGAATGGGGCGATATGATGACGCAATTAAAACCTACCAAATGCTCGTCGATCAATTCCCACCAGCCCATTTTGCTCACCAGACTAGCGTGCAGAAAATTCGCAATATTCAAATTGCACTAGAAGACCTACGTAATCAACAGCGTATCATGCGTACATATAAGGAAACGCCCCGGGCAATTGCAGCGCAATTTCAGATCGCGGAATTGTACCGTAGCCACTATCAGCTCAATCGGCCAGAGCAGGCAATCACCGAATACGAAGCACTCCTGAAGCAACATCGACATGCGAGAGTTGCGCCGGAAGCGCAGTGGCGGGTTGGAAATTTGCGGCATAAGGTGCTAAATCAACCTGAACTTGCAATTAACGCCTATCAGAAAGCTACCGATAATTATCCGACAAGCAATTTCGCCGCCGATGCCCTTTTTCAAATTGCACGCATCCATGAAGAACAGGGACGATATGAACTTGCGGTATCAATCCTTGACCAACTCCCGCAGACATATCCTGGCTTTTGGAGTATGCACGCCGTTTTCTATTGGTCGGGTATTTGCTACGAAAAGCTACGCGACTATCGTCGTGCGCTTCGTGGATTTACAACCTTCCTTCATGTTTACTTGCCCAGCCTTGAGCCTGCCTATTTTGGCGCAATCGGCAAGCACGACCAAAGCCTTCACCAAATCAAGACCGAATTACGGGAAAAGATTCAACAGCTTCAAGCCGATCTCCCAAAGGTTGAATGGGAACGGATCGAACAACAAATCGCTGAAGCCAACTATGCCGCCGCGCTACCGATGGCACGGCAGTTGATTACGGATGTTCCCGACAGTGAATACGCCAAACGTGCGAAATCCCAACTCCACTCGCTGGAACAGTACGCCGCCATTCAGAAATTGCAGGATGGCATCCAGAAACAGCCCGGGACACCAACGGCTGCTCATGCCCAATTTCAGATTGGAATGATCTTTGAGCGTAAATTGCAAGATTATCCACAAGCGATTGAAGCGTATAGTCAACTGATTGGTGTATCCCCCGAATCATCATGGGCTGCCGAAGCGATGTACCGTACTGCCTCTATCTATGCCGAACACCTCAATAATCCGAAAAAGGCCATTGGCCTCTATCAAAACCTGATCAAGCAATATCCCTCCTCGGCACAGGTCATGATGGCAAGTTTCCAACTTGGGGAAGTTTATCGATCTCTTCGTCGATATGATGAGGCACTAAAATCCTACCAGACGACGATTGCTTATCCTGAAAAAGACCTATATCTCGCCGAAGGCTATAACGACAGTTTCGCAGATCGAGCGCAGTTCCGAATCGGACGTGTCCATTATGAAGACCGGCGATATGAGGATGCCTTCATCACCTTTCAAGAGTTCATCGAAAGCCGACCCCGATCTCCGCGTCTATCGGCTGCATACGTTTATCTCGCGCTCATTCACCAGGAGCGAGACGACCGGAGAAAGGCAGCTGAAGCCTACGCAGAGGCAAGGCGCCTGACAATAAGGAGCCCGGTCCAAGCCGAAATGGTGATTGATGAAGTACCTCTCCTCGGATTTCAGGGTACCGATCCGAGGGCTGTCATCCAGCGCCTTGATGAACTTCATGAGCGTGTGAGCAGTAAGTGAGCCGGAAGGAAAAACGGATGAGCAAAGGAAACAAGGGGAGTGATTTAAGTTCTAGCTCAAAAAAAAAAACATACCATGGAGGTGCCTATTCCTCCCTTAAAGGTGGGCAGGATATTCATAGACACCACATACCTGCCCAAAGTATCAGTGGATTAGGACGCTCGAAAGGCCCAGCTATTGAAATGGAGGCTACCGATCACGTACAAACGAAGAGTTTTGGGCGTGCCACAGAGGCAGTAGTGTATCGTTCTGAAATAAAGGAATTGGTAGATTCAGATCAAATGCGCGATGCGATAGCACGAGAAATAAAAGATGTTCGCAGAATTGCGGGAAAAAATATAATCAAGCTATCAAAGAAATGCTTGATTATTCAAAAGAGCGAGGAATCCTTGACAAATGAAAATAAATGAAGATCTAAAAAGAAGAATCCTACAGTTGAGATTTCGACAAACAGAGGAAGAGGACAAGGAATTTATCACTCTGATTAAGAAATTTAAAAACGATTGTAACCGAGATGCTACCACGATTTTGATGAAGACATTTACGAGTGAAGAAGATTTTGGAGTTCAAGAAATTGTTGTCTCAGTTTTAGAATCAGCAGATAAGGCGATTTATTACCAAGCACTTTTAGAAGAACTACCAAGACTCATCAATGAAGCACCCGATTGGGCCGAAAGTTTGTTAGAAATAGGAATTAATTTTTATCCTGAAAAACTTGCCGAAGTTTTTTATCATGTTGATGACCGAAATCAGCAAGTATTTCTCAATTATATCTATTCCGATCGCTTCTTAAAAGAATATCCCCGGTCAAGAGAGTTGATAAATCTTTTGAAGAAAACAGATCCCCCTTGTCAAACCCTACCTCTCACTGGATAGGCGTCTTGAGTCGAACACGGAGCTATTCAACCATCAGTAGTCCTCAATTTTACTTCGTTCAGAATGGCATTTTGCGGACTACTGCCCCTCAAAAACCCGGTCAGCGCGTTGAATCTGGGCATACACATCGGATAGAAGAGACAGCCCGCCTAAATGATTGAAAACGGGTATCAGGTTTCCAATGACCTCCATGGCGACATTCCGTGCAGAATAAGCCGCGTTTTGAAGGGACTTCTGGAGAAAGTGAAGCACCCGAGCTGCCTCTTCAATTTGAGCCGATGCTTCGGCGATGGCGGCATAGGCTCTTGCTCGATTGATTCGCAGAGACAAATGACCCGCTATCTGCTTCGCTTCTTCTAACATCTCCTTCGCCTCATCCCGATTTCCCTCCTTGACTAACCCAATGGCGTTCATAGCTAAAAGGATTACGCGGTTCTCGGAGTTTGTCGCTTTTGGTGTCAATTCCAAAGCGCGCTCCAAATCTCCAGCCTCAGAACAAGCGATGGCGATTTGGCCAATAACTCGTGCGTAAAGGGCTGGGTCATTGACTGCATGTTCAACAAACGATAAGGCTCTATTCGGCTGCCGCAATTTTGCCCACGCGCAAGCAATACGATGTAATTCCTCTGAACATTCACTTGCAGTCCTCGCGACCGTTTCCGCCTCCGTGAGAGCGTAACTCGCCTTCGAGTCATCGCCACTTAGGGTATAGAATTGGCAAAGCTCAAGTAAGGCATCGATCTTTTCTTCCGGTTTCGTGAGATTGTATAAAAGCTCTCGCGCCTTGTCAATCAGGCGATGGGCATTCTTCTGGTTTCCGAGCTTCCAATAGGTCGTCGCGGTCTGAACCAATACCACCAGTCTTTCTTTAAGGCCGCGAATCTGTTGAGTGATTTCTTCAAAAGATTCAATATCTTGTTCTGATGAAGCTGTATGCCCCTGTTCAGCAAGTGCTCGTATGAATCGCAAAAGTAAAGAAATCTTTTCCCCCTTAGAAACCGTATGTTGGGTGAGCTTTAAGGCGGCATGGATTTCGTGATTTGCGATGAATTTAGCGGCGACATGTTGCAAAATCCATTTCTCTTGGGTATTTGTCGTTTTCTCTGCCAGTCGAATTGCTTCAGCCAGAAACCACTTTGTTTTTTCCTGATTGTCATTTTTGAGATGTACCGATGCGATGCTCAAAAATGCTGACGCAGCCTCCATCGGATCTGAAATCTGCTTGGCCAAATCCTCCGCTAACCCCACATCATCTTCGCTATTTTCGCCAGAGAACTCTATGGTACGAACGAATGCGCTTGATCGTCGGATTGGATCCAACCTGGACTTGGCAATATCCGCTGCCTGTACGAATATCTCACGTCATTGCGTCAAAGCCGTGAGATGTGTAAAACTCTCTGTCAGTGCTATCATT